>CAZSNA010000007.1:0-66162 GCA_964607825.1 uncultured Fibrobacteraceae bacterium | reverse complement strand
GTTCGAGCACCTCGTCGATGCTCCGGCCCAGCGGCAGTCCCACGTCGACGGCGCGGACGTCGCGCGTCCGGGTGCTCCGCCAGGGATCGGCGACGATCCGCTCGATCCCCTCCAGATAGGTCTCCACGTGCCGGTTCCAGGTGTAGAGGTTGTTCGCCCGCACCACGCCGTTGGCCGAACGCAGGCGCCAGGCCCGTCGTTCGGTGAGGATCGTGTGCAGGGCCTGGGCGATGTCGTCCGGATCGAGGGGGTCGATCAGCAGGCCGTTGTGGCACTGGGCGACGATGTCCAGCGGACCGCCGTCGCGCGTGGCGACCACCGGCAGGCCGCTGGCCGCCGCCTCGATCAGGGTCAGGCCGAAGGGCTCGGTCAGCGCCGGGTTGACGAAGGCGCCGCGGCTGCGCGTGGCCAGGCGGTACATGTCGGGCACGTCCTCGGGCCGGTGCTGCTTGGGGTAGGCGACCTTGCCGTACAGGTCGTACTCGTCGACGAGCTGCACGATGTCCGTCAGCACCCGGCGCTCGGGCGGCTTCAGCCCGGCGATGCTGTCGCGGGTGCCGGCCACCAGCACCAGGTTGGCCAGCTCCTGCAGGCGCGGATCGCGGCCGTAGGCCTTGACCAGGGTGCGGAAGTTCTTGCGCTCGTCGGGCCGGGCGAGGCAGAGGATCATGGGCTTGTCGGGCTCGCGCAGGAAGCGGTCGAGCTCCGCCTTGATGGGCGGGTCGTCGTCGCCGCGCCGCGGCGGACGGAAGCGGTCCAGGTCCACGCCGGGGGGGATGACCTTCATGCGGCGGGTGCGGAAGTTGTCGTAGGTCGAGTACTGCTGGGTCATCTCCTGGGTGGTGCTGGTCACGATCAGGTCTGCGGCGGCCAGGGCCTGCTCCTCGGCGGCGAAGCGGCGCTCGAACTTGTAGCGGGTCTCCAGGGCCTCCTCGTCGCGCCCCTCGTCCAGCAGGCGCTGCTTCTTGACCCGTCCCAGCGAGTGGCCGGTGAACACGAAGGGCACGTCCAGCTCGCGCGCCAGCACCGAACCGGCGTAGCCGGCGTCGGCGTAGTGGCCGTGCACCACGTCGGGCGGCCGGCCCACCATGCGCACGTGGCAGTGGGCGAAGTGGACGAACTCGTCCATGTAGGGCCAGAGGTTCTCCTTGTAGAGATAGCGGCGCGGTCCGCAGGGGATGCGGATGATCTGCGCCTTGTCGCAGATGGGCTCGTAGGGCGCGGCGTAGCTCGGATCCACGCCGTCGACCTGGCGGGCCAGCAGGTCCACGCGGGCCACGCGCGGGTCCGCGGCCAGGGCCTTGGCCATCTCGATCACGTATGTGATCTGACCACCGGTGTCCGCATCCCGGCCGAGTTCGATGTTCTCCGCTCTGACCAGCCCGTGGATGCTCATCATCAGGATGTAAAGGCCTTCGGGCTCACCATCCCTCAACATTTCACAGTCCCCCGTCAATTCGCGCGCATATATAGCTGGGGGTCGCGCGCGGTGGCTCCCCGGATGCCGCAGATCTGGGCGGCGAATCCGTGAGCAGACCGCAAGATCCGTTCCGTCGGCCAGTCAAGAAAGAGACCGCGTATGCAAACCGCTGCAAACGCGTCACCTGCGCCGACTGTGTCGACGATCTCGATCCCGTCCTCGGGCTCGACCTCGGCCACCACGCCCTCGCGATCCACCCAGACGGCGCCCTCGGCGCCCAGGGTCGCGATGACCGCCTCGAGACCGTGTCGTTCCACCAGTTCCTGCGCCAGCGGACGTACGTCGCCCCGCTCCCCGGTCAGCTCGCGGATCTCGTCGTCGTTGAGCTTGGCCCAGCGGGTGCGGTCGAGGGCCGAGCGCACCACGTCGTGGTCGCACCAGGGGGGGCGCAGGTTCACGTCCAGGAAGATCGGCGCGAGGGTGGCCCGCCGCAGGGCGTCGCAGGCCGCCCGCGAGACCGGGTCGCGCAGGGCCAGGGTGCCGTGGTAGAGCAGCCCGAAGCGGCTCTCCTGGGTCGCCGCCTCGGCCTCGGCCGCGTCGATGGCGTCGTAGGCCTGGTCGGCGAGGATGTCGAAGCTCGGCTGGCCGTCGTCCAGGGTCACGGTCACCGCGCCGGTCGCGCGACGCGGATCGGTCTGCAGGCCCTCGGCGTCGAGGCCCCAGGCGGTCATGGCCGCGCGCACGGCGGCGCCGGTCCCGTCGTCGCCCACGCGCGAGATGAACAGCGGGTCCAGCCCGAATCCCTGCAGATGCCAGGCCACGTTGAAGGGCGCGCCGCCGAGTACGTCCGTCCCGTCGGGAAAGCGGTCGAAGAGGACTTCGCCGAAGACCAGCGGGCGAGGCGATGCGGCGTCCTGAGGCGGATTCATCGGACGTCTCCCGGGTTGGTGTCTGGGGATCGAGGTGGGTCGGTCGAGTTGTGCGGGACTCCCCGGGCACAGGCTAAGCGAAGGGTCCGGGGGTGTCAAACGGACCCTATCCCCTCGGCCCGCCATGCGCTACAGTCCGATGACCATGGACAAGACGGCCCCTTCACGCCTGCTCGCCTGCGACCTGGACGGCACCCTCTTCCCGGCCGCGCCCGACCCCTCCCACCCGGAGGCCCTGGCGCGTTTCGAGGCCCTGCGCGCCGCCAATCCGGGCCTGGTCGTGGCCTATGTCACCGGACGTCATCTGGCCTCGGCCGTCGAGGCCATGGCGTTTTGGAATCTGCCCCGGCCAGACGCCCTGTCCTGCGACGTGGGCACCTCGGTCCACCTGTCCGACCCCGGGGCGCCCGGGCTCTGGCGTCGCGACGAGGCCTACGCCGAGCGCATGCGGGCGTCCATGGCCGGCGTGACGACCGAGACCATCCGCATGCGCCTGGCCGATCTGCCCGGCCTGGCGCTGCAGGATCCCGAGCGCCAGGGCGAGTTCAAGGTGAGCTACGAGCTGCCCCGCGGCGCCGAGGGCGACGACGCCGAGACCGCCGCCCGCGCGCGGCTCGACGAGCTCGGCGTGGCCTTCTCGGTGATCCGCAGCTCGGGGGTCTACGAGGACGGCGACCTGCTCGACGTCCTGCCCGCCGGCGCCACCAAGACCACGGCGGTGACGCACATCGCCGAGGCGGCCGGCGTCCGCGTCCCCCGCATCCTGTATGCGGGCGATTCCCGCAACGACCTGGCGCCCCTGCTGGCGGCCGGCGGCGGCATCGTGCCGGCCAACGCCCAGCCCGCGCTGCTCGACGCCCTGCTCGACGCCCCGGCCACCGTCTACCGCGCCGCCGGCGTCCATCTGCACGGCGTGGTGGAGGGGGCCCTGCACTTCGGACTGAACCACCTGAAAGGCGACGGATGAACCACGACACCTACCGCCGGCGCCGGCGTCTCCTGCGCGAGACCCTGGACGCGGGCGCGATCCTGCTCGGCGGCAACCTCGACGCGCCCCGCAACTACACGGCCAACATCTACCCCTTCCGGCAGGACTCGAGCTTCCTGTACTACACGGGCGTCGACCACCCCGGCCACGCCCTGCTGCTGCTGCCGGACGGGGAGGAGATCCTCTACGGGCCGCCGGGCCATCCCGACGACGTGATCTGGTCGGGTCCGCTGCCCGGGACGGCCGACCACGCGAAGGACGCGGGCGTCGGGCGTCACGCCGACATGGCCGAACTGCCCGCCGCCCTGTCCGGCCACGAGGTGCACTATCTGCCGCCCTACCGCGGCGACAACCGCCTGCGCCTGGCCGCCTGGCTGGGCCGGACGCCCGACGAGATCGACGCCGGCGCGTCGGCCGAGCTGACGGCCGCGGTGGTGGCCCAGCGCGAGATCAAGTCCGACGACGAGATCGCGGAGATCGAACGGGCCGTCGCGGTCAGCGCGCTCATGTACCGCATCGCCTTCCACAACGCCAAGCCCGGCCTGAAGGAGGCCCAGATCATGGGCGCCATGCTGGGCGTGGCGCTGGCCCACGACATGCAGCCGTCGTTCCCGCCCATCGTCACCGTCCACGGCGAGGTGCTGCACAACGAATCGTATCCCGGCACCCTGGAGGAGGGCCGGTTGCTGCTGGTGGACAGCGGCGTGGAGAGCGCCGGCGGCTACTGCTCGGACATCACGCGCACCCTGCCCGTGGGCGGAGCCTTCTCGCCGAAGCAGCGGGAGGTCTACGAGGTGGTGCTGGCGGCCCAGGCGGCGGCCTTCGACGCCGCGCGTCCCGGCGCCACCAACCGCGACGTCCACCTGGCGGCCGCGCGCGCCACGGCCGTGGGCCTGGGCGCGCTGGGCCTGATGCGCGGCGACGCGGACGAGGCCGTCGCCGCCGGCGCCCACGCCCTGTTCTTCCCCCACGGCATCGGCCACATGCTCGGCCTGGACGTCCACGACATGGAGGACCTGGGCGACGCTGTGGGCTACGACCCCGGCGTCGCGCGCAGCGGGCAGTTCGGCCTGAACTACCTGCGGCTGGCCCGCGAGCTCAAGCCGGGCTTCGTCGTCACCATCGAGCCGGGGATCTACTTCATACCGGCGCTCATCGACCGGTGGGCGGGGGAGAAGCGGCACGAGGACTTCATCGACTACGCGGCCGTGGCGAAGTACCGCGACTTCGGCGGCATCCGCGTGGAGGACGACCTGCTGATCGACGACGGCGGCCACCGGGTGCTGGGACCGCCCATTCCGAAGACGGTGGAGGACGTCGAGCTGGCCATGGACTGGACGCCGGACGCTCAGTCCGAGTAGATCAGCGCATCCACGGCCCGGCGGTCGCGTGACCAGCCCACCGGGTAGACCCCGATGCGGTCGTCCCACCACTCGGTGTGCCGGTAGAACCACAGGATCTTGCCCCAGTAGTTCTCCGCCAGGGCCGGCTCCGCCGCCAGGGCCGCGGCGAAGCTGTCGGCCAGGGCGGGGTTCGCCTCGATCATCCCCGGCAGCAGCGGTTCCAGCACGTAGGGCTCCACGTACTCCTTGCGCTCGAAGATCGTGTCGAAGAAGCCCCACTTGGCCAGGGCGTCGGGAGCGTCCGGCTCGAGCAGGTGGGCCGCGACGCGCGCGGCGGCCTGGTCCAGGTCGACCACCACCGTGCCGGCGGGCCAGACGCGGGTCTCGGTCAGCGGCTCGGTGCCGTAGGACGCGCCGTGGCGGCCCTCGTACGGCGCCTCGCGCCACACCGGATCGACGAAGCGCACGCTCTCCACGGCCAGCTCCGTCTCTCGCGCCAGCCGCCGCACCCGCACGCCGTGCAGTTCCAGCCGGTCGATGACGTCGAGCCACTCGGGCGGGACCAGATAGGCCTCGGGCAGCCGCGTCACCGTCTCCGGCACGTGCGACGCGAACAGCGGCAGGTCCATGTCGACCGGCGTGTCCGAGTACACCGGGTAGCGCCCGCCGGTGATCTCGCTGTCCACGAACTCGTAGTCGTAGCCCAGGAAGCGGAACGAGGTGCTGTCGGACATGTCCGCGGTCAGGGTCAGGGGGAAGTCGGCGCGCCGGAAGTCCGGCGAGGCCGTACGGCGGTCGGCGCGCGCGACGGCGGCCCGCAGCTCGTCGCCGTGGCGGCCCATCAGCTCGGCCGTGTGCAGGAACACGCGGTAGGTGGCGTCGACCCGCGTCTTGTGGTCCTTGAACATGTGGGTCTCGAGCAGCAGGGCGGGGCGGTTGCGCACCGCCGCGTAGCCCTGGGAGTAGCGGGGCCCCGAGGACCACACGCGGATGCCGCTGCGCGGGTCCTGCCAGCGCCGGAAGCCGCCGTAGGGCATGGGCGGGTAGCCGTCGGAGGTCAGGCGTTCGGTCAGGCCGGGCAGGTAGCGGTCGCGGATCCAGGCGACCGGGTCGGGGTCCAGGTTCGCGCCCAGCTCCACGCCGTACATCACCACGTGTCGGAAGTCGGCGCCGTCGGTGACGTGGCTGTCGATGTAGAAGTCGGGCAGCCAGGCGCCGTAGAGCTCCAGCCAGGCGCGCATCTCCGGCGCGTCGGCCTTCACGTAGTCGCGGTTGAGGTTGTAGCCCTGGGCGGTGACGCGCCAGCCCATCTCGGCCGGGCCGTTCTGGTTGGCCCGGTTGGCGGGGCCGAAGCGCTCGTGGCCGTCCACGTTGAAGATGGGCAGCAGCAGGATCGTCACGTCGTCCAGCAGGTGCGGGTGGATCTTCCGGATCTCGATGTCGCGCAGCAGCATCAGGCCGGCGTCCTTGCCGTCGATCTCGCCCGCGTGGATGCCCGCCTGCAGCATGAGCACCGGGCGGCCGGCGGCGCGCACGGCCTCGGCCGTGGTCAGCCCGTCGCGATCGGCGATCATCAGGATCAGGTCGCGGCCCTGGGGGCTGACGCCGAATCGCGTCAGGTGCAGCCGGGGGGAGGCCTCCGCCAGGCGACGGCAATAGGCGAGGGTCTCGGCGTAGCGGGGGGTCTCCAGGCCGCCGGAGAGCTCGTAGGGGGTGTCCCAGCCGTCGCCGGCGAGGGACGGCGTCGGCGCCTCGACGATCACCGGCGGAGGCGGTTCCGGCGCGGAGGTCCGGGCCGGCGAGGCTGCGAGCAGGCAGATCAGGGTCGTCACGAGGCCGAGCGGGCGCATGATCATCTTCGTCTCCAGGGCGGGGTGTGAGGCCGATACGGCCATCCTAGAGCACGGTTATCCCCTTCGCTACAGCAACCCGACGAAGTGGAAATGAAAAAAACGTCTCTATTCCGTCGTTGACCCCTTTCGCTCGTCCTTTCCGGAGTGCTATACTCAATAGAACATCCGAGAGACTGCTTAAGGGGGATCGCCTTGTCTCAAATCAATCGCCCACCCATTGCGACGCTCTGCGTCGGCATGTTCGCCCTGCTCTGTGCGGCCGCCTCACCGGCCGGACAGGTCTTCGAAACGCAACATATCTTCAGTCCCCTCACCGAGGAGCTCCGCATCTCGCTCGAGACCGTCGGGGAGGACGAGTGGCTGGAGGTGATCGTCGTCCTGGACGAACCGGACAAGACCGACCCGCTCCAGCTCCCGGTCCCCGAGCGGATCGAGTACTACCGCGATCTCGCCGAGGCCATGCAGAAGGCCCTGTTGCAGGACCTGGCCGAGGAGGGCGTCGACGACTACACCGTCCTCGAGCAGAACTGGCTGCTCAACTCCGTCCTGCTGCAGGCCAAGCCGCGCAAGGTGCGCAAGATCGCCAAGCGCAAGGACGTCCGGAAGGTGGCCCGCAACGGCGAGGTGCGCCTGGTCGATCCCGAGCTCGAACCCGTCTCCTACGCCTCCGAGCCCGGCGTGGCCTGGGGCGCCCACGAGATCGACGTCGAGTCCTGCTGGCTGGACGGCGTCGACGGGACCGGCGTGCTCGTGGCGCACATGGACACGGGCGTGGACCCGACCCATCCCGCCATCACCGGCAAGTTCTCCGGCTACTGGTTCGACGCGGTCGACGGCCTGACCGCCCCCTACGACGACAACGGCCACGGCACACACACCCTGGGCACCCTGCTCGGCGGCGATGGCTTCGGTCCCTACCCCGACGACCTGGGCGTGGCGCCCGGCGCCAGCTGGGCCGGCGTCAAGGTCATGGACGCCGCCGGCGTCGGCACCTATCAGCAGTGCCTGGCCGGCCTCGAGTTCGTGGCCGCGCTGAAGGCCAAGGCCGACGTGCGCGTGGTCTGCGCGTCCTGGAGCCTCGACGACGCCAAGGAGGACCTGTTCTTCTCCGTCTGCGAGCGCCTGCGCAAGCTGGGTGTCCTGCCGGTCTTCGCCGCGGGCAACGACGGCCCCGAGTACGGCAGCTCCGACACGCCCGGCAACTATCCCACCGTGGTCGGCGTGGGCGCCATCGACGCCGCCGGCGTCGTGCCCCCCTTCTCGAGCCGCGGCGATGCGCCGGCCGAACTGCCCTGGATCGACCCGTCGCACTGGCTGTACGGCGGCTGGAACCTGCACAAGCCCGACCTGGTCGCGCCCGGCGTCGATATCCGGTCCTGCGTGCCCGGCGGCGGATTCCGGCGCCTCAGCGGCACGTCCATGGCGACGCCCCACGTGGCCGGCGTGGCCGCCCTGATGATCCAGCGCAACCCGGGCCTCGCCCCGGAGGAGCTGCTGCAGATCATGATCGACACCGCGGAGCCCACCGCCGGCTGCGTCGCGGGTGTCTACGACATGTCCGCCGGCTGGGGATGCATCGACGCCCGACGCGCCGTCGCCATGTCCGCTCCCGACAGCCCCATGCTGACGGCCAAGACCGATCCCGCGTCCGCGAACGCCCTGCGGATCGGCGCCGCGCCGCGCGACGGCGGCAGCCTGCTGCGCTTCGCCCTGCCCCGCACGGCGGCCGCTCGCCTGGTGATCTACGATCTCGCGGGTCGGGAGATCCGCACGCTGGTGGCCGGCGAGGTGCTGTCCGCCGGCGCCGGCGAGGTGATGTGGGACGGACGCGACGATCGCGGACGCCAGGCCGTGTCGGGCGTCTACTTCGCCCGCCTGAGCCTCGACGACCGGTCGGCGGCCTGCAAGCTCGTGAAGGTGCATTGACGCGAGCCCGATCCGGACCGAAAACGCGGAGGACCCGGCCACGGCCGGGTCCTCTTTTTCGTGGTGCGTCGCGCGATCGGGTTCACTCGTCCGTCGGCTCGTCCCCGATCGCGAAACCGAAGGGCAGCGACAGGTTCGAGATCGTGATCCCCAGGACGCCGGTCCGGTTGCGGTTCATGTTGTACATCAGCCCGGGCCTGAGGCCGCAGATCTCGAACAGGCCGGGATAGACGTTCACGCGCAGCTTGTAGTCCTTGGACTTGGCCCAGAGCACCGAAGCCAGCAGCGAGTCGTTCCGGTCGTAGAACACGCCGCCGGTCACCGCCAGCTCCGCGCCCTCGTGGAATTCCGTGATCTCCAGCAGCTCGTCGGCCTTGAAGCCCCCGCCGACGGACAGGTTGTGCCCGCCGGGGAATCGCCGCGTCAGGCCGAACTCGCCGTGGGTCCCGTAGTGGTAGAACAGGGCCCACTTCCGCTCCCACCAGGGCAGGTCCAGCTTCAGGGCGAAGTTCTGGCCGTTGTTGTGCAGGGTGCCGTGGCGGAAGTCGACCACCGGCTGGTAGGACCAGTCCGACATGTGCAGCGTATGGCTGAAGAACCGGCACACCTTCTCGCTGCTGAAGAGCAGGATGCTGGCCGGATCGAAGAGCCAGATGTCGGCCACCGGATCGGTCGACCAGGAGTCGCGCTTGTCGTTCTCCACGATCTCGTTGAGCAGGTGGTAGAGCATGATGGTCGTGCCGCCCCACACGCCCGGCCGCTCGTAGCCGTGGGCGCGGTACCACTCCACCATCATGCGGTAGCTCATGCCGCCGCCGATCAGGTGCTGCGTGTAGTTGGGCCAGTAGTGGGCCCGCTTCGAGTCGAGGCTGAAGGGGATGATCTCGCGCTTGAAGAAGTCCCACCAGCCCTCCTGCTGGATCGCGCCGGTGGGATCGAGCAGGTTGCGCCACACGTTCTTCCAGCCCTGGGCGTAGTCGATGTCCAGGGGCCGGTTGTGGCGGTTGGAGAGCTGCATGATGCCGAAGCCGCCGTTGACCACCAGCCGCAGGGGGTGGATCAGGCTGTCGGTGCCGTAGTCGTGGCCGTGGTAGAAGTAGTAGGGTTCCGCGGAGGCCGGCGGCGTCTCCTCCGTCGGCGTTGCGACGGAGGTCGACGCCCCCGCGAGGGCGCAGGTCAACAGGACCAGGGTTGTCGTCAGGGTGCGGAACATCCGGTAACAGTAGTCGCTTACCGCTCCGGGTCAACGAAATCGTCGCGTATCGGCCTATCGCCGATTCCGGCCCGGAGCCGGGATGCCCCGCCCGGGTAAAGACCGGTTGACAGCCGGGTTTTTTCGTCGCAGAGTTTAAGTAAATAAATTTCGAAACCGACTAGGAATAGTCACGCGGGAGTTCTGGCGTGTACGAAACTGGAATCCGGCCCGTCCTGCTGCGGATCGCCCTGCCGTTGTGCCTGCTGCTCGTCGCCGCCTCGCCGGCGGCGGCCCAGGAAGTCGACGACTGCCTGATCTGCCATGACGACGAGGAGCTGACCAAGATCCGCGGCGAGCGGGTCATCTCGCTCTACATCGACCTGGAGCTCTACGAGCGCTCGGTGCACGGGCGCGAGGAGATGCTCTGCGTCGACTGCCACGCCGATCTGATCGACTTCGAGGACGAGCACGCCGAGGACCTGGATCCCGTCGACTGCTCCGAGTGCCACGACGAGGAGGCCGAGGTCTATTCCCACAGCCTCCACGGCCTCGCCGTCGCCGACGACAATCCCGACGCCCCCCGCTGCTGGGACTGCCACGGCGCGCACGACGTGCTCCCGCCCTCGGAACCGGACTCCAAGGTCAACCGCTTCAACATCCCGATCATGTGCGGCAGCTGCCACAAGGAGGGCACCAAGGTCTCGCGCATGTACCACATCCCGCAGGACAGCATCCTGACCCACTACTCCCAGAGCATCCACGGCGAGGGGCTCTTCCGGCGCGGCCTGACCATCACCGCGGTCTGCACCGACTGCCACACCTCCCACGACGTGCAGCCCCACACCGATCCGAGCTCGACCATCCACCGCGACAACGTGG
Organism: uncultured Fibrobacteraceae bacterium; assembly: GCA_964607825.1. GTDB lineage: Bacteria > Krumholzibacteriota > Krumholzibacteriia > LZORAL124-64-63 > LZORAL124-64-63 > JAHIYU01. The sequence goes on along the minus strand of CAZSNA010000007.1, from coordinate 55,629 downwards.
CCGCGACCTGCCAGCAATGCCACGGCCGCATCGAGCAGGTGCATCAGAAGGTGATCGCCGGCGAGCTGTGGGAGGAGGAGCCCCACATGGTGCCGGCCTGCATCGAGTGCCACCAGCCCCACGAGGTGCGTCGCGTCTACTACGAGGAGGGCATGGCCGACCGCGAGTGCCTGGAATGCCACGGCGACCACGCACTGACCATGGAGCGCGACGGCGGGAGCGTGTCCCTCTACACCGACCGCATCGAGCTCGCGGAGTCCGCGCACCACAAGATCGCCTGCGCCCAGTGCCACACCGGCACCACGCCGTCCCACGACCGGCCCTGCGCCACGGTGGTGGCCCGGGTGGACTGCTCCATCTGCCACGCCGAACAGGTGGACCAGTTCGAGGGCAGCACCCACGGCGTGCTGGCGGCCGAAGGCGATCCCGACGCCCCGGGCTGCGTCGACTGCCACGGCACCCACGAGACCCGCAAGCAAGCCGATCCGCGCTCGCCGACGTACGTGAGCAACATCGCCGGGCTGTGCGGCGAATGCCACGGCGCCGGCGGACAGGCCGACGTCCACAGCGAGGACGATCCCACCGGCATGGTGGAGAACTACTCGGACAGCGTCCACGGTCGGGCCGTGCAGGAGAAGGGCCTGGTCGTCGCGGCCACCTGCTCCGACTGCCACACCTCCCACTCGGTGCGGCCGCAGACGGACCCGGTCTCGAGCATCCACCGCGCCAACATCGTCGGCACCTGTTCCGCCTGCCACGAGGGCATCTTCGAGGAGTTCAAGGGCAGCATCCACTTCACCGGCGAGAGCCTCGAGCACACGCCGCTGCCCCTCTGCGACGACTGCCACACCTCCCACGAGATCGCCAACACGCAGGAGAACGCCTTCAAGCTCGAGTTGGTGGAGCACTGCGCCCACTGCCACGAGGACGTGACCGAGTCGTACTTCGAGACCTTCCACGGCAAGGTCGTCGACCTGGGCTTCACCGCCACGGCCAAGTGCCAGGACTGCCACGGCTCACACGACATCCGGCCGCGCACCGACCCGGCCTCGATGATCTCGCGCGAGAACATCGTCGGCACCTGCGCCCAGTGCCACGAGGGTTCGCACCAGCGCTTCGCGGATTTCCTGCCCCACGCCACGCACCACGATCGCGAGAAGTACCCGTTCATCTACTGGACCTGGCGCTTCATGACCACGCTGCTGGTGGGGACCTTCTGCTTCTTCGGCCTGCACACGCTGCTCTGGCTGCCGCGTTCGTTCCTGGCCATGAAGCACGGCCGCTACCTGCGCCAGATCTCCAAGGGCAAGAAGGAGGTCCGCCGCTTCACGCGCCTGCAGCGCAACCTCCACATCCTGGTGATCATCAGCTTCCTGAGCCTCGCGGTCACCGGCATGAGCCTCAAGTTCTCGTACCTGCCCTGGGCGCGGACCATCTCGCACCTGCTGGGCGGCTTCGAGGGCACCGGGCTGATCCACCGCATCGCGGCCATCATCACCTTCTTCTACTTCGGCCGCCATCTGGTGGACATCTTCCGCCGCCGCCGCGCCTCCGGCCTGTCCTGGAAGGACTACCTGACCGGCGAGAACTCCATGGTGCCGAAGATGCGGGACCTGATCGAGCTCGGCCAGACCTTCAAGTGGTTCATCGGCGCCGGACCGCGTCCGCGCTACGGACGCTGGACCTACTGGGAGAAGTTCGACTACTTCGCCGTGTTCTGGGGCGTGGCCATGATCGGCTTCACGGGCCTGACCCTGTGGTTCCCGGAGCTGTTCACGAAGATCCTGCCGGGATCGTTCATCAACATCGCCACCATCATCCACTCGGACGAGGCGTTGCTGGCCACCGGCTTCATCTTCACGGTGCACTTCTTCAACACCCACTTCCGTCCGGACAAGTTCCCCATGGACCCGGCGATCTTCACGCGCAGCGTGCCGGTCGAGGAGCTCAAGGAGGACCGTCCGCGCGAGTACGAGGAGCTCGTCGCATCCGGCGAGCTGGAGGAGCTGTTGATGGACCCGCAGCCCGAGAGCCGCACCAAGTGGTTCAAGGTCTTCGGTTTCACGGCCCTGACCATCGGGCTCGGCCTGATCATGCTGATCATCTGGGCGGAGCTGTTCGGATACGGCTAGGAGGAAACGTCAATGCGCAGGTTCCTGTTGATCGCCATCCTGCTGATCGTCGCGCCGGCGCTCGCGCCCGCGTCCGACGTCGTCGAACTGACCGGCAGCTACTGGTACGTGGTGGACCACATCACCCAGGTGGACGAGGACGCCCGCGTGCGCCTGTGGATGTCCCTGCCCGGGGACCGGCCCGGCCAGGATGTGCGCATCCGCAACGTCAGCCCCCGGCCCACCGAGATCCTCGTGGACGAGGTCACCGGCGGCCAGATCGCCTACTGGGACCTGGCGCCGCAGACGGGCGACAAGATCCTGCTGGTGCACTGCGACTTCAACGCGACCCTCTCGCGGGTGGAGTTCGAGGTCGACCCCGACGCCATCCAGCCCTACGACACGGAGTCGGCGGTCTATCGCCACCACACGGCCGCGAGCGAACTGATCCCCACCGACGGCGAGATCGCGGCGGTGGCCCGCCGCATCGCGGGGACCGACGGCACGCCCTGGCACCAGGCCCGTCGCCTCTTCGACTGGATGGTCGAGCACCTGGAATTCGTGCCCGGCGGGATCGAGGGCCAGGGGACGCTCGGCACCCTGCAGAGCCGGCAGGGCGACTGCGGCCAGTTCAGCCGCCTCTTCACGGCCATGTGCCGTTCGCTGGGCATCCCCGCCCGCACCGTCACCACCTACTGGCTCTCGGGCGGACGCCACCGTCGCGCCGAGTTCCTGCTGCCGCCCTACGGCTGGCTGCCGGTGGACATCGCCTCGGCCCAGGTCCTGCTGCCCGGGCACTCCTACTTCTCCCCGGCGGAAGCCCGTCTCTTCGCCCGCGAGAAGGACATCCCCCACGACGATCCGGGCTGGCTCTGCGGCAACGCGTCTCCCTCCCAGATCGCGCTGGCCGTCGGCAGCGACCTGGATCTGGAGTCGCCCGAGGGCCTCGGTTCGCGCTACTTCTCGATCCTCGAGCCCGGGGGCGATCTGGCCGAACCGACCGGCGTGATCATCCAGGGCCTGGGCGACGAGTACGTGCCCGGCGGCTTCATCAGCTACGGACCCGTGCTCTCGGACGACGAGGCCCACGACATGGCGCACCAGAAACTGGTCTCGCGCTTCCTCAACAAGGGGCTCTACGACGTGGCCGAGCAGGGCTGCCTGCAGATGCAGCAGAACGATCCCGACGGCGTCACGAGCTGGATGAACCTGGGACTGGTCAGACTGCGCAAGGGCGAGTACGACGCCGCGGAGGCCTGCTTCAACCGCGCCCTGCGCGGCCACGCCTGGGGTCGCATGGAGAAGCTCGAGAGCGTCATCTGGACCCACAACTACCTGGGCAACTGCTACGACCTGATGGGTCGTCGCGAGATGGCGTTGGCCCAGTACGCCGAGGTCGTCGAGCTGGACAACGACTACAGGGGAGCGGTCGTCTATGCGCGGACGTATCTGGGACGTCCGTTCGCCGTGGGCGACTTCAGGTGAATTCTCGCCTCAGCGCCATTTTGATGCAGATATTTCGCTGTTTCTGATGTATCTATGTTCTACGTACCGTTCCGTGCCGGGGCGCCTGTCGGCGCCCATGGGAATGGAGACCCACTCCGGGGGTCCGGGTGTTGAGCCGAGTCGCTAATTTTGATCAAAAATATCAAAATTTGGCTTAACATATTGCCCCAGATGCCGATAACACGTATAGGCGGCCCAAGTGGTCGTCCGAGTGCGTGTTGTGAGGAAAGGATACGGAGATGATCGAGTCGCGGACCGCGGCCCGCGCCGTTGCGCGTGCGCTGCTGCTCACCCTGGTCCTGACCGGGACCGCCTTCGCCCAGTGGACCGACGTTTCGACGCCCGAGCTGGCCGATCTCACGCCCAGCCACGGCGTCACCTGGGCCGACTTCGACAACGACGGTGATCTCGATCTCTACGTGGCGAACAACGGCGCCAACCGTCTCCTGCGCAACGACGGGGGCGGTGTGTTCGTCAACGTCGCGCCGGCCGGTTCGGGCATCGGCAGCAGCCAGGTGTCGAGCGTCGGCGTCTGGGGCGACTACGACAACGACGGCGATCTCGACCTGTACCTGGGCAACACCCAGGGCGCCAACCATCTCTTCCGCAACGATCCGCTGACTCCGGGCTGGCCCGAGGATCCCGACCGCGTCTTCGTCGACGTGACCAACAGCCTGGACCTGGGCTCGACCCGTTCCACCCACGGCTGCGCCTGGGTCGACTACGACCGTGACGGCGACCTCGACCTCTACCTGACCGACAGCGTCAGCAACTACCTGCTGCGCAATGACGGCGAGGATCCCACCGAGCCCGGCGACTGGCTCTTCACCGACGTCACCGTCGCCACCGCCACCGGCAGCGCCCACGACACCCAGGCCGCGGCCTGGGCCGACTACGACGGCGACGGCGACTCCGACCTCTTCCTGGTCAACTACGAGGGCCCCAACGCCCTGCTGCGCAACGATCCCGACAACCCGGGCGATCCCGACGATCCCATCCGCGTGTTCGTCGACGCCACCGCGGCGGCGGGCCTGGACAACACCGGTCCCGGCCGCGGCGCCGCCTGGGGCGACTTCGACGACGACGGCGACTTCGACCTCTATCTCACCCAGTACGGCGAGGGCAACCGGCTGTACCGCAACGACTCGGGCGTCTTCCTGGACATCGCGGCCGCCGCCGGCATCGACGACGAGGGCAACGGCCGCCACTGCGCCTGGGTGGACTACGACAACGACGGCGACGTCGACCTGCACGTGGTGAACTTCGACGACGAGGTGGTCACCGAGGACAGCCGCCTCTACCGCAACGACGGCTTCGACGTCGGCGACCCCGACTCCTGGCTCTTCGTCGACGTGGCCGACACCCTGCTGGCCAACGACACCGGCGAGGGCGCGTCGGCCTGCTGGGCCGACTACGACCTGGACGGCGACCTGGACGTGTACCTGGCCAACTGGAACAACGGCGTGCCCAACGCCCTGATCCGCAACGACCAGGCCACGGGCAACAGCTTCCTGCACGTGCTGCTGACGGGCAAGTCCTCCAACGCCTCGGCGATCGGCGCCCGCGTGAGCACCGTCGCCGGGGGCGTGACGCGGATCCGCGAGGTGAACGGCGGCGAGGGCTTCCACAGCCAGAACACGCTGCGCGCCGAGTTCGGACTCGGCGCCGCCGCGCTGGTCGACACCCTGCGCGTGGACTGGCCCTCGGGCCTGCAGTCCGAGCTGACGGGCCTGGCGGTGGACCAGTGGATCGCCATCACCGAGCCCGGACCCGAGGCGCCGACGTTGGATGCCGAGCCCCTCTACACGGCCGGCACGGCGAACACCGTGACCTGGAGCGACGAGTCCGCCAGCGGCGCCGTGGAATACGAGCTGCAGGCGGCCGAGACCACGGCCTTCGATCCCCTCGTCGACACCAGCGGCTGGATCGCCGGCCTGAGCTGGGAGGTCACGGGCCTGGCCGACGGCCAGACCCTCTACTACCGCGTGCGCTCGCGCGACGCGCAGTCCGTCGTCTCGCGCTGGTCCGACTCCGAGGTCAGCACCCAGGACGACGGCTTCCCCGAGTCCGTGGTCCTGGCCATCGAGACGCCCCGCGAGGCCCTGCCGTTCGCGGTGCCCTTCTCCGCGAGCGACGGAGGCAGCGGCGTGGAGACCGTGGAGGTCTGGTACAACTTCGAGGGCGGCGCCTGGATCCTCTACGACTCGGTCGGCCCCGAGGACGAGGTGATCTTCGACGTGCCCGACGGCGTGGGCCTGTACGGCTTCTACTCCGTGGCTTTCGATTTCCTGGGCAACGAGGAACTGGCGCCGCTGACGGCCGACGTCACCGTCGAGACCACGGCGCCCGAGTGGGTCAACGTGGCGCCGACCGACGGCTCCGGCGCCGGCAACGACGGCAACGGCCGCGGCGCCGCCTGGGGCGACTACGACGGCGACGGGGCCCCCGACCTCATCATCACCAACCGGCCGGTCTGGTTCACCGGCGCCGACGCCACCAACCACCTCTACCACAACGAGGGCGGGGACGTGTTCCTGGACGTCACGCCGGGCCTGATGGCCGACGGCGGCTACGGGCAGGGCGTCGCCTGGGGCGACTTCGACGGCGACGGCGACCTGGACCTCTACCAGTCCAACATGGCCGTGGGCGGCGACGCCCCGAACCACCTGTTCCGGAACGACGGCGGCGGCGCCTTCACCGACATCGCGCCCGCCACCGGCACCGACGATCCTCCCGGCAGCGGCCGCTCGGTGGCCTGGGTCGACTACGACGGCGACGGCGACCTGGACCTCTACGTCTGCAACGACGGCCCCAACCACCTCTTCCGCAACGACGGCGAGGACCCCTGGTCCCCCGGCGACTGGATCTTCACCGACGTGGCGCCCGCCAACGGCACCGGCGTCGGCGACGACCGCTACACCATGGGCTGCGCCTGGGCCGACTACGACAACGACGGCGATCCCGATCTCTACCTCGTCAACTACAACGGCGGCGCCAACGCCCTGCTGCGCAACGACGGCGGCCACCCGACCGAGGAAGGGGAGTGGATCTTCACCAACGTGGCCGCGGCCATGGGCGTGGACGACGCGGCCGCCGGCCTCGGCTGCGCCTGGGGCGACTACGACGGCGACGGCTGGCTCGACCTCTACATCACCAACCAGGGGCCCAACCGCCTCTATCACCGCGTGGCGGGCAGCGAACTCTTCGAGGAGCTGGCGGGCCTGATGGGCGACGGCCTGGACGACACGTCCTACAACGCCGGCTGCGCCTGGATCGACTACGACAACGACCGCGACCTGGATCTCTACGTGGCCAGCCACTGGACCGATCCCCAGGACGACTGGGTGCCCAACCACCTCTTCCGCAACGACGGCGAGGATCTTGGCGCGCCCGGCGGCTGGAGCTTCGTCAGCGTCGCCTCGCCCTACGGCTACGGCGTGGGCTCGGGCCAGAACACCACCGCCGCGGCCTGGGCCGACTACGACCAGGACGGCGATCTCGACGTCTACCTCTGCAACATGACGGGCTCGCCCAACGAGCTCTTCCGCAACGACGTGCCCGCGGCCTCGACCAACCACTGGCTGCACCTCGACCTGGTGTCGAAGTCCTACAACACCGCGGCCGTCGGCGCCCGCGTGCGCTGCGTGACCGGCACCGAGACCATGATCCGCGAGGTGGACGGCGGTTCGGGCTTCGTGTCCCAGAACTCCCTGACCGTGGAGTTCGGCCTGGGCGCGGTCACCATGGCCGACACCGTGGAGATTGTCTGGCCCTCGGGCATCGTGCAGACGCTGGTCGACCAGGCGGCGGACCAGCGCCTGACCATCGTGGAGCCGCGGCCCGACGCGCCGGTCATCCAGGTTCCGCCGACGTTCACCCCCGGCGACTCCATCGTGATCACCTGGAGCGACGAGTCGGCCAGCGGCGCCGTCGACTACCAGGTCGAGCGTTCCGAGCAGCCGGACTTCAAGGACGACGTCTCGCTCAGCACCTGGCAGCCGGACACGACATTCACCTTCACGGAACTCGACGACGGCACCACCGGCTACTACCGCGTCCGCGCCCGCGACGCGGACCTGCACATCTCGCGTTCGTCGACCATCGTCGTCAGCACCCAGGACGCCTCGGCGCCCGAGTCGATCGTCCTGCCCATCGTCATCGAGTTCCAGGGCCTGCCCTTCGAGGTGGCCTACACGGCCGGCGACACCGTCAGCGGCGTGGCCGCGGTGGAGCTCTGGTACCAGCACCAGGACATGGTCGAGTTCGCCCTCTTCGATACGTCGATCGACGGCAGCCCCTTCGTCTTCGACCTGCCCGAGGGGCTGGGCCTCTACGCCTTCTACACGGTGGCCGAGGACTCGGTGGGCAACCGCGAGATCCCGCCGCCCGGCTACGACGAGCGCGTGACGGTGACCGCCTCGCCCTGGATCCTGGTCTCGCCCGACGACGGCGCCGGCGTCGGCGACGACGGCAACGGCCGCGGCGCCGCCTGGGCCGACTGGGACGGCGACGGCGACCACGACCTCTACATCACCAACCGGGTCTCCTATTCGAGCGGCGCCGACCCGACCAACCACCTGTTCCGCAACGACGGTCCCGACGGCGGCGACCCGGATTCGTGGCTCTTCGCCGACGTCACCACCCCGATCCTGGCCGACGACGACTACGGCCAGGGCGTGGCCTGGGCCGACTACGACGGCGACGGCGACCTGGACCTGTACATGGTCAACATGCAGGTGAACCCGGAGTACCCGGCCTACAACCGCCTCTACCGCAACGACGGCGGCGGCGTCTTCACGGACGTGGCCCCGACGTTGGGCCTGGACCACGAGGGCAGCGGCCGCAGCTGCTCCTGGCGCGACTTCGACCAGGACGGCGACGCCGACCTCTACCTGTGCAACAACGGCGCGAACCGCCTCTACCGGAACGACGGCGGCGGCGTGTTCACGACCATGGCCCCGGACGACACCTTCACCATCAGCGACAACAGCTACACCATGGCCTGCGCCTGGGCCGACTACGACGGCGACGGCGACCCGGACCTGTACCTGTCCAACCACGACGACCAGCCCAACCGCCTGCTGCGCAACGATGGCGAGGACGAGCTCAACCCGGGCGAGTGGCTCTGGACCGACGTGGCCCCGTCCCTCGGCCTCGACAACGCCGAGAGCGGCACCGGCGTCATGTGGGGCGACTTCGACAACGACGAGCTGCTGGACCTCTACGTCTGCAACCTGGGTCCCAACGCCCTCTACCACAACGTGTCCGAGGGCGGCGAGATCGAGTTCGTCGACATCGCGCCCCTCTACGACGTCGGCCTGGACGACGACCAGTACGGGGCCGGCGTGGTCTGGTTCGACTACGACAACGACGGCGACCTGGACCTCTACCAGGGCAACCACTGGAACGCCCAGAGCGACCCGGCCGTCAACTTCCTGTTCCGCAACGACGGCCCCGACGGCCAGCAGCCCGACGGCTGGCTCTTCACCAACGTGGCCCCGTCCAGCGGCCTGAACATCTCCGACGACGCCAGCACCAACGGCGTCGCCTGCGCCGACTTCGACGAGGACGGCGACCTGGACCTCTACCTGGCCACCATGGCCGGCCTGAACAACAAGCTGTTCCGCAACGACGTGGCCGACTCCACGGACAACCACTGGCTCCAGGTCGACCTGACGGCCATGGGCTCGAACACGGCCGCCATCGGCGCCACCCTGCGCGCGGTGGCCGACGGCCGGGTCATCCTGCGCGAGGTGGACGGCGGCTCCGGCTTCCTCTCCCAGGGCTCGCTGACGGTGGAGTTCGGCCTGGGCGCGGCCACGACGGTCGATTCCCTGGAGATCCGCTGGCCCACCGGCGTGCGCCGCCTGCTGCTGGACGTGGCGGCCGACCAGCGCATCGCCGTTGACCAGATCTCCACGGCGGTCGACGAGCCCGTCGTGCCGGGCGTGCCCATGGCGTTCCGCACCTATCCGAACTACCCGAACCCGTTCAACCCCTCGACCACCCTGCGCTTCGATCTGCCGAAACCGGGCCGGACGACCCTGTCCATCTACGCCCTCGACGGCTCCCTCGTGCGCACCCTGGTCGACGCGGAACTGCCGGCCGGCCGCCACGGCGCCGTCTGGCTCGGCCGCGACCAGAAGGGGCAGCGGGTGGCGTCGGGCGTGTATTTCTGGAGAGTGCGGTCGGCGGCCGGGGTCGAGACGCGCAGAATGACGCTCGTGAAGTGATATAGCCTGGGACAGGTAGGTCGCGGCCCACACCCACGACCTACCTCTCAGGCTACATCGCTTCGCTCGTTGGGGACGGGCTTGACCCGGCCCCCATCGCTCACCACATTTCCCTGCGTCGACGTCGGAGTTCGCCCCTTCGGCTCAACATCAGCGACGAGGGAACACATGCAGGTCAGCACCCTGTCTTCGAGCGACCGCACCTGGGTCCGCGACCGCACCGAGCTCCTGTTCGGCGGCGAGCAGGTCGTCAGCCGCGACGTCGTGCACCAGCCCGCCGAGCTGCCGGGATTCATCGCCATGGAAGGCAGCGAGCGCGTCGGCCTGGCCACCTACAAGATCACCGGCGACACCTGCGAACTGGTCACCCTGGACGCCCTCTGCCAGTACTGCGGCGTGGGCACGGCCCTGCTCGAGGCCGTCGAGCAGGCCGCCCGGGACGAGGGCTGCAGCTGCATGTGGCTGATCACCACCAACGACAACCTCGACGGCCTGCGCTTCTTCCAGCGCCGGGGCTACCGCATCTCCGCCGTCCGTGTGGACGGCATGGCGGCGATCCGCGAGCTCAAGCCCGGCGTGCCCCTGGTCGGCAGCTACGGCATCCCCGTCAACGACGAGATCGAGATGGCGAAGGACCTGGTGCCCGACCGACAGTGCTGGAAAGTCGTCTGACGATCGGCTAGGCTGCCCCGATGGCGAAACCTCGACTCAAAGTCCCCCACGTCTTCGTCCTGCTCGCGGGCGTCATCCTCGTCTGCTCGGCGCTGACCCACGTCGTGCCCTCGGGCGAGTACGAGCGCCGCACCGTCGAGGTGGGCGGGCGCGAACGCACGCTGCTGGTCCCCGGCACCTTCCGCCAGCTCGACAAGCACTACGACACGGGCAACCTGCTGCTCGGCCTCGAGCCCGAGGACGCCGGCGACAAGGCCACCCCCGTGGGCCTGCACGGCTTCCTGACCGCCATCCCGCGCGGCCTGGAGAAGCAGGCGGACATCATCTTCTTCATCTTCATCGTGGGCGGGGTCTTCGGGATCCTGCAGCGCACCGGCGTGATCAACGCCGGCCTCGCGCGCCTGGTGAGCCGCTTCGGCGGCTCGGGCCCCGCGCTGACGATCGTGCTGATGGTCGTCCTGTCCATCGGCGGCTCGACCCTGGGCATGGGGGAGGAGTTCATCCCGCTGGTGCCGGTCTTCCTGCTGGTGAGCCGGCGGCTGGGCTACGACCGCATCTACGGCCTGGCGCTGGTGCTGGTGGCCGCCGAGGTGGGCTTCGCGGCCTCGACCACCAACCCCTTCACCGTCTGCGTGGCCCAGGGCATCGCCGAGCTGCCCCTGTACAGCGGCATGCCCCTGCGCATCGCCTTGTGGGCCTGCGCCATCACCGTCGCCATCCTCTACACCCTGCGCTACGGACGGCGCGTGATGGCCGATCCGTCGGCGTCGTACGCGCCGGACGAGGATTTCGAGATCGAGGAAGAGGACGTCGGCCCCTTCACCGGGCGCCACGCGGCCATCCTGATCAGCAGCACGCTCATCTTCGCGGGCATCCTGGTCGCCACCAACCTCTACGGCTGGTGGATGAACGACATGATCGGCGGCTTCCTGCTGATGGGCATCGTGGCCGCCGCCATCGCGCGACTGCCCCTCGACGACACCGTCTCGGCCTTCGTCGGCGGCATGCGCGACATGGTGGTCGCCGCGCTGGTGGTGGGCTTCGCCCGCGGCATCGAGGTGGTGCTGTCCGACGGCCAGATCATGGACACCATCGTCCACGGCGCCGCCTCGCTCCTGCTGCACGTGCCCAAGTACGTGGCGGCCGTCGGCATGCTGCTCTTCGAGTCCACGCTGAACCTGCTGGTGCCCTCGGGCTCGGGCCAGGCCGCGGTGACCGTGCCGCTGATGGCCCCGCTGTCGGACATCATCGGGCTGTCGCGGCAGACCGCCGTGCTGGCCTTCACCTGCGGGGACGGGTTCTCGAACACCATCATCCCCACCAGCGGCATCGTGATGGCGATGCTGGCGCTGGCCAGGGTGCCCTACGGACGATGGCTGCGGTTCATGCTGCCGTTATGGGCGTTGTTGATGGGGGTGTCGGCGGTGTTCTTGACGATTGCGGTTTTGATCGATTATTCGTGAGGGGGCGTTTTACACGTGTAAAGCGCTGGGATTGCGGTCGAGTCCCACACACCGAGCCATCTCCTCCAGATCCAATCAGACCAACCTCATGAGTCCCAGGGCGCCATAGCGGACGAATACGTAGAAGGCACTCCCCGTATCGAAAAACCATGTTCGACGTGATATAGTCTCCCTCGCCCCAGCATGACCCGTCGCCACTGATCAAGGGAGCGAATCATGAAGATGCTCACGGGACTCGCCCTGACGACGTTCGCCCTCATCGCTCTCCCGATCGCGACGGCCCATGGCGTGAGCGTTCCGGATGACGGCGACGCCTGGAGCGAATACGCTGTCTGGGTGGACGCGTACTACGACGGCTGGAACCCGGAGTGCGGCCTGACCCTCCAGATCATCACGCCTCAAACCGCCGGAGACTACGTGGTCGGCGCGGGCAGCGTCGGCTTCGAGCTGCAGAGCGGGACGTGGAACAAGGACTTCACCTACGAGCGTCCCGAGTGGGCGGGCGGGGGATTGTCGATGGACGGCCTCGTCGCGCTCCACTTCTGGTACAAGACGACCTGGGAGACCGCCAATCCGCTCTACAGCGTGCGTGTCTACGTGGAACCGACCGAGACGGAGGCGCTCGCGGGGATCACGGCCAAGCGGTTGAGCTGGCAGATCCCGACATCGCTCGCCTGGACCGAGTTCCAGGGATGGTTCGAAGACGCCGTCTGGGAGTGCTACTCCGGAGCGCTCTGGTCGCCGTGTGCGGACGCGGCCACCCCCACGCAGGTGCTGAAGCTGGAGTGGGAATACTACGTGATCTTCGGCCCGGGGGCCGGACACCGGACGCTCATCGACGGTCTGCACTTCGTGGTCGACATGTCCAATTCGGCATCGGAGCACGACGCGGCCCTGACGGTCCCGCTTCGCAACCACCCCAACCCGTTCCAGCACGAGACGGTCATCGGGTTCGAGCTTCGGGAACCGAGGTCCGCGAACCTCGTGATCCATGACGCCCGGGGTCGACGGGTCCGGGCGTTCCGCAGCGAGCCGGCTTCCGACGGGGCCCACGTGATCCGCTGGGACGGACGGGACGAGCGGGGCCGACTCCTGCCGGCCGGCGTCTACTTCGCCGTCGTACCGGACGGCGAGCGCTCGCTGACCAGGCGCATCGTCCTGACCCGTTGAGCGTGGATGGCGATAGGTCTCACTCGGGGGGCGGTATTACACGTGTAAATGGCCGCGGTTGATGGGGGCTATCCACCGGCCCGCTCGCGCATCCGCCGCAGGAACGCCTCCCGCCCCGCGTCGTCGTCCAGCGCCTCGTCCTCGACGATCGGCAGCTCCGGATCGGCCGCCCGCAGGGCCAGAGCGAACAACCCGTCGCCCACCACATCGGGCTTCACCGGCGTACTCCCCACCCCGCAGCTCGGCGACCGGCTCTTGAGCACCGCGCCGTCCAAGCCCTCCGCCAGCAACGCCTCCACGCGCCGTTCGCACCAGGCGACCATCCGCCCGGTCCAGTCCTCGCCCGACTCCACGCCGATCATCCGCGGCGCCGCCGGCTCCCCGTGCAGATCCACAGGCTCGCGCGGGACCCCCATGCCCAGATCGCTCTCCGGACAGACCGGCACCAGCTCCGCCACGCGCGACAGCTCGTCGCGCACCCAGGCGTGGGGCTTCGTGTCGCCGTCGTAGCGGACGGGTTCTCCGAGGAGGCAGGCGCTGACGCAGATGCGGGGTCGTCGTTTCATGGCCGGATCATAGGTGCACGGGCAGCGGCCGCGCCAGCCGAATCGCCTCGGTCGTGACGTCGGCCTGGTAGCAGAACGCCTCGACCCCCGCCGCCATCGCCTCCCGCAGCCCGGCCCCATACGCCGGATCGATATCATCCGCCGGCGCGAACCCATCCGCATCCGCCCGCTGCACCACGTACAGCATGACCGCCCGATCCCCCGCCGCCACCGCGGCCGTCAGCTCCCGCAGGTGCTTCAGCCCGCGCGCGGTCACCGCGTCGGGGAACAGCGCCGCGCCGTCGCGCGTCAGCGTCACGTTCTTCACTTCGACCCAGCACCGCGCGTCGCCGCGCTCCAGCAGCAGGTCCGCCCGCGATCCCTCGCCGTAGCGCACCTCGCGCCGCAGCGAGTCGTAGCCCTGCAGTTCGGCGATGGTGCCGTCCTCCACGCCCTCGGCCGCCAGGCGATTGGGCACCGACGTGTTGATGCCGACGAGCACCCCGTCGGCCTCGATCAGCTCGTAGGTCCACTTCAGCTTGCGCTTGGGATTGTCGGCGGGGGAGAGCCACACCGGCGAGCCGGGCGTATTGCAGCCCAGCATGGTGCCGGTGTTGTTGGTGTGGGCGATGACGCGGCGGCCGTCGTCCAGATCCACGTGGACGAGGAAGCGCTTCTCGCGCTCGATCAGGGTGCCGCGGACGAGCGGCGCCGCGAATCTCACGACTCGGTGACGGGGTTCGCCTTCACCCAGCGGTCGTAGATCACCAGCCCGACGGCCGTCGACGCCGCCAGCACCGCGAACACGATCCACATCACGTCCGGCTTGTCGATGCCGCCGCGCTCGGCCGGTCCGAAGTGCCCGTACATCACGCCCGACAGCAGGCCGCCGAACAGGTGCCCCAGGGCGGTGCACCAGTAGAAGTAGCCCATGTACATGCCGACCTTGCCCGGGGGCGCGATGCGGCCGGCGTATTCCTTGGACTTGGGACTGGCCATCATCTCGCCGATGGAGAAGACCAGGATCGCGGCCACGATGATCCAGCCGCTCATGCCGATGATGAAGACCAGGAAGCTGATCACCGTCACCACCACGCCGTTGATGATCGTGTTCAGCGGCTTCACGTTGCGCATCAGCCACGAGATGGCCACCTGGCCGATGATGATGCCGAAGGCGTTCAGGTTGATCATGTGCTCGGGCTTGATCTGGTCGTTCTCCAGGACGGCCTGGCTCCAGTTGGCCGTCGACACGCCCATCGACTCGAAGATACCCGTGATCCAGCCGGCCACCGGCGTCAGCGAACGGATCACGTCGCCTGTGTTGCCGTAGTCGCGGATGTACTCGGGGAGCGTCAGGAAGATCTGGTTGAAGCTGGTCCAGAAGCCGGCCATCAGGAGCAGGAACACCATGTAGCGGCCCTCGCCCACCTTCATGGGCTGCAGGTACCAGGGGCCCGCGTCGGCCTTGCGCCCGGCCATGCGCAGGAACACGTCGACGACCAGGTTCAGGACGATCCAGCCCAGGGAGATGGGGCCGATCAGGCCGAAGGGCCACCACTTCGAGCCCATCACCAGCACTGTCAGGACGCCGGAGATCAGCAGGAAGAAACGACCGTTGCCGACCACCTCCACCATGCCCTGCATGATCTCGGCGAGGCTGCGGTTCTCGGTCGTCGCCTTGTCCTCGGGGGTGCGCGGGTCGCGATAGGCCACGAGGCAGGTCAGGGCGAGGACGCCGATCCAGATCGCCGAGGCCCAGAACACGTAGGTCCAGCTCCAGCCGCGCACGACGCCGGCGATGATGGGGCCGAGGAATCCGCCCACGTTGACCATCATGTAGAAGATGCCGAAGCCCAGCGAGCCCGTCTTCTCGTCGGTCGTCTTGGCGACCGTGGCGATCACCACCGGCTTGAACATGCTGTGGCCGATGGCCACCAGGAAGTAGACCGCGAAGAAGCCCCAGAAGCTTGTGGGGAACTGGAGCAGGACGTAGGCGGGCGCCATGATCACCGTCGAGGCCAGGAACATCGACTTGTAGCCGTAGCGGTCGGCCAGGGCCCCGAACACGGCGGGGAACAGGTACAGGAAGAACGTGACCACGCCCTGGATCACGCCGCGGTCCTCGCTGGTGAAGCCCAGCCCGCCGTCGGCGATCTCGCCGGTCAGGTAGATGCTGGACACGGCGTAGAAGCCGTACCAACCCATTCGTTCGAAGATCTCCATGATGTTGGCCGACCAGAAGGCGCCGGGGAACATGCGGAATACGGAGGTCTTGCGGGGGGCGGCGGCGTTGGTGCTCATGCGTCGTCTTCCCGTTCGATGGCGTGGGGGTGGTGCCGATCCGTAGAACAGCGAAAAAACGCCGGCCGTGCGGCCGGGGTTCCAGTCAACCAGAATAGCGGGAATGGGCCGCGGAAGCAACGTCGTTCGGCGGGATCGACCGTCGGGATCCGCTGGCGATCGGTGGTGTATCTGTTATGCTTGGCGGGCATCCGCCCGCACGATTCCGCCCGTTTGGAGGTCGGTCCATGTTCCGCCGTCGCCCGTTCGCGATCCGTCCCGCCCTGCTGCTGCCCGTCCTCCTGTTGCTCGCGGCCGGTTGCGGCGAAGGCGACCGCCCCGAGGCCGACGATCCGATTCCCTCCCTCCGCGCCGCGGCCCAGGGTCGGAGCGGCCCCACGGCCGCCCAGATCGGCCAGCCCGACTCCGTGTCGGTGCTCCAGGCCGCCCTCGACCAGGATCCGTCAGATGCCGAGGCCGGGCTCGCCCTGGCCGGCCTGCTCGAGCGCCGGGGCGACTACCCCCAGGCCCTGTCGGTGGTGAAGGGCGTGCGCGACAACGGCGCCGAGAGCAGCGCCCTGTTCGCCAAGGAAGGCGCCCTCCACATGCTGATGGGCAATGGCGCCGCGGCGGTGGCGCCCCTGCAACGGGCCCTCGAGGACGACCCCTACAACGTCGACGTGATGGGCAACCTGGGCGTGGCCTACGCCATGACCCAGCGCCTGCCCCAGGCGGTGGAGACCTTCGAGAAGCTGGTGGAGCTCGCGCCGGCCCTCGCCCCGGCCCGGGGCCAGCTCGGCCAGTTCTACCTGCAGATGCAGCGCCGCGAGGACGCCGAGCGCGAGCTGCAGGCCGCCGTGGACCTCGAGCCCGACGTCGCCGTGAACCATCTGAACCTGGGCATGCTCCGCCATGACGGCGGCGACCTGGCCGGCGCCCGGAGCAGCTACGAGAAGGCCATCGCGCTCGACGACCAGCTCGCCATCGCCCACTACAACCTGGGCATGATCGAGGGACAGCAGGGGAACTTCGAGGACGCCGAGCGCCTGATCCAGCGGGCGCGCCAGCTCGACCCGCGTCTGCCCGACCCGAGCCAGCGCTGAACCGGGCCGGACCTCCCACCGCTACCAGTCGCCCGCGCGCTGCTTCCTCAGCAGCGTGTGGGTGGCCTCCAGCCTGACGAACCGCTCCTGCAGCACCAGATACGCGAGGCCCAGCGCGCCGGCGGCGAGCAGCCAGCATTCGGTCGCGCCCAGAGGCAACGCCTCGGCGAGCCGCCGCAGGCGGATCGTGGCCCACGCGGCCTGGGCCCACAGCCGGGTGTCCGAGAAGGCGCTGACGCAGAGCAGCGCGCCCAGCACAGCGATCGGGAAGATCGCGCCGATCGTCGCCGCCTTGCCCCGGATCCACTCCAGCGCCCGGCGGTCGTAGCTCAGGGTGCTCAGCAGCATCAGGGGCGTCTCCAGCAACGCGAACAGGACGACCACCAGGGCGATGGTCTTGGCCCGCAGGGGCGAGTCGCGCCCGCGGGACGCCTCGAGGTCGTAGCCGCAGCAGGTGGAGTCGAGCGCCGCCGCGGCCGCGCCCGAGTAGCGGGCGGCGTCCGGGGGCGGGTCGTCGTGCACGGCCGCCACGGCCCGGTCGACCTGCCAGGCGCGGAAGCGGTCGGTGGCGTCCGCGTCGAAGGCGTAGGGCGTGTAGACGACCGTGTCGCTCCAGGGCAGCACGCGCGCGCCCTCGGGCCGGTGCCGCTCGCCCCAGGGCGCCGTGACCTCGGGCACGCGCCCGTCCGTCGCGATCTCGCGGAACTCGTAGGGTATCTCCAGCTCGTCGCCGCCCACGCGCACCAGCAGCATGGGACGGGCGCGGGTCTCGTGGATGAGCACGCCGATGCCCGTTCCCACCAGGTACATCACCACCAGGGGCAGCAGGGCATGGGCGAAGATCAGGCGGCGCGGGACGGGCCAGGCGTCCACGGCGTGGAGCCTCAGCAGCGCCTGGTTCCACGACCCGGACGCGAACACGAAGAAGTAGACCAGCGCCAGGATGGGGTCGCTGCCGCGAAAGTAGTGGATGGTCAGCACCATGCCGTAGATCGCCAGCAGCGACAGCATGAGCCAGCCCTGCCAGTGGCCGTGCATCAGGCGCAGCAGCGTCGACGAGAGCAGACGGCGGGAACCGCCGTCGAGGGGGTAGGCGCGCGTCGTTTCGGCCGCGGGGAGAGGATCGACCGCGGGGGCGGCGGTCTCGACGACCGGCTCCGCTTCCGCCGGCGCGCTCTCCGGGTCGGTGCCCTCGAGGGTGAAGGCGGGCGGCAGGGACCGCCAGGTGCGCCAGCCGACCCAGAGCGCCAGGGCCGACACCGGCGCGGCCAGCCAGGGGCTGCGCGGGCCGATGGTCAGCAGGAGCAGTCCCCCGATCCACAGGATGACGGCGTAGGCGATGTACCAGGCCGAGGTCTCCAGCTTGCGGAATCGGGCGTCGGGAGCCTGCAGCAGCGCGAGCACCAGCGCGAAGACGGACAGCAGCCTCAGCGTGCCGCCCCAGACCACCGGCAACGGCACGAGCCGGCCCGCCTCGAGATCCAACCCGTTGAGCAGGACCGGCCCGAGCATCAGGGCGGCGCAGCCGATGCCGATGGCCGTCATGCGCGTCAGCCAGAGGGTGCGGGTCGAGATGGGGAGCGCCAGATAGAGGCGCGCCGATCTCAGCCAGAAATGGGATCCGGTCAGACCGGCGAGCAGGACCGCCCACAACGCCAGGTGCTGTATGAACCAGGCGCCGCCGGAGTTGGCGGGGTCGAACATCGGACCGTACAGGCTGTCGTGGCTCATCAGACGCAGCGCGACGGCGACGGCCAGGCCGATCATGAACGGCGCCCACAGACTGGTCGTCCCCTGGTCCCTCCACAGCAGCAGACGGTTCATGACTGCCCTTCCGCGATCTCGATGAACATCTCCTCGAGGCCCAGCCGCTCGTAGCGGCCGCCATCGGCGCCCAGCCGCGACTCGACCGCCTCGCGCGCCCGCGCGGGATCGAGCCGCAGCACCGCGTGCAGGCCCTCGATGCGGTCGCGCACGCCCAGGCATTCGGGCAGCGCCTGCAGCTCCGCCTCGCGGCCCTCGCCGTGGGGGAGGATCGCCAGCGCGAAGTTCTCCTGCAGCTCGTCCAGGGGATCGTCCAGCAGCACCGTCCCGTCGTGCAGCATGACCACCCGGCCGGCCATGCGCTCCACGTCGCTCATGTGGTGCGAGGAGAAGAGGATCGTGGAACCGGCCTCGTTCAGCAGCTGGATGGAGGTCTCCAGGAAGTCGCGCCGCGCCGCGGGATCGAGCCCGCCCGCGGGCTCGTCCAGGATCAGCAGCTCCGGCTTGTGCGACACCGCGCAGAGCAGCGCCACCTGCCGCGCCTGGCCCTTGCTCAGGTCCTTGATCTTCTTCTGCCAGGACAGGTCGTAGCGGTCGCAGAGCCCCTCGGCCATGAGGTCGTCCCAGTCGGGGAACAGGTCGCGGTGCAGGCGGATCACGTCGCCGATGGACAGGAAACCGGGCAGGGTCTGCTCCTCGCTCACGTAGCCGATGCGGCGCTTCACCTCGAGCGGCTCGCGGGAGGGATCGAGCCCGAACACGCGCACCGAGCCGGACTGGGGCTCGATCATGCCCATGGCGATGCGGATCAGCGTGGTCTTGCCGGCGCCGTTGCGGCCGAGCAGGCCCACCACCTCGCCGGGGGACACGTCGAAGCTCACGCCGTCGAGCACGTTCTGGCCTCGCTTGTAGGCGCGCCGGATGTCGTCGAATCGCAGGACGGACATGTCAGGACTCCTTCTCGGTACGGTCGAGCATCTCGCGCAGCAGGGCGACGGCCTCGTCGTCGTCGACGCCCAGCTGGCGGATCGTGGTGACGGCGTCCGCGAGGCGCGCGCGGACCTGGTCGAGCTTGTGGGCGCGGGTCTCGTCGGCCGGCAGGTCGGCCACCACCAGCGGCCGGCCGGGCCGGCGCGCGAGGATCCCGTCGCGCTCGAGCTGCGCGTAGGCCTTGCTCACGGTCATGGGATTCACCCCCAGTTGCGATGACAGGGTGCGCGTCGACGGCATCTCGTCGCCGGGCGCCAGCCGGCCGCCGGTCACCTGCAGCGTGATCTGCTCGATCAGCTGGCGGTAGACCGGGACGCCGCTGTTGGGACTCAGGACGATGAACATGCGGGTTCCTTCCGGGGCTGTCGTCTCTGAGGGGGTGGTACGTCGGGGTGCTGTATTAGTTGCATAATACAGTAATACGGTGTTCGGGGGTGTGTCAAGGGGGTAACTTGTTCGGGGGGTGGGAGATATGAAGGGGGGTGTTCAAGATTGGGTAACTAACACGTGTAAATCACCGACTCCCAACACTTGACTATCGACAGCCCCCCGGTCAGTCTCGACTTGATTCTCGACATTTGTATCGATATCGCACATCAGGTTCTACATGGAGGTATGACCATGCGTTCACGCTCATCCAGGCTCGGCTTCCCGTCCTTTCTGCTCCGACTCGCGCCGCTGCTCGTCATCGCCCTGGCCGCTTCGGCCGCGACTGCGGTCTCGGTGGACTACTCCGAGCACCTGCACTGGGACGGCGGTGTCGAGGTTCCTTTCACCGTCATGGATGTCGCCGTGGCCGGGAATCACGCCTATCTGGCGAACTACTGGGGCGTGGCCGTGGTCGATCTGAGCGACCCCGACGACAGGCAGGTCGTCTGGTCCGCCGAGCTGGGGACGAATACCCGGAACGTGGCCGTTGCAGGTCACCATCTGTACGTCAACCGTTCCTCCAGCAATCACCAGATCTTCGACATCTCGGACCCGGCCGCTCCCGTCTACGTCGGCGAGTTCGCGTCGCCCGGAAACGGCGGACGGCTGGTCGTGTCGGCGGGCCGTCTCTATCAGGCCGATGCGGGCAACGGAGTGGTGATCTACGATCTCGCGGATCCCGCCGACCCCCAGCCGCTGGGCACGTACCCGCTGACGAGCTACTGCTGGGGCCTGACCGTCTCGGGCGACCTGGCCTACTATTCTGCGGGTTCTGCGGGTGTCCATATCATTGATGTCACGGAGCCGACATCGCCGGTACTCGCCGCTAACGTGGCGACATCCTCCTTCGCGTACAAGGTCGCGATCTCGGGCGATCACGCTTGCTTCGTGGTCGCAGTTGAGGGCCTACAGGTCTATGACGTCTCCGATCCGGCCTCGCCGCAGCTGGTCTCGAGCCTGGAGCTCGGCTCGATGGGAGGCGATACGGCCGTCGTCGGGGATCGGGCGTATGTCCTGAGACTCCTACGGCTCGACGTGGTCGATATCTCCGATCCTGAAACGCCGGACCTCGTCGCGAGCCTCGCCGTGCCGGGTGATCCCGCCGGGGGGGGAACGCCCGTTTCCGCGGGCGAATACCTCTACCTCACGGCCGACGAGAACGGCCTGCAGGTCGTCGACATCACCGGCCCCGATCCCGTTCCCGTCCTGGCGACCCTCGCGCTGGACGGCCCGACCCTGCACGTCGCCGCCGAGGGCGGGCTGGGCTACGTCGCCGCGACGACCGGCCTGCGCATCGTCGACATCTCCGACCCCGTCGGAGCGCACGTGATCGGCTCGGTCGATACGCCGGGCGAGGCCGGGTACGTGGCCGTGTCGGGCGGGTACGCCTACGTGGCCGATCTCGGCTCGCGGTTCCACGTGATCGATGTCTCGGACCCCGCAGCTCCGGTCATCGTCGGAGGCGCCGACATCACGGGCGTAGCGAACAGCATCGCCATCGATGGCATCCATGCGTACGTCACGGGCGACGCCGCGGTCTGGACGCTGGACGTCTCGGATCCGACCGCTCCCGTGCAGGTGGGTGAGGTGCCCACGACCCAGGACCTCAACCGCATCGCCTTGTCGGGTGATCGGGCCTACACCGTCTCCTGGGACTCCCCGGCGTCGACGAGCTACTTGGAGGCGATCGACATCTCGACACCTTCGGCCCCGAGCGTCGTCTCGATCCTGACGCTCGTTGAGCAGGCGCATGGTCTGGTCGTAGACGGGATCAACGCCTATGCGGCGGCGGGGAACCTGCTCCAGGTCGTCGACCTGTCCGATCCCGACGTCCCGACCCTTCTGGCCGACCTGAGGTTGCTCTGGGGACAGCGCGACGTCGCCGTCTCCCAGGGGATCGTGTACTCCGCAAACCTGAACCTGGGTCTGCAGGTCATCGATGCGGCCGTTCCCGACTCGCCGGGGCTGGTCGGCGGCCTGTCCCTGCCCCGCGGAGCGATCGGCGTCGCGATGGCCGAGACCTGCGTCCTGCTGGCTTGCGGCAACTCGGGGCTGGTGATCTCGCCACGCCACGAGTTCGGGGTCACCGCCCTCGAGGACGAACCTGGCACGCCCGAGACGCCGGCCTTGCCCGGCTTCGACCTGTTGGTTGCGCCTAATCCCTTCAACCCCCGCACCGTCGTCTCCTTCGTCCTGGATCGCCCCGGGCGCGCCGAGGTGGCGGTCTTCGACGCTTTCGGTCGTCGCGTGGCCCGGCTGGCGGACGAGCGGTTCGCGGCCGGTCCGCACGAGCTGGTCTGGACGGGGATCGACGAATCGGGTCGGCCCGCGGCGTCGGGGCTCTATCTGATGCGGCTGGTCACGGAGACCGGACGACGCACGGTCAAGGCCGTGCTCGTCCGGTAGGGCGGGTTTCCACGTGTAAAACAAACCGGAGCCCCGGACCGAAGTCCGGGGCCCCACCCCCTCCATATCCGATCACTTGATGAGAGAGATCTTCTGGGCATCGACCCCGTCTCGCGTCTCCACGCGGACGAAGTACACGCCTGAGCCGACAGCCTCGCCGCCGTCGTCACGGCCGTCCCAGACGACGTTGTGATCGCCCGCCGTACGGTCGCCCGACACCAGGGTGCGCACCGCGCGGCCCTTGACGTCGTGGATGGTCAGCTTGACCCGCGAGTCGTGCGCCAGGCTGAACTTGAGCGTCGTCGACGGATTGAAGGGATTCGGATGGTTGGGCTGCAGGCTCACCTTGCGCACCGGGAGGTCCGTGCGCGCCGAGGTCGACCCGTCGCCGATCACGCAGACGTTGTCCACTGCGAACTCTTGCCCGCCGAGCAGCAGCTTGTCCACTTGACCGGTGAGGGTGACCTCGCCGCGCAGGCCTCCGGGCACCGGGTACGTGATCACGGTGAGGATCACGCCCGGGGCGATGTTGTTGGGTGCGAGGTGCAGGTCGCCGATGTACAGGCCGGCGCCGTTGACCTCGATGTTCTCGGTGCCGCCCACGTCGAGGTACTCGAAGGTGACCTCGGCGGTGGTGACGCCGGTGGCGGCGATGTCGTACAGGTTGCTGACGTTGCTCATCCACATGATCTGGCCGTCGCCCATGCCGGAGGTCGCCGGCTGGATCTGGCAGTTGTAGAAGACCGGGCCGCCGCCCCAGTCGAAGGTGTCGAGCAGCACGGGGACGTTCTGCTCCACGAAGATCAGGTCGCCGGGAGCGTGGCCGTAGCCGTTGCCGTAGTTCGCGTACAGGGGCTGCGATTCGTGGTGCACCAGGTGCCAGCAGTCCACGGGCACGTCTTCCTTCACGCACACGTTGTCCATGTGGAATTCCTGGCCGCCCACGATCAGTTCCTGCACGTCGCCGGTGATGGTGACGACGCCGTAGATGTCCGGCCCCGCCCAGCTCCAGGTCACGTTCACGGAGACGCCGGGGAAGTAGGCCGCGGGCACGGTGTGCAGGTCGCCCACGAACAGGGGGTGGCCGTTGACGCCGAGGTTCTCGGTGCCGCCCTGGTCGTAGAACTCGAAGCTCACGCTGTCGGTGGTGATGCCCAGGGCGCCGATGTCGAAGCGCTGGCTGATGTTGTTCAGCTCGGCCACGTTGATCGCGCCCAGGGGCAGGAAGGCGGGGACGATCTGGGTGTAGTTGAAGGCCGTGCCGCCGCCCCAGTCGAAGAGCTCGGCGAACACGGGGATGCCGTCCTCGGAGAACAGGAAGTCGCCGGGCGCGTCGCCGTAGGGGGAACCCCAGGCGGTGCCGACGCCCAGATAGTCGTAGGTGACCTCGTAGTCGCAGCCGCCCGTGACGGGGCTGATGCCGTTGGCGCAGTCGAGACCGTCGAGGAACAGCTCCTGGCCGCCGACGCGCAGGTGCTGCACCGGACCGGTCAGGATGACCTGGCCGCCGACGCCGGGGCCGGTCGGGAAGGCCGTCACGTTCACCGTGACGGGCCCGTACGTGCCGGCCAGGCTCGGGAAGTCGGGCCCGACCAGGGGCGCCGCGAGGCCGTCGAACTGCAGGTTCACCTCGCCGCCGAAGTACAGGTACTCGAAGACCACGTCGCCGGGCGCGGTGAAGTCCACGTCCAGCGAGACGTTGTTCACGTTCATGATGTTGACGTTGCCGAAGTAGGTGAAGGCGGGATCGACCCGCATGAAGTTGAAGTAGGGCGAGCCGCCGACCCAGAAATCGTTGACGTAACAGTCGGCCAGGCTCTCGCTGAAGACGTAGTCGCCGGGCACGTGGCCGGCGGGCGCGCCGTAGACCGTGCCGGGGACCAGCGAGTCGAAGTCGACCGTGTTGGCGGCCGCGGTCGCGGCCAGCAGCACGGTCAGCAGCAATGCGACGATGGTCTTGTGGCTGTTCATGGATGTCTCCTCCCGAAATAACAGGGGTTCTGGCTGTTCCGAACACGGGGCGAGCGACCCCGCATGAGGGAGGAGTTTCCGGGGGGAGGGGGATCTTACGGGGGCGGGACGAAAAAAAACCGGGGCGGGCGGATCACATGTTCCGGAAGCAGATCTGGTTCTGGGCGGCGGTCAGGACGGCGCGCAGTTCATCCGATACGTCGCGGAACTCGAGGCCGGCGGCCAGGTGGTCGGGATTCGTGTCGGTCCGACACCAGCGGATCTCGGCCCGGCACACGAATTCCAGGCAGCCGGCGACCTCCTGCGGCAAGGTCACGATCAGGTCGTGGACCGACCCGGGACGCAGACTCACGACGTCGATCAGAAGCATGCCGGTCTCTGAGAGGTTGGCGAGCTTGCCGATCACGGCCCCGGATTCGAGATCGCGAACTTCACTGAAGTATATGGTGCTGAACCGCTTGGACAGCCGTTTATAGGCCATGATCTATCCTGCCATAGTCATGGGTTGCTTTTTGAATGACACCAATCTGAGTATTCGACAAGAGGGATGGTTTTTGTAGAGTTTTAATTTATGATAAATTATTCACCCCCTCCGGACAGCACGAACGCCGCCCACAGCGCCGGATGGGCCAGGTCGAGTCCGTCGATCTCGCCGGCCCCGAGCAGGGTGCGCTTGGCCCCGGCCAGGGCGGCCGCCGAGGTCGCGCCGTCCGCCAGGCGGGCGTAGTAGTCGGCCATGAAGGCGGCGGCGCCGCGGCCGGGGATGTCCCACAGGGCGGCCACCACGCCGCGGGCGCCGGCGTACATGAATGCGCGCGTCAGGCCGACCAGTCCCTCGCCGTCCACCGCCTCGCCCAGGGCCGAGGAACAGGCCGACAGGGTGACCTGGGCGCAGTCCAGATCGAGGGCGAAGATCTCCGACACGCTCAGGAAGCCGTCGTCGCCCGCCTCCGGGTCCGGGGAGAGGGCCAGGCCCGAGAAGGCCGGGCTCTGCTCGTTGAACAGGCCGTGGGCGGCGAAGTGAAGGTAGCGGCAGCCGGCCGCGGCGGGCGAGGTCGCCAGGGCGGCGGTCGAAGCCTCGGTGCCGCGTCTGAGCACCGTGGGCGCGAAGCCGAGACCGGTCAGGGCCGCGATCTCCTCGTCCACGTGGGGGACCGGGCTCAGCGCCGCCGCTCCGGCGACCCGGGCGAACACGCTGATCTGGTCGGCCGAGCTCTGCACCGGATCGGCCACCACCTGCAGGCCGGTCGCCGGCGGTGGGGCGTGGGCCGGATCCCTCAGGCGCTGCAGGGCGCTGATCGAGGGGGCGTAGGACACCTCGAGTTCGCGCACCAGGTAGGGCAGCTCGGCGTAGGACGCGCCGCCGCCGTCGCGCACGGGCAGGGCCTCGAAGGGCAGGTAGTGCAGGGCGCCGTCGGGCACGATCACGACGCGGCGGGCGGCGGACAGCTCGGCGGCGACCGGGTCCAGGAGCCGCCGCGCCAGGTCGCGGGCGGGGCCGGCGTAGTAGGCCGCGGCGGGACCGGTCACGTTGTAGTCGCGCAGCAGCGGCAGCAGGGCGCGCACGGCGTCCTCCAGCTCGGCCCGGGGCGGCAGGTCGATCACGCGGAAGCCGTCGCGGGTCACCGCGAAGAGGTGGGAGTCCTCCTGGCCGAGCTGGTACTCCAGCAGCAGCTCGCCGGGACGGAGCACCTCGGCCTGGGCTCGCGCCAGGGTGCAGGGACGGGGATAGCGCAGCTCGGCGTAGCGAGGATCGGCCTCGCGCAGTTCGGCCTCGAGCAGATCCAGGCGGCTGTCCAGATCGGCGATCTCGGCCTCGATCGGCGCGGCGCTGTCCGGCGCGGCGGCCGCCAGGGCGGCGTGGCGCTCGGCGAGGCCCTCGAGGATCTCCGCCTCGCGGGCCTGGTAATCGGCGCCGGCCCGTACGCGCAGGTCGACTTCCGATTCGGCCAGCAGGTCGAGCAGGGAGCGGGCCTTGGCCATCTGGGCGACGTCGAAGGCGCGGCGGTCGTGGCCGGCGTCCGGTTCGGCGGCGTGCAGTTCGGCCAGGACGCTCACCATCTCGTCGAAGGACCGGCCCACCTGGCTGAAGAAGCCGCTCTGCAGGTTCGCCGAACCGCCGCTGCGGCGTCGGACCGAGGTGACGATGTCCACGGCCTCCTCGAGATGGACCAGCGCCTCGCGGGGCCGGCCCTGTCCCCGGGACGCCCGGGCGCGGCCGATCAGGGCGCCCTCGGTGATGTCGAAGTAGCCGGTGGCCGCGGCCAGGTCATCGGCGGCGGCCAGGGCGGCGGCGGCCTCGTCCCAGCGGTCCAGGTCCAGCAGGGCGAAGCCCTTGAAGTGTTGGGCGTAGGCCTCGTCCAGGGGCAGCTCCCACTCGCGGGCGAAGGCGATGGCCTCGTCCAGCCGGGCCAGGCCCTCGTCGTAGCGCTTCAGCTCGCAGAGGCTCTGGCCCTGGACCTGCAGCAGCGTCGACTCGCTGCGCCGATCGCCGGCCTCGATCATGGCGGCCTGGGCGTCCGCGTAGATCGCCAGCGCTTCCTCGTGGCGTCCCTGGTAGGCCAGGATGGAGCCCGAGTTGAGCAGGTACCAGCCCTTGCGGCGCGGGTCGTCGGCCAGGAGGATCGCCTCGGTGTAGCGGGCCAGGGCGTTGTCGTAGTCGCCGATCAGGTAGGCGATGCCGCCCAGGTCGCCCAGGCAGCCGCTCAGACGCTCGTCGTCGCCGATCTCGCGGGCGAGGGCCTCGCCCCGGTGGAGCAGTCCGGCCGCGCGGGTCAGATCCCCCTTGAAGACGTGGATGGTGCCGATGTAGTGCAGGCACCGCGCCTCGCCGGCGCGGTCGTCGGCGCGCACGTAGGCGTCCAGCGCCGCCTCTCGGTGGTGCAGCGACGTGTCCAGGTCCATGACCAGCCGGCTGATGACCGACAGCGACAGGTGGGCGAGGGCCTCCCAGGCGGGGATGTCCGCGGCGAGGGCGCCGGCCAGGGCGGCGTTCAGGTGGGCGCCCGCCTCATCGACGCGCCGGCTGCGCACCAGCACGCGGCCCAGGTTCAGGTGGGCCTGGGCGGCGGCCAGCGAGTCGCCCTGGGCCTCGGCGGCGGCCAGGGTGCCGGGCAGGGCCTCGAGGGCGGCGGCGTAGTCGTGGGTCCTGATCCACAGGGCGCAGAGCCGTTCGGCGGCGACCAGTTCGCCGGCCGCGTTCCCGGCGTCGACGTAGGCGGCGCGGGCGGCGGCAAGGGATTCGATGGCGGCGGCTGGATCGTCTGCGGCCAGACGGGCGCCCGCGGCCAGCTGGGCGGCGGGGCCCTCGAAGCGGGCGGTGGAGTCGACCAGGGCCAGCACGTAGACGCCGCGGGGATCGTCGGGGGAGGCGGCGGCGACGGCGGCGGCGTTCTCGTCGCGGAGCTGGTGGCGCCAGGCGTCGACGGAGTCCGCCTGCGCCGCGGACGCCGACAGGGCGACGACGCAGAGGCACAGCACCAACAAGGGCTTGCCAGGACGGCCCCCGGCGGTGGAGTATGATCCGGTCGATCCTCGTCGCGCGACGTGCGCGCGGCGGCGGGCCGTGGTCCGTGGGCGAACGGTGTGCATGGCTTCCCTCCAGGCGCATCTGCGACGCGGGCTGTCCGACCGGTCCAGTATGCACGGGATCGCCGCCGACGGCAACGGACGGTCGTCGGCCCCAACGCCCGGAGTGTCCCATGTCCGAATCCCCGTCGCCCGTCGCCTCCCTCGACGCCCTGAGCGAACGCGCCCTCGCCGGTGACGAGCGCGCCCGCACCGAGCTGTTCGAAGATCTCCGCGTAAGGTTCCTGAAGGTCGCCAAACGACGTGTGCAGCCCGAGCACTTGGAGGATGTGGTCCAGGACGCGCTCGGGGTCATCCTGGACAAGCACCACGAACGGACCGGACAGACCGGCCTTCTCATCTGGAGCTTCACCGTGTTGAGGAACGTGATCGGCAACTACTACCAGGCCAAGCGGCGGGAGCTGGAACGCACCACCGTCGTGGAGGACTGGCAGAGCTTCGGCCCGGCGGCCGTCGTGGTCGATCCCCTGCGGGATCGCGAATCGACGGAGTTCGTCGGCCGGCTCGAGGACGCCATCGCGACCCTGGCGCGGAAGTACCCCCGCTGCGGACGTCTCTTCGGCCACCTGCTGGAGAGCTTCCAGGTCGGCGGCGGCCAGCGCGAGGTCTCGGCCCGCGCCCTGGAAATGGCCCAGAACGAGGATCCCGAGCTGTCCCGCAACACGTTCTACGTGGCGCTCCACCGCTGCCGCGCGCAGCTCCGCGCCCTGCTCGACGCCGGGGAAGGGGACCTGAGCCATGTCGCACCGTGACGACCGCGAACTGCGGCCCGCCGACCTGCTGGCCGCCTACGAGATGGGGTTGCTCGACGAGGCCGAGCGCGTCCGCTTCGAACGCGCCGCCCTCGAGGATCCCGCACTGCTCGAGGATCTCTTCGACCACGCCCAGGCCGCCCAGGCCCTGCGCGAGGATCCCGACCGCTACGCCCAGGTCCTGCGCGCCGCCCGGCGCGAGGCGGAACCGTCGCCCGCCGCCCGCTTCGGCGGCTGGCTGCGCGGGCTGCTGAGCCCCCGCGTGCTGGCCCCCGCCGTGGTGGCCGCCGCCGCGGTGCTGGCGCTGCTCGTCCTGCCCGGCGACGACGACCTGCGCAAGCTGGCCGTCCTGGACCCCGCGCCCTACGTGCAGGTCGATGTGCGCGGCGCCGAGGGCGATGCCGCCGCCCTCTTCCACGAGGCCATGTCCCACTACACCGATCAGCGCTGGGGCGACGCCGCCTTGGGCCTCGAATCCGCCCTGTCCGCCCCCGACGCCCCCGACTGGCCCGCGGCCGGCCAGGCCCGTCTCTACCTCGGCGTCAGCCGCATGCTGAACAACGAGACCGAGCTCGCGCTGGCGCCCCTGGGCCTCGCCGCCCGCAGCTCCCAGCTGCCGGTGGCCGAACGCGCGCGCTGGCATCTGGCCCAGGCGCACCTGGCCCTCGGCGACGCCGCGGCCGCCCGCGAGCAGCTCGAGACCCTGCGCGGCAGCCCGGTCTTCGGCGGAGACGCCGCCGACCAGATCGACGAGATCGACGCGCTCGCCGATTGAGGTCTGAACAAACGACCGGAAAATCCCTATATTCTCCTAACGACCCCTCATCGCAGGAGAGACCATGCCGCGTCGTCCATTCATCGTGCTCGCCGGTACCGTCCTGACGCTGCTCGCCGCCGCCGCGTCGGCCGCCCCCCTGATCAACGAGATCCGCATCGACCAGGTCGCCGTGGACGTGGACGAGTACTTCGAGCTGGCCGGCGATCCCGGCGAGTCCCTGTCGGGGTACTGGTACCTGGTCATCGGCGACGACCAGATATGGGGCGACGGCTGCGTGGAGGCCGCGATCGACCTGTCCGGCCTGGCGCTCGGCGCCGACGGCTTGTTGTCGGTGGGGGAGGACGCGTTCATCGCCTGCGGCGAGATCGACGTCGCGATGCCCGAGGCCCTGAACTTCGAGGACGGCGACAACGTCACCCACCTGCTGGTCGAGGGCTTCACCGGCGAACTCGGCGACGACCTGGACGTCGACGATGACGGCGTGCTCGACCTGACGCCCTGGTCGACGATCGTCGACTGCCTGGCCCTGATCCACACGCCCCAGTCCGGGGACCTGGTCTACTGCGGGGAGACGCTCGGCCCGGACGGGCCCTTCTGGGTGACCCACGCCCTCCGCTGCTCCATCGGCTGGGGCCTGGGCGAGTACGCGGTCTGCGAGCTGGACAGCCCCGGCCAGCCCAACGACGCGGCCTGCATCGTGCCCGCCGAGCGCATGAGCTGGGGCGAGCTCAAGTCCGCCTACCGTTGACCGCCGCGATCCCCCGCGCCAGCGCCCGCACCTTGTCCAGGGATTCCCGCCACTCCGCCTCGGGCTCGCTGTCCGCGGTGACCGCCCCGCCCGTGCCGTAGGTGGCGCGTCCGCCGCGGGCCACCACCGTGCGGATCACGATGTTCAGGTCCAGGGCGCCGCTCGCGTCCAGCCATCCGATGGCTCCGGAGTACACGCCGCGGACGTGGGTCTCCAGCTCGTCGATCATCTTCATGGCCTCGATCTTGGGCGCGCCGGTCATCGATCCGCCGGGGAAGCAGGCCCGCACGGCGTCGATCCCGTCCAGCCCTTCGCGCAGGCGCCCGCGCACCGTCGACACGAGCTGCCAGACGGTGGCGTAGCCCTCCACCTCGCAGAGTCCCGGCACGTGCACGCTGCCGGTCTCGCAGACGCGGCCCAGGTCGTTGCGGGCCAGGTCGACGATCATCACGTTCTCGGCGCGGTCCTTCTCCGAGGCGGCCAGCTCGTCGCGCAGGCGCGCGTCCTCGATCGGGTCGGCGGCGCGGGGGCGGGTGCCCTTGATGGGACGGGTCTCGAGGATCCCGTCGGCGTCCAGGTGCAGGAAGCGCTCGGGGGAGGCGCCGATGACCCGGGCGTCGCCGTGCTCGAGCCAGCAGGCGAAGGGCGCCGCGTTGTCGCGACGCAGGATCGCGTAGAGGTCCCAGGGATCGCCGTCCAGCGGCTGCTCGAAGCGGTGGGTGAGGCAGCACTCGAAGACGCGGCCGTCGAGGATGGCGTCCTTCACCGCCCGGACCTTGGCGCGGTAGGCGGCGGCGGAGACGACGGGGGCGGGGAGGGGGTCGCCGTCGGGCGCGGACAGGTCCAGGGCGGGGTCGGGGCCGGGCGTCCAGGCGGCGAGGCGGTCCAGGGTGTCGGCGCGCAACGCTTCGGCGCGGGCGCGGGCGCCGGCGTCGTCGAGGCCCGCGCCGACCACCGAGAGCCAGGTGCGGCCGGCGTCGTGGTCGCGGATGAACACCACGTCCTGCACGCCGAACCAGAGGTCGGGCAGGTCCAGGTCGTCGATCCCCGTGTCGGGCCACCGCTCCACGCAGTGCCCGGCCTCGAAGGCGATCCAGCCCACCGCGCCGTGCACGAACGGGGCCGGTCGCTCGAGCTCGGGACAGGGACCGGCCCACTCGCGCCGCCAATCGCGCAGGGCGACGAAGGGGTCGACGCCCTCCAGGCGGGTCCCGTGGTCGGGCGCGTCGATCTGCACGTCGGCCAGTCCGTCGGGTCGCCGCCGGGCCTCGAAGACGTGCGCCGCGCCGGGACCGCAGTAGGAGAAGCGGCCGTGGGATCCGGAGAGGGCGCTGTCCAGGAGGAAGGGGCGGGTTCCGGGATCGTCGCGGAAGGCCTCGACCAGACGCCAGAAGGGGGCGTCGTGTTCGTAGGGCTCGAGGATGTGGTGGCGGGCGGTCATGTGGCGATGGTCGCGCCCGGGACGCGGCGCGTCAAGACGCGGGGCGACGCGCGATCAGGCTGATGGAGTCCACGCGGCGGATCGTCGCGCCGCCGCGGCAGATCAGCGTCGAGCCGTCCACGTTGAGGGGGAAGGCGCCGCCGTCCGCGGGCGCCAGCTGCAGCTCGCCCGCGATGGGGAGGTGCGTCATGCCCCAACGGGCCGGGTCGTCCATGATCGTGCCGTTGCGGGCGCGCTTCGCCTGGCCGAGCAATCGGAGCAGGCCCAGGTCCGCGAGGGCGAAGAGGTGGAAGTGGCCCGAGCCGAGGGCGTCGTCCGAGTAGGCCATGTCGGGCCCCAGGTAGCCGTTGACGATGATCAGGGCC
Organism: uncultured Fibrobacteraceae bacterium; assembly: GCA_964607825.1. Classification (GTDB taxonomy): domain Bacteria; phylum Krumholzibacteriota; class Krumholzibacteriia; order LZORAL124-64-63; family LZORAL124-64-63; genus JAHIYU01. Next base: position 23,314 of record CAZSNA010000007.1, on the reverse strand, counting down.
TGATAGCGGCCGGCCACGAGTTCGCGGCCGTCCTCGAGGATCCGCCAGCGACGTCGGCCGAAGGGGCCCCTCACCAGCTTCTCGAGCAGGGCCAGGGTCATGCCCGTGGTGAAGGGGCCCAGGTCGCCGAAGACCTGGCTGAGCACGCCCTTGTACCACTTCATGAAGCGGTTCTCGGTGAAATGGGGGATGCGGCCGAAGATCTCGGCGCCGCCGTAGCCCACGAAGTGGCGGGGCGGGCCGTCCGGGCCCGCGGCCCGGGCCTGCAGGACGTCGCAGGGCATGACGTGTCCGGCGCGGATGGCGTCGGCGAAGACGGCCACGGCGGCCTCGATCTCGTCGGGCATGCCCAGCACCTTGCCCAGCAGGTCGGCCGAGCCCTTGCGCAGGAAGCCGAGCCGGATCTCGCCCAGGGGGACGTCCGCGTCGCAGCAGCCCTCGAGCACGGCGTTGAAGGTGCCCGAGCCGCCGGCGGAGATGAGCAGGCGGCGGCCCGCGTCGAGGAGCTCGCGGGCCTGCGTCCGGGCCTGGGCGTGGGTGTCGACCACGTGCAGGTTCAGGTCGTCGAAGCCGTGCTCCGCGAAGAGGGGTCGGATGCGCTCCACCTTGCTCCAATCGCTGATGGAGCCCGAGACCGTGGTCGCGATCACGTCGATGGTCGTGCTCATGCCTCTTCACCTCCGGCCGGGGTCCGCGCCTCGGCGATCAGGGACCGGGCGTCTCGTGCGATGTCGTCGGGGGCGCGGTCGCCGTCGAGTACGTGGGCGGGCAGGCCCAGGCGATTCCGCGCCGCGTCCACGACCAGGAGGTAGGCCTCGCGCAGGCGGGACAGCTTCTCCTCGGTCTCGTGCACCTGCATCTTCTCGCCGCGCCCGACGATCCGCGCCATGGACACCTCGGGCGGGACGTCCAGGAAGAGGACCGCGTCCGGCATGGCCAGGCGTGTCAGACCCAGCCGCTTCATGACCCGCAGTTCGGGGAACTCGGCGAAGATCGGGTCCCGCGCCGAGCCCTCGCCGGACAGGATGGCCATGGCGCGCGCGCAGAAGTCCTCATCCATCAGTTCGGGCCGGTAGAGGATGGACCAGGCGGTCATGTTGAGCATGGGGGAGCCGTCCATGAGGATCACGTCGGCTCCGTACCAGCGCTTGGCCTCGCCGAGCAGGGCGTCCCGCAGCAGCAGCTCGGTGAGCTTGGGGATCTTGTAGCGGGCCAGGGATCTCGCGTCCTTGGCCTGGGCGCTCACCCAGCGGCGCAGCTTTTCCTTGAGCAGGGGCTGGGCGGCGCGCGGGCGGCCCTCGGCGAAGAGCTCCAGGCTGTCGCCGATCAGACAGGTGCGTTCCTCGGCGGAGAGGTCCCGTGCGAGGCGGCGCGACAGGGTGCTCTTGCCCGACCCGTCGATGCCGAGCACGGCGACGACGAAGGCCCGGGGCCGCTCCGGCCGCCGCCGATGCCGCGAGGCGACGGCGGAACGCTCCAGGGCCAGGAGGCTCTCGCGCAGGGTGTCGGTGATCTCCGCGGCGTCGCCCGTCAGCCGCTGGGGCGGACCGATGCTGACGTGCTGCCAGATGGGCAACGGCAACGAGGCCTTGCGGGGCAGGGCCCGTTCGGAGCCGCGCAGGTGGACGGGGATCAGGGGCGCGTCGGGATGCTCGACGGCGAGCCGGCCCACCCCGCCGTGGAACAGGCCCAGGCACCCGGCCTCGCCGCGGGTCCCCTCGGGGAAGATGATCACGCTCTCGCCCGCGTCGAGGAGGGCGCTCATGCGGGCCAGGGTGGTGCCGTCGCCGGCCTCGCGGTCGACCCACACGGGCCGGAAGAGGAAGTCCACGACGGCGTACAGCCGCCGCCGCCGCGCGAAGTAGTCGTGGGCCGCGACCACGTGGGCCGAGGCCACCATGCGGATCGGCAGGGCGGCGAAGATCATCAGGATGTCGAGGTGGCTGTTGTGATTGGCGGCCAGGATGCAGGGCCCGTCGCCCGGCAGGTTCTCCCGACCGCGCACGTTCAGGCCGAAGATCAGGTGGAGCAGGGGACGCAGCACGAGCAGGTGCAGGATCAGGGCGGGCAGCCGTCGCGCCTCAAGGGACATCGCGCCCGACCAGTTCGCCGAATTTCAGGGCCCAGCGCAGGTAGTGGAAGACGATGGGTGCCGTGAAGAGGCAGGACCTGAGCGAGTCGAGCACGTGGCCGCGGCCCGGCTCGAGATCGCCCGCGTCGAGACCCAGGTCGCGTTTCAGCACGCCGACGGTGTAGTCGCCCATCCGCACCAGCACGGGGATCAGCACGCCCAGGACGAGCGCATGGACCGTGGGCACGCCGGTCAAGTCGCGCAGGCCCAGCGTCAGGGCCAGGGTGAGCATGACGGACAGGACGAAACCCGCCGCCGGGCCCCGCCGTTTCGTCGTCGCGGACGCCACGTTGCAGGCCGTCATCGCCAGCAGGAGCAGCAGCACCAGCCAGGTGGAGTAGAAGGCCAGGTAGGCCACGTGCCCCAGTCCGTACACGAAGCAGAAGAGCCCGAAGTCGATGGCCCCCATGGACAGCAGGCTGCCGCGCCCCCGTTCGTCGCCGAGCGCCACCAGGAAGGGCACGACCACGAAGGTGTAGACGGGGACCGAGACGATGAAGAAGCCGTACCAGTCGATCTGTATGAGATAGATCATGAAGGGGATCGACAGGTAGGCGGCCAGTATGCCCCAGCGGTCCTCCAGCCGCAGATCGACCAGCGAGAAGTACTCGCGCAACGCGCGGAAGGCGACGATGGCCATCAGCCAGACGGCGGGCGTGAAGGAGACCAGATCGGTGACGACGCAGACCAGCAGGAAGATCCAGAAGTAGCCCAGGTAGCCGGGCGGGGAGAGGCGGCCGCGGCTCAGGCGGGCGGCGAGGAGGACGAGGCCCGAGATCAGGAGCAGCGCCGCGGGGATGATGCGGGGCCAGTCGGGGGCGGCGGGGGTTGAGAGCGCCAGTTCCATGATCGCAGCCTATCACTTCGAGGGGTGTGAGACAACGGAGCGGAGGGGTGGGGCTCGAGGATGTGGGCGGGGGTGAATGATGGGTGATACAGGGGGGGTGTCACGGCGCAAGAAACGGGCCGCAAGAATACTGTAACTTGTTGAATATTATAAAATTACATCTTGATTATCGTGCCGTTTTCGACTATCTTGTCTGTACCGATGCGACCTCCCACAACGCCACCTCGGGAGGTCCCAGCATGTCTGCAAACGAACTCCACTCACGACTCCAGACCGCCCTCGAAGACCTCAAGCGCGCCGAGCAACGCGCCGTGCTCTTGTTCGCCGAGATGCTGCGGCGCGAGCTATACCGCGAGCTCGGCTACTCCTCGATCCAGGCCTACGCCGCCGACGCGCTCGGCTTCTCGGCGAGCAAGACCTCGCAGTTCGTCCGGCTTGCCGAAGCGCTCGAGTCGCTGCCTCGGCTGCGGGCCTCGGTCGCTCGCGGCGATCTCGGCTGGACCAAGGCCCGCGAGGTGGCCAAGGTGGCGACCGCCGCGAGCGAGGGGATGTGGATCAAGGAGGCGAGGCGTAGCAGCAGCCGGTCGCTGGAAGGGAAGGTACGCGCGGCGCGGACCAAGGCACGGCAGCCGGAGGTGCCGGCGCTTGAACTGGACGCGGGACCGGAGCTGCCGGCCGACGTGCCGGTGACCGTGAGCGTGACGTTCACGGCGGAGCAGTACACTCGGTACGAGGCCTTGATGGAGTCGCTACGCAAGAAGGGTGTGCGGGAGGAGAAGGCGGAGCTGCTGCTGGCTGCGCTGCATGATATGGCAGCCGAGCCGGAGACGGAGTCTGCGGCCCCGCCGTACCAGGTGGTGGTTTACACGTGTAAAGAATGTGGGGCGGCGGAGGTCAGGACGGACCGCGGACCGAAGCCCGTCGACCCGGGCCCGGCGCTGTGCGACGCCCGTGTACAGGAGCCCGGCGAACCGAACCGCGCCACCATCCCGCCGTCGCGCCGCCGCGAAGCCCTGGCCCGCGCCGGCCACCGCTGCGAGGCGTCGGGCTGCAGCCGCACACGGTTCCTGGAAGTCCATCACATCAAACCCCGCGCCGCCGGCGGCGACAACGACCTCGCCAACCTCCGGGTCCTCTGCTCCGCCTGCCACCGCTTCGTCCACCGCCGCGCCGTTGACCGTGTGCCCCTGCGCCTATAGAGTCGGCGCGCCATGCTCTTCAACTCACTCGTCTTCCTGGCCTTCCTGGGCACCGTGCTGCTGGTCTATCCGCGGCTGCGCCATCGCGCGCAGAACGTGTTCCTGCTGTGCGCCAGCTACCTGTTCTACGGGTACTGGGACTGGCGTTTCCTGTCGCTGCTGATGATCTCCACCCTGACCGACTTCATGGTGGGGCGCGCGCTGCACTGCACCGGGGCGGCGGGGCGGCGCAAGCGGCTGCTCGCGACGAGCGTGTGCGTCAACCTGGGCCTGCTGGGCTTCTTCAAGTACTTCAACTTCTTCGTGGATTCGATGGGGGCGATCATCGAGGGGTTCGGGCTGGAGCCCCACGTGCCGCTGCTGCGGGTGCTGCTGCCGGTGGGGATCAGCTTCTACACCTTCCAGACCCTGAGCTACACCATCGACATCTACCGGCGCCGCATCGAGCCCACCGACGATCTGCTAGATTTTGCGGTGTTCGTGTCGTTCTTCCCGCAGCTGGTGGCCGGGCCCATCGAGCGCGCGCGCAACCTGCTACCCCAGGTGGCGGCGCCGCGGACGGTCTCGCGGCGGCAGGTGGAGACGGGGGTGAACCTGATCCTGCTGGGCTTCTTCAAGAAGATCTTCGTGGCCGACACCCTGGCGCCCTTCGTCTCCCAGGTCTTCGACGATCCCGGCGCCTGGACCAGTGGGCAGCTGCTGACCGGCGTGTACGCGTTCTGCTTCCAGATCTACGGCGACTTCTCGGGCTACTCGGACATCGCCCGCGGCGTGGCGCGGCTGCTGGGCTTCGAGCTGATGGAGAACTTCCACGCGCCCTACCTGAGCCGCAGCCCGGCCGAGTACTGGAAGCGCTGGCACGTGTCCCTGTCGACCTGGCTGGGGGACTACCTCTACATCCCGCTGGGCGGCAACCGCAAGGGGACCGTCCGCACCTACGTCAACCTGATGATCACCATGCTGCTGGGCGGCCTGTGGCACGGGGCGAGCTGGACCTTCGTGGCCTGGGGGCTGTGGAACGGGCTCTACCTGGCGGCCTATCGGCTGCTGGGCGGCGGCAAGGTGGACCTGCGCTGGCCGCGGACGCCCGGGCGGGTGCTGCGCGACGTGGGGATGGTGGTGGTGACGTTCCATCTGATCGCGGTGGCGAAGATCCTGTTCCGGGCCGGGGACTTCGGGGTGGCCTGGGCGGTGATCACGGGGATCCTGGCCGGGGACGGGCTGTTCGCGCTCGGGGCGGCGCACGTGTTCATCGTGATCGCGGTGATGGTGGCGCTGGACGTGGTGCAGACGCGGACGGGGAACCATACGTGGATCGCGGACGGGGGCGGCGCGGTGCGGTTCGTGTTCGGGTGTTCGATGCTGGCGGTGGTGCTGGCGGCGGCGGTGTATCGGGTTTATTCGAATCCTCCGTTCATATATTTCCAGTTCTAGAGCGTGTCGGGTCCTCTTTGATCCCGGGAGGAGCGCCCGTAAAGACGATAAAATTTATCCTCATTTACATCTCCATTGGTGGTAATATTTTATCTCGCCCTGGTTGATGCGACAGATCCCACTCCAGAGGAGTCGTCCATGAGAACGAAGGTCAACGTCACCCCGATCCTGCTCCTGTTCATGTTCCTGGCCCTCCCCGTCACGGCGTCCGAGACGCTGACGGTCGCCGCCGACAGCACGCTCGCCGGCCATGAGGGTTTCATCGTGCACATCACGTCCACCTTCGAAGGCTTCAGCAGCCTGTTCCTGTTCGAGGAGAACGACAAGCTGCGCCTGTTCGCGGGCCGCGACGGCGGTTCGACGGAATGGGACATCCTGTCCTCGGCCCAGTACGTGGTGCCGACCACGGCCATGACCGTGGGGCAGTCCTGGGATTTCATAGACACGGACGAGGGCGAGGCGAGAGTCGCCCGCGTCGTGGGCCAGGAGCAGCGCACCACGTCGGCCGGCACGTTCACGTGTCTTCGGGTGAAGATCGAACGGGTCTCCGCGCCTGGCGTGGCCGACGAGACCATCTGGTTCGCCTGGGGCGTCGGATTCGTCCGCGACCAGGGCTACGTGGACGGCTACCTGGACTGGCGCGACGAGCTGCAGAGCTATTCGATCTCGTCGGGAACGGGCTACATGCCCATGGGCGTGGGCAACACCTGGTCCTACGTGGAACGGCCCGTGGCGTCGGAGGCGGAGAGCTGGGGGGGACTCAAGCGTCTCTATCGATGAGGCCGACGACAGGTTCCGGAGAGGCCCGGCCGGGATGCCCCGGCCGGGTCCTTCATTGCCCCGGGGACACGACGGCCGTCTCGACCTGTCCCGCCATCACCGCATTTCCCGGCACGTTCCAGTGCCCGTTGTTCGGGATGTACTGCCGGATGCCGCTCGAGTCCTGCGCCGCCTGCAACGCTCCCAGCGGGTCCAACCACGCCCACCCGTTCCCCTCCGCGAATTCCGCCAACCGCCGCGACGGCGCCTCGAAGTCGTAGGCCTCCGTCGGCAGCGGCGCATGCGCCAGCACCTCCGCCTGCACGGTCGGATCCACCTGGATCTCCGCCGGCGCCACGATCAGCAGCCAGTCGGCGCCGATCTCGCGGCAGGCGGCGTCGAAGTCGCGCAGCTGGGCTTCGGCCTGGGCCCACCAGCCCTCGACCTCCGCGTCCGGCGTGGTGCGGTACAGGGGCAGGTTGCGGACCTGGAGGCTCAGGAACTCGGCGTTGGCGGGCGTGCGGTTGTCCGGGGCGTCGGGTTCGCCCCAGACGCCGGGGAAGTAGGGGGCGCCCCTGGGCACGATCGGGTCGTCCGGCGGCAGCCGGGGCGGACGGTCGTCTTCGTCTTCGTCGCCGATCCGCAACCGCGCCCGGAGGCCGCGCGCCGCGTTGGTGACCCGCGAGAGGTAGATCTGCTCCGCCAGCACGAACAGGCGGCTCTTGCGCAGCAGGTCGAGCAGGGGGCGGCGGGAGCCCGTGAAGTGCAGGTTGCCCTGGAAGACGGCGCCGGGGATGGGGATGCCGGTCACGTCGCTGCCGACGGAGAAGCAGAGCAGGGCCAGGTCGGGGCGCAGTTCCGGGCCGTAGCCGCGGATCCAGCCCGTGGCGTTGCGGACGTCCCAGCCGGGCTGGCCGGCGATGACCACCTCGCGGTCCTCGCCGAGCCGCGCCTCCAGCAGGCGCAGGAAGTTGTGGGCGATGGGCACGTCGCCGTGGACGAAGGAATCGCCCAGGCCCACCAGGCGGAGGGTGCCCTCGCGGCGGGCGGGTTTCCGGACGCGGTCGCGGAAGCCGTAGGCGTTGACGTGGCGGTCGTCCAGCTCGTCGAAGCGGTCCGGGGGGGTGGGGCGCTGGGTGTAGCCGCAGTGGGGATCGACGCGATAGGGCGTTCCGGCGCGGGAGGGGACGGCGTCCTGCAGGTATCTCACGCAGAATTCGCACAGCGTCAGCGTGACGGCCGAGCAGAGCAGGATGAGACCGAGCGTGCGCAACCGTCTGGTCACAGCGTCACTTCCGTTGGGTGGGCCGGGCGGAGCGCGCTCATGATAGGACGGAACGGGCCGGGCTCCAAGCGCCGAAACCGAGTCGTGAGGCGGGGTTGTTGACACGGGCGCGGCGCGGGGGCTACCTTCGGCGTCCATCGTGGAACGCCCCTGAATACGCGTGTTCACGTCGGGTCGGCGCGCCGGTCCGCGTTTCTTTCACGGAGGTTCCTCTTGTCCGGCCACGGATGTCGACGTCATAGCCCGACCCCGGCGGTCGTCGCGCTGATCGCCTGTCTGGCGATCGGGCTCGCGTCGGCGAGTCCGCGTCCGGACATCCCCATCGCGGCCGGGCAGATGAACCTGAACATCTCCAACCTCGGCTACGTGGGCAACGGCTTCAAGCAGGGCTATTCCTCCTGCGAGTATCCCCAGCACAGCCACGTGGAGCATCTGTTCCTGGGCGGCCTGTGGGTGGGGGCGGTGACCGCGGAGGACACCGTGCGCGTCTCGACCGGCGCGCAGGACGTGTCCAACTTCGCCGCGGGCGAGAACATCCGCGAGTTCGAGGACTTCACCGTGACCGGCTCGGACAGCGTCTACGTCTGGGTCTGGACCAACCTGCAGAACGCGCCCGGAGATCCGGACGATCCGAGCACGCCCGCCTACCATCCCGACGCGCTGGCCAACCTGCACGTGGGCGTGCAGTTCGACGACTACACCAGCCCCGAGTCCAGCGTCCACGTGCCGCTGGGCCTGAAGGTGACCCTGCGCGCCCTGGCCTGGGGCAATCCCTACGCCGACGACTTCGTGATCCTGGACTACACGATCCAGAACATCTCGGGCACCGAGCTGAGCGACGTCTACGTGGGCTACTGGAACGACACCACCGTGGGCAACACCCAGGTGAGCGATCCCTACGGACAGGGGACGGGCTCCAACTGGAACTACTACGACGACGTGAACGGCGGCTGGCGTCCCGGTGACGTGGAGGGCGACGAGTCCATCTGGATGATGTACGAGCGCGACGACGACGGCGACGACGAGATGGCCACCTCCTGGATCGGCACCCGCCTGCTGGGCATGCACCCGCAGCCGGAGCCTGAAGGCGAGACGCCGCCGGTCTCGTACAACGCCTGGGGCTTCCGCGACGTGCCCGCCGAGGACGACGTCTACCTCGACGAGGAGACGGGCGACGAGCTGCCCGGCAAGTACCAGCTCATGGCCAACGGCGAGTGGGACGTGGGCGAGCAGGAGCACGAGGACTTCACGCGGGCCCACGACTGGATCGCGCTGCTGTCCGCCGGGCCCTTCCCGCACCTGGCGCCGGACGACTCCATCAACGTCACCTTCGCGGTGGTCTGCGCCGAGGATTCCCTGTCGCTGCTGGCCAACTCCAAGGTGGCCCAGGTGGCCTACGACGACGGGTTCCAGATCGCCTCGGGGCCGCCGTCGCCCATCCTGGAGCTGGGCTACGAGGACAACACGGTGGTCCTGTCCTGGGCGCCGGGCGACTCGATCTACGAGAGCGACCCGGACGTGTGGCTGCCCCTGCCCGACGACGACCCGCGCCGCCAGCCCGAGCACCACATCAGCCGCGTGACCGGCAGCGAGGATTTCCAGGGCTACCGCATCTACCGCTTCCAGGGCGAGAGCTTCAGCTCGGATCCCCTGTCGCAGGCCATGCTGGTGGCCGAGTACGACAAGGTGGACGGCTTCGGCTTCGACACGGGCCTGCCGCCGCTGGACGCGAACGGCCGCCGCGTGGTGCGCGACACGAACCTGCTGGACGGGTTCCCCTACTACTACGCCGTGGTGTCCTTCTCGGCGCCCAACCCGGCCCAGGACCTCCCCGAGCTGCAGAGCGGGTTCTGGGAGAACGGCCTGAAGATCTATCCGGGGCCGGCTCCGGCGACGTCGACCAGCGGCCGCAACGTGGGCGTGTTCCCCAACCCGTATCGCGCGGGATCCTACTTCGACGACCGGGTGGGCGAGCGCGAGCTGGGCCGCAAGCTGTGGTTCACGGGATTGCCGGCGCGCTGCACCATCAAGGTCTTCAACCTGGCCGGCGACCTGGTCAAGACCCTGCACCACGACGATCCCACCTCGGGCATGGAGCCCTGGGACCTGCTGAGCGAACCCGTGCGGACCATCGCCACGGGCCTGTACGTCTACGTGGTGGAGAACGCCGAGGACGGCAGCGTCCAGCGCGGCAAGCTGGTGGTGATCAAATGAGCGGCCCGCGGCGGCATCGACGCGTCCTCGCGACGGCCCTGGCCGCGGCGGCCTGCGGCTGGGCGGCCTGGCTGGCCGGCTGCACCAACGAGCCCTTCGACCCCGCCACGCTGCCCAACCAGCCGCCGGTGGCGAGCGTCTACGTCAGCCCCGCGCCCGGCGGCGAGCTGAATCCCACCAGCTACTACGAGCGCACCTTCAGCTGGAGCGGCACCGACGAGGACGGCTTCGTGACCGAATTCCACGTGTCCATCGACGTCGGCGACGTCGAGGGGGACTGGACGGTCACCTCGCGCACCGACACCACCATGACCTTCACCACCGACGACGAGGGCGAGGCCCTGGCGCTGCTGAAGGTGGCCTGCCGCGACGACCGCGGCGCCATGAGCGATACCGTCGCCAGCCGCATCCCCCTGCGCAACTTCCCGCCGGTGATCAACTTCGCCACCGACTACGACACCACCTTCTGGAGCTTCGGGGCGGCCAACTTCCGGCTCTTCGCGGTGGACCTGGACGGCAACGTCACCATGGACGATTCGGTGGTCTACTACCTGGACACCGCCGACACCACCCTGGCGCCGCTGCCCGAGGGAGAGCCCGACGCCGACCCGAACCTGCGGCCGGTGATCAAGGCCATCGACGATCCGGCCACCGGCCATTTCGACATCGACCTCACGGAGATCACCGAGCGCGGCCAGCGCGTGCTGAACGTGCGGGTGGGCGACGAGGCCGACGCCACCGGCGCCTTCGTCTGGGAGTGGGAGGCGCGGCCGATCCTGAGCAATGTGCTGCTGATGGACGACTTCCCGGGCGACATCGACGTGCCCTTCTACCACGGGGCCATGGACTCGATCTACGGTCCCGGCGGCTGGTCCATGTGCGACCTGACCGAGGGCCTGCCCGACCGCATGTGGGTCTTCATGTCCTGGCTGCGCGAGTTCGACGCCGTGTTCTGGTACACCACGATCACCACCTCGGCCAACCTGGGACAGGCCGCCGCGCTGCTCCACGAGTACCTGAGCGTGCCCACCGCGGAGGACCCCGACGGCGGGCGCCTGCTGCTGATCTCCAAGGGCCTGATCGGCGGCACGGGCTCCCTGCCGCCGACCTTCGTGCAGGAGACCCTGGGCGTGTCGCGTACGCCCTCGCAGCCCACCTTCTACATCCCGGCCGACAAGCTCTGCCTGGCCACGCCGCCCGGCCGTCTGCCCGACCTGCACTTCCTCCACGGCTACAGCGCCGGCGTGGGCCTGACCCCGACCGACGACGACACCGAGGCCATCTACCAGATGGAATACTACCTGTTCTGGAGCCCGACGCGGCGGCCGCCCTACGAGCCCATCGTCGGCGTGCGCCGGCCCCACTCGAACACGGGCGAGCCGGCCCGCGCGGTGACGGTGACCCTGCAGTTCGAGGCCGTGAATCCCGCGGACGGCCTCGGCGCCGTGCGCGGCATGCTGGAGAACGAACTGGGGGTGGTGCTGCCGTGAGGATCCGCATCGCGCTCGCGCTGCTCCTGCTGGCGACGTCGACGGGCGTCGCGATCGCCCAGGACCCGCCGTCCTCGCCACCGCCGACCCAGCCGCCGTCGCCGATCGCCGGCGCGCCGGCCATGATCAAGGGCCGCGTGGTCGACGCCGAGACGGGGGAGACCCTGCCCTACACCAACGTCTACATCGCCGGCTCGCGCATCGGCACCATCGCCCTGCAGGACGGGGAGTTCTACCTGGCCGGGCTGCGGGCGGGCACCTACACGGTGCGGGCCTCCTACATCTCGTACTCGCTGGGCTCCGAGACGGTGACCGTGGCGCCGGGCGAGGTGGCGGAGATCGAGTTCCAGCTCGACGTGGAGGCCATCTACGTCGACCCGATCATGGTGACCGGCGAGCGCCGCCTGATCGAGGTGGAGCTGACCGGCAGCGCCCACCGCATGACCTCCGAGGAGATGGAGGCCATGCCCCTGGACAACCTGGTGGAGATGATCGCCCACCAGCCGGGCGTCACGCTGCAGGACAACGAGATCCACGTGCGCGGCGGCCGCGCCGACGACACCCAGTTCATCGTGGACGGCATCTCGGTCAACGACCCCCTGGCCGGCGGCGGCTACGGCTACTCCATCGACCCCTCGATCATCAACGAGATCGAGGTGCTCACGGGCGGCTTCAACGCCGAGTACGGGCAGGCGGTGTCGGGCATCGTCAACGTGTCGACCAAGGAGGGCACGGACCGCTGGAGCGGCAAGGTCAACTGGAAGCGCGACCACTTCTACGGCCGCGACGCCGGCTGGACCCTGGGCTCGGTGGCCGCCCTGGCGCTGCCGCCGGTGTCGATGGCCCTGGGGGAGGCGCGGAACGTCCGCGACGAGCCCCACTACAGCGAGCTCTCCAGCTACGGCCGGGCCCAGAACATCGACGTGGTCAAGATGAACGTCTCCGGTCCCGATCCCCTGAGCGGCCTGCTCGACGCGATCGGTCTCGGCCTGCCGGGCACCCAGTACCTGCTGGTGAGCGGCTCGATGGACGTGCGCGACGGCTACCTGCCCATCTACTCCCGCACCAAGCGCCTCGAGACGCCCATCTACGATCTCGACTGGCTCTCGCCCCGCCAGCAGAACGACTGGAACGGCCTGCTCAAGTGGACCTGGAACATCGACCCGCGCCACAAGATCAACTTCAACGCCACGCGGCAGCTCGCGGTCAGCCAGGGCTTCACCCTGCCCGGCGAGGGCTACGCGCGGCCCATGATGGACAACCTGGACAACTCGCTGGTCTTCACCAACGAGAACATCCTCAACCAGCTCTACTACCGCTGGGTGATCGGCGAGAACGACTTCTTCGAGCTGAGCCTGGGGCGCAACTTCAGCCGCATGCACGCCAACCTGATCGGCAACGACGACTACACCACCTACCCCGAGTACTCGGTCGACTCCACCGACCCGAGCGCGCAGGCCACCGGCAGCAGCGACCGCTGGCACGACCACTTCGCCGAGTCGTGGACCCTGAAGACGTCCTACGCCTGGGTCGCCAGCCAGACCAACCAGTTCAAGACCGGCTTGGAGCTGTCGTTCACCGAGATGCAGCTGGTGGACCTCAAGACCCACCTCGGGCTGCCGCCGTCCGGCAAGCTGGCCTTCAACGAGGACATCTTCAAGGTGCACCCCATCGTTGGCGCGGCCTACTTCCAGGACACCATCGACTACCGCGGCATGATCGTGAACGCCGGTCTGCGCCTGGACGCCTGGGCGCCGGGCCGCGAGGTCGAGAAGGTCATGGACCAGAACGGGGACTACCTCTGGATCACCCCGGAGATGCGCGACGAGTTCTACGACGACACCGTGGAGTTCTGGCTGCGGAGCTGGAAGCTGCGCCTGTCGCCGCGGCTGGGCGTGAGCTTCCCCGTCACCGAGCGCGACAAGTTCTTCTTCAACTACGGCCACTTCTCCCAGTGGCCGCGCTACGCCTACGTCTACCCGCAGCTCACCGCCACCACGGCCAGCGAGATCCAGCTGCTGGGCAATCCCAACCTCGACCCCAAGGTGACCGTGGAGTACGAGACGGGCATCCAGCACGAGTTCCCGGGGCTGTGGAGCGTGGGCGTGACCTTCTTCAACCGCGACATCTACGACTACGCCAAGTCGGTGCGGATGAACACGGTGAACATCGGCGCCGAGGACACGCCCGATCCCAACGACGAGGGCACCGAGACCATCGAGCCCGTGCGCTACTTCAACGGCGACTCGGCGCGCAGCCTGGGCGTGGAGCTGACGGTGATCAAGCGCACCACCGGCTACCTGTCCGGCTCGGCCAGCCTGGAGCTCTCGAGCAGCACCGGCACCAACAGCAAGGCCGACCAGGGCTACCTGGAGGCCATCTACGAGAGCGGCAGCACGGCGGGCACCTCGCTCACCGGCCTGCAGCGCTCGCCGCTGCTGTGGGACAAGCCCTGGAAGGTCTCGGTCAACCTGGACTTCTCGGTCTTCGACGAGGACCGCCCCTCGTTGTTGGGCCTGCGGCTGCCGCCCAACTGGAGCCTGAACCTGCTCTACAGCGCCGAGGCCGGCCAGCGCTACACGCCGCTCTACCTGCCGGCGAGCGGCGCGTACCAGCGGATCGAGGGCGACACCTACTCGGGGCTCGGCCCCTTCAAGAGCTCGCTCAACCTGCGCTTCAACAAGTACTGGAACCTGGGAGACCGGCGCCGGCTGACCTTCTACGTCGAGGCGCGCAACCTGCTCAACCACGTCAACTACCGGCGCGTCAATCCCTGGACCGGCGACGGCTACCAGGTGGGCGACTTCAATCCCGACTGGGACAACAGCTGGGGCCCGCCGGAGGAGCCCGTCATCGGGCAGGAGTACTACACCACGGACTCGGAGGCCTACGCCAAGTCGCGGGTCAATCCGAGCTACGTGGAGACGCCCCGCACGGTGCTGATGGGGGTGAGCCTCTCATGGTGAGACCCGCCCGCCTGCTCCTCGCGCTGCTGCTGGTCCTGTCGCCGGGCGTCGTCCGCGCCGACGGGATCCTGGGCCTGTACGGGGGCGAGAACGTGGGCACCGCCGGCGCCCAGTTCATGCGCGTGCCCGTGGGCGCGCGGGCGGTGGCGCTGGGCCGCGCCTACGTGGCCAACGCCTTCGACGGCTCGGCGGCCTTCTGGAACCCCGCCGGCATCATGCAGACCGAGGGCCGGCGCACCATGTTCTTCGGGCACACCGAGTACGCGGCGGGCATCGACCTGGAGCACGCGTCCCTGCACTGGCACGGCCAGAACTACGGCTGGGGCCTGAGCGCCGGCATGCTGCGCTCGGGCGACATCCCCCGCACCGACGAGTTCCACCAGGAGGGCACCGGCCACACCTTCCGCGCCGACCAGTACCACCTGGGCCTGTCCATGGCCCGCCTGATGACCGACCGCTTCTCGTTCGGACTGACCGGCCGCCTCTACCAGGAGAACCTGGACGAGTTCGTCATGCGCGGGTTCCTGGTGGACCTGGGCGTGCTCTACTTCGTGGGCGTGGGCGACCTGCGGGTCGGCTTCGCGGTGCGCAACTTCGGCGCCGACATGCGGCCCGGCGGCACGCCGCCGGCGCTGCCCGGCTACGAGGCGAGCTCCGAGTTCCAGTCCGTCTCGGCGCCGACCTCGGGGTCCTTCGGCGTGTCCTACACCTGGTCGCTGAGCCGGAAGCTGGGCCTGCTGACGACCGCCGATTTCCACCACCCCACCGACTACAGCGAGAGCTTCCGCATGGGCACGGAGCTCGGTCTGGACGGCCGGCTCTACCTGCGCGGGGGCTTCGAGACCAACCGCGACGAGGGCGGACTGGCCGCCGGCTTCGGCGTGAAGCTGGCCCGCGACGGCTGGGACGTGCGCCTCGACTACGCCCTCCACGACATGGGCGCCTTCGGCGTCATGCACCACGTGACCGTCGACCTGGCGCCGCTGCCGCCGCCGAGGAGGGTGCGATGAGACGCCGCCTGCTCCTCGCCGCCGCCGTCGCCTCGACCCTGGCCGCGCTGCTCGCCGGCTGCGGCGAGAAGATCGCCATACCCGTCCCCGAGGGCCTGTACTCGATCAACGCCTACTACATGAAGGACGCCTACGACGACCCGTCCGCGCGGCAGCTCGTGCTGGTCAACGGCCTGCTCTTCGTGATCGGGGACGACGGCAGCCTGGTCAAGCGCAGCCAGAACTACGACGAGCGCCTGATCATGGTCGGGCTGGACGACCCCGCGGCCATCTGCGCCGACGACGACGGCGACCTGATCTTCGTCTGGGAGCAGGGCGCGTCGCGGCTGAGCACCTACACCTCGGACGACCTGCTGCCGGTGGCCGACACGGTGCTGCCCTCGGTGCAGCGCGGCACGCACCTGGTGACCAGCCGCACGGGCGTCGAGGTCGTCGACCCCGCCATCCACACCTTCGTCTACGTGGCCGACGCGGACTCGGGCGTGGTGCACCGCTTCGCCTACTACGCGGAGGACGGCACGGTGGTGCCCATGGGCATGCTCTGCCGCGGCGGCGGCCTGTCGGTGCGCTTCGTCAACGAGCCCGCCGGCCTGGTGCGCGACGGCGCGGGCCTGATCTGGATCTGCGACGCGGACACCAGCCGCAACTGGGTGATCCGCTTCGACCCGACGCCGGATCTTACAGACGTCTCCTCGGACCCCGAGCGTCCCGACCCCTGGCGCGGCCTGGCGACCCTGGTCTACGCCGCCACCTGCGAGCCGCCCGCCGCCGCCGACTACACCCTGGGCGACGCGCCGGAATGCGACGAGGCCTGGGTCGGCGGGCCCAGCAGCGAGGCCGGCGAGTTCCACAGCCCCCTGGGGCTGGGCGTCGACGGTTCGGGCCGCGTCTACGTGGCCGACTCCGGCAACGGCCGCGTCCAGGTCTTCGACGCCTTCGGCGAGTTCGAGCTGTCGTTCAGCGACGTGGACGACGCCCCGACGCCCCTGGGCCTGGCCGTCTACGACCGCGTGGTGACGGCCAGCGAGACCTACTACGGCGCCTACGTGTTCGTGATCTCGGAGACGTCGGGCCAGGTGCACAAGTTCATCTCGCACGAGGAGCACACCGCGTCCTCCAACGATCCGTGGCCCGAGGAATAGGAGCTCCATGACCCCCGAGCGCGACGTGCCCTTCTACCTGTCCATCTCCGGCAACATCGGCGTGGGCAAGTCCACCGTGTGCCGCATGGTGGGCGAGGCCTTCGACTGGCCCACCTACTACGAGCCCGTCGACGGCAATCCCTACCTGGCCGACTACTACCAGGACATGCCGCGCTGGGCCTTCCACCTGCAGATCTACTTCCTGAGCAAGCGCTTCGAGGTGCAGAAGGACATCATCGAGCACGGCAAGTCGGCGGTGCAGGACCGCACCATCTACGAGGACGTGGAGATCTTCGCCAAGGTGCTGAACGACCGGGGCGCCATGGACGACCGCGACTACGAGAACTACCGCGAGGTCTTCCACAACATGGTGTCGTTCCTGCGGCCGCCCGACCTGGTGCTCTACCTGCGCTGCTCGGTGGACACGGCCATGTCGCGCATCGCGAACCGGGGCCGCGACTGCGAGAGCGGCATCCCGCGCGACTTCATCGCCGACCTGCACCGGGCCTACGAGGACTGGATCCCCCGCGCCGGCGAGATCTGCCCGGTGCGCACCATCGACACCGAAACGATCAATCTCCGCGACGACGTCGAGGCCCAGCGCGAGCTGCTCGACTACGTGCGCGGTCTGCACGAGGCCAAACGCGGCCGCCAGGCGGCCGGAGGGAACGCATGATCGGCCATCGACCCCGGCGCAGCGACATGCTGCGCGGCGAACGCATCCCGCAGGAAGTGCTGTGCGCCCTGCCCAAGACGGACCTGCTCTGCCACCTGGACGGCAGCCTGCGCATCGAGACCTTCCGGGAGCTCGCTCCCGGGGCCGGGATCGACGTGCCCGACACCGACGTGGCCACGCTGGACCGCTTCTTCCCGGTGGACAGCGACAGCTGCCGCCGGCACTTCGAGGGCTTCTTCGAGCACACCACCTCGGTCATGCAGACCCCGGAGAACCTGGTCCGCATCGCCCGCGAACTGGCCGAGGACGCGGCCGCCGACGGCTGCTGGTACCTGGAGGTGCGCTTCTGCCCCCTGCGTCACCGTCGCCAGGGCATGGGCCTCGAGGACAGCGTGGCCGCGGTGCGGCAGGGACTGGAGGAGGCCGAGTCGGCCACGGGCATCCGCACCGGCATCATCATCACCGGCCTGCGCACCATCGATCCGGAAGCGTCGCTGGAGCTGGCCGAGCTGGCCGTGCAGTGGCGGGACCGCGGCGTGGTGGCCTTCGATCTCGCGGGCACCGAGCGGGACTACCCGGCCAAGCAGCACCGCGAGGCCTTCTACTACATCATGAACCACAACCTGTCCTCGACCATCCACGCCGGCGTGGGCTTCGGGCCCGAGTCGATCCACCAGGCCCTGCACTACTGCGGCGCCAACCGCATCGGCCACGGTACCCGGCTGCACGAGGACCCCGACCTGCTGGCCTACGTGAACGACATGCGCATCCCGCTGGAGATGACCCTGAGCAGCGACGTGCTCACCGGCGTGGTGCCCACGACCGCCGACCACCCCCTGCGCCAGTACCTCGACCTGGGGCTGCGCGTCACCCTGAACACCGACAGCCGGCTGTTCACGCGCTCGACCCTCTGCCGCGAGCTGCGCCTGGCGGTGGACACCTTCGACCTGAACCTGCTGGAGGCGGAGACCCTGATGCTCAACGGCGTCAAGAGCGCCTTCATGCCCCAGCGGGAGAAGGCGGCCCTGATCGGCGAGATGGTCAAGACGGTCACCTCGCTGCGCGACAAGTTCGGCCTGGACGATCTGGAGGTCGCGTGAACGCCCGACTGGAACTGCTGGCGCCCGCGTGGGCCGAGAAGGTGGGAGAGGCCGTCGCCTGGCTGGGTGAGCGCGGGTTCGCGGGGCGCACCGGCCTGATCCTGGGCAGCGGCCTGGGCAACTTCGTCGACGCCCTGGACGGGGCCGAGGCCGTGGACTACGGCGAGATCCCCGGCTTCGCCACCACCTCGGTGGCCGAGCACAAGGGCCGCCTGGTGCGCGGCGTCGCCGCGGGCCGCGAGGTGGTGGTCATGCAGGGCCGCTTCCACGCCTACGAGGGGCTGCCCGCCGACGTCATGCTGCTGCCCACGGCCGTGCTGGCCGCCCTGGGCATCGACGAGGCCGTGGTGACCAACGCCGCCGGCGGCCTGAACGCCCATTACGTGCCCGGCGAGCTGATGGTGATCCGCGACCACGTGGACCTGCACCTGGGCGATCCGCTGCGAGACCTGCTGGCGAGTCCGGTGCCTCCCGCGTCGACGCCCGTCCGCGGCGTGCGTCCCGCGGCGGCCTACGACCCGGAGCTCGCGCACCGACTGCTCGAGAGCGGCGCCGCGGCCGGCGTCCCCCTGCACGCGGGCATCTACGCCAGCATGTGGGGGCCCGCCTACGAGACCAAGGCCGAGATCGGCATGCTGCGGCGGCTGGGCTGCGACGCGGTGGGCATGTCCACCGCGCCGGAGGTCGCGCTGCTGCGGGTGCTCGGCGTGCGCACGGTCGGCCTGTCCTGCATCACCAACCCGGCCCGCGAGGTGGGACAGCCGGAACTCTCCCACCAGGACGTGGTGGAAGCCGGTCTCCAGGTCCGCGACCACATGGCCCGGCTGCTGCTCGAGTTCCTGCCCCGCCTGGCGGACTGACACCGCTCCATACCGGAGGATCGTCATGTTCTGGGATTCGACCTTCTTCCTGCTGATACCGGCGTTCCTTTTCGCTCTCTACGCGCAGAACAAGGTCAAGTCGACCTACCGCAAGTATCTCGAGGTGCGCTCGGCGCGGGGGATCACCGGCGCCCAGGCGGCGCGGCAGCTGCTGGACGCCGCCGGCCTCGGCAACGTCGGCATCGAGACCGTGCCGGGGGAGCTGAGCGACCACTACGACCCGCGCGCCCGCGTGCTGCGCCTGAGCCAGCCCAACCACGACGGCGCCAGCGTGGCGGCGCTGGGCGTGGCCTGTCACGAGGCCGGACACGCCCTGCAGCACGCCAAGGGCTACGGGCCCCTGGAGCTGCGCCAGCGCATCTTCCCGGTGGCGAGCCTGGGCAGCAACCTGGCCATGCCCTTGTTCTTCGCCGGTTTCCTGTTTTCTTATCCCGTGCTGATGGACATCGGCATCGCGGTCTACCTGGTGGCGGCCTTCTTCACCGTGCTCACGTTGCCGGTGGAGTTCGACGCCAGCAAACGGGCCGTGACGCTGCTGAACCGGCACGCTATCGTGACGCCCGAGGAATCGCCCCGCGTCAAGGCGGTGCTCGACGCCGCCGCTCTGACCTACGTGGCGTCCGCGCTGATGGCGGTCCTGCAGCTGGTCCGTCTGATCCTGCTGCGCGGCCGACGCTGACCCGAACCTTTTGTGGAGGACGACATGCGCCCCTATCTGGTGGCCGGAAACTGGAAGCAGAACCTGGGGCCCGCCGACGCGGCCCAGCTGGCCCGCCAGGTGGCCATGGGCCTGCTGGGCCTGGACCTGAAGGGCGAGGTGCTGGTGTGCCCCGTCCACGTGGCGATTCCCGCCGTGGCCGACGTGGTCAAGGGGGAGAAGGCGCTGCTGGGCGCCCAGAACTGCAGCGCCAACGACACCGGCGCCCATACCGGCGAGGTCGGCGCGGACATGCTGGCCGAGGCCGGCTGCACCCACGTGATCGTGGCGCATTCGGAGCGCCGCGCCGAGATCCGCGAGACCGACGACGAGTTCGTGGCCAAGATCGACCGCGCCCACGCCGCGGGCCTGACCGCCATCTTCTGCTACGGCGAGTTGCTGGAGGAACGCAAGGCCGGCCGCGAGCGCGACGTGGTGAAGGCCCAGCTCGAGGGCGTGCTGCCCCGCCTGGCCGCCGCCACGCCGGAGAACCTGGTGCTGGCCTACGAGCCCGTCTGGGCCATCGGCACCGGCGAGACGGCCACGCCCGAACAGGCCCAGGAGATCCACGCCGTCTCGCGCGAGCTGGTGGCGGGTCTGACGGGCGCCGAGGCGGCCGCGGCGACGCGCATCCTGTACGGGGGCAGCTGCAAGCCGTCCAACGCCGAGGACCTCTTCGGGCGACCGGACATCGACGGCGGCCTGATCGGCGGCGCCAGCCTGAAGGCCGACGACTTCCTGGGCATCGTGCGTTGCGCCCAGGCCGTGTACGAATAAACGAAACGAAAGGGTTTGGACATGAGCCGAGCGATGAGGATGGGATGGCTGGTGCTGACGCTGGTCCTGGCGGCCTCGTCGGCCGTCGCGGTCGAGCAGCTCATCGAGCGGGAGGGCTGGCCCGGAGCCCCGAACCCCGCGGGCGAGACGCCGCGCTTCGCGGGGCTGCCGGCGGGCGCCGAGGTGCTGCGCCTGGAGAACGGGCTGCGCGTGCTGCTGCTGCCCAACCCGGCCCAGGCCATGGCCAGCGTCACCACCCAGGTGCTGGTGGGGTCCGCCCACGAGGACTTCCGCACCAGCGGCATGAGCCACATGCTCGAGCACCTGCTGTTCAACGGCAGCGACAAGTGGACCCAGGAGGAGCAGTACGCCCTGGCCGACCGCATCGGCGCCTGGAACAACGCCCATACCACGAACTTCTACACGAACTTCATCATGATCGCCCCGACGGAGCACCTGGCCGAGGCCGTCGAGCTGCAGTCGGAGATGCTCTTCCGTTCGACCCTGCCCGCCGACAAGTTCGAGAAGGAGCGGGGCATCGTGATCGGCGAGATCGTCCAGGGCCGCGACCGCGGCGGCGACTTCGCCGACGAGACCGTCCGCGACGCCGTCTTCGGCGGCAGCAGCCTGGGCATGCCGACCCTGGGCACCCTCAGCACCATCGAGCACATGTCGCGCGACGACGTCTACGCCTTCTACAAGACGCACTACGTGCCCAACAACATGATCACGACGATCGCCGGCGGGTTCGACCGCGACGCGACGCTGGCCCTGCTGCAGACGCACTACGGCTCGGCGGCCCCGGGCACCCTGGACCGGCCCGACCCGCGTCCCGCCGGTTACCTGGACCGCACCCGCGCCATCACCCGCCGCGGCGGCGACCAGCACGTGCTGGCCCTGGCCTTCGAGGCCCCCGCCTACGGGGCGCCCGACTTCTTTCCCTTCCTGGTGCTGACCTCGCTGCTGGACACGCCCGTCAGCGGCATCCTCACCCGCGCCATGGCCGACCTGCCGCCCGAGCAGCGCGCGAGCGTGGCCACCTGGTGGGAACGCGCCCAGGGCCACGGCCGGCTGGTGATCGAGCTGGGACTGCCCGAGGCGGCCGATCCCGCCGTCTACCACCGCCTGACCGTGGACGCCCTGACCGCCGCCGCCGAATGGGGCGTCACGCCCGAGGACGTGGCCGAGGTCGTACGCATGACCGAGACCGAGACGCTGATCGAGCGCGAGCAGCTGCGCCACCTGGCGATCATGGCCTCGGAGTCCATCGCGGTGGGCGGGATCGACTTCTTCCTGACGTATCTGAACGAGCTGGGCGCCGTGAGCGCCCAGGAGGTGACGCGCGTGCTGGGCGCCTACCTGGTGGGCAGCCCGCACCTGGCGGTGCACGTCCTGCCCGCCGACGCGCCCGCGGACGACGGCGCGGACGCCGCCGCGGTGACCCTGACCCGGTCCGAGCTGTCCAGCGGCGCGGTGCTGGTCACCCTGCAGAACCCGGGCTCGCCCCTGTTCGCCGCCCACCTGACCGTGCGCGGCCGCGCCGTGGTGGACGGCGATCGTCCCGGCGCCCTGAACCTGGTGCACCGGCTGCTGTCCCACGGCATCGGCGGCTGCGACGACGCCTGCCTCGCGACCAAGCTGCGCGGCCTGGGCGCCGAGGTGAAGTACGTGGACGACCCGCGCTTCCCCATGGACGACTACTACACCAACGGCCGCTTCTCCTGGATCCGCCTGGAGACCGCCGCCGGCAACGGCCTGGAGGCCCTGGGCCTGCTGCTGGACATGACCCAGCACGCCGGCTTCACCGCCGAGGACTTCGACGAGGAGCTGGCCGCCCAGACCGCCCTGCTCGGACGCCGCACCGCGAGCGCCCGCGCCCGCGCCAACAGCCTGCTGGCCGAGGCCCTCTACGGCGCCCATCCGCTCTCGCGTCCGGCCGAGGGCACGCCCGCCACCCTGGCGGGGCTGAGCTACGACGGCCTGCGCCGCACCTATCGCGACGCCTTCGCCCCGGGCAACCTGGTGTTCGCGGTGGTCTCGCCGCTGCCCCACGCGCAGATCGCGGCCACCGTCGAGGAACGTCTCGCCGGACGCGGTTCGGCCCACGAGGGCCTGCCGCCGGCGCCGGTCACCGGCGAGGAGCATCGCCTGGCCGAGACCATCGGCGGCCAGATGGCGGCCATCCGCCTGGGGTCGCTGTTCACGGTCGATCCCGCCGACGCCCCGGCCCTGGAGATGCTGACGGCCGTGCTCAGCGATCGTCTGGGCCAGGACCTGCGCGAGACCCGCGGCCTGTCCTACAGCGTGGGCGCCTCGATCGGGATCCACGGCCGCGAGGCCGGGTTCTCGGCCTGGCTGAACCCGCCGGCGCCGCGGCTGGTCGAGGGGGAGGCGGCGCTGGTCGAGGCGGTGCGGACCTTCGACCCGGCGAGCGTGACGCAGGACGAGCTGGACGCGGCGCGGAACGCGCGGCGGGGCCGGTTGATGATGCGACGGCTGTCGAGCGTGGCGCAGGCGTACTACATGGCGATGGCCGAACTGGACGGGGACGTGCAGTCCTATGTCGGCGGGTTGGACGTGTACCGCGACGTGGCGTTGACGGATCTCGTGCGGGTGGGGAGCAAGTACCTGACGGGCTTGCCGCTGATCACCGTCGTCGTGGACTAGTTCGGGGGGTGGTCCCGTACGTGCAGGCGTGCGCGTGGC
>CAZSNA010000006.1:0-71844 GCA_964607825.1 uncultured Fibrobacteraceae bacterium | reverse complement strand
ACAGCACCACCAGCGAGGGCCTGCGCGTCATCACCCAGGACGTGAACCTGATCAACCCCGAGTTCGTGCTGCTGACCGGCGACTTCATCCACGAGGGCGAGCTCGAGGACTTCCTGGACAAGCGCTACTACAGCCGCAGCCAGATGCACCTGGGCGAGTTCGAGGTGCCGGTCTACCTGACCGCCGGCAACCACGACGTCGGCGGCTGGAACGACACGCCGCCGTCGGACGGCACCGCCCGGCGCGACTGGTGGCGCTTCTACGGCTGGCAACGGCTGGACAGCCCGCCCGCCGGCGCGCCCTGGTACACCCAGAACTACAGCTTCGACTACGGTCCGGTGCACTTCATCGGCCTGGAGGCCTACGACAACTACGATTCCTGGCGCTACGCCACCTACGGCGCCGAGAGCTTCACCTCGGGCCAGATGACCTGGCTGTCCCAGGACCTCGCCACCGCCGGCGCCCAGTACAACGTGCTCTTCCACCACTACGACTTCGACAACGAGCTGAACCTGTCGAGCCTGGGCGTCGACATGGCGCTCTGGGGACACATCCACCGCGACACCGACGACAACAACGCCCCCTACGACATCTCCACCGACAATGCCAGCGGCACCAACCGGCCCTTCCGTCTGGTCCGCTTCTTCAGCGGCGAGTTCGACCCTCGCCCCACCCTGGACGCCTACGACGGCGCCGAGCTCTACCACACCTACTCGCCCGCCAACGACGGCACCCACGACCTGGTCACCGTCCAGATCCACAACTCGTACGCCGAGCGATTCCAGTTCGGACTCGTGAAGGTGAACATGCCCTCGGCCGCCGCCTACGTGGTGACCGGAGGCGTGCTCGCGCAGGTGGACGACACGGGGCCGACGGCCGTCTGCTACGTGGACGTGGACATCCCCGCCGACGATACGGCGACGGTGATCGTGGAGGTGGACGAGGCCGCCGACGCCCCCTCGCCCCTGTCCGCTTCGCGCCTGAGCGCGCGCCCGAACCCCTTCAACCCCCGCACCGAGATCGCCTTCGAGATGCCCGCGGACGGCTTCTGCCGCCTGACCGTCTTCGACGCCATGGGCCGGCAGGTGCGCACCCTGGTGGACGGCGTCCTCCCGGCGGGGCCCCACGCCCTCGACTGGGACGGCCGCGACGCCCGCGGCGACTCGCTGCCCAGCGGCACCTACCTGCTCGGCCTCCGCGCGGGGACCTACGCCGAGACCCGGAAGCTCTCGCTCGTGCGCTGACGCGCCGACGCCCGGCCGACGGACCCGCGCCCAAACGAACGGGGCGACGATACCGATCGTCGCCCCGTTCCACATCGCGGCCGCGTTACCTGTAGAGCGACTTCACCTGTCCGAAGGTCATGTCCTCGTTGCTGACGGCGTCCTTGGCCGCGTGCTCCACGTCGGTCCCGCCCCGCCGGTTGAAGTACTCGATGGTGATGCGGAGCTTGCAGTGCCGGCCCGTCGCGCCGTAGAAGCCCTCCGCGCTGGCGTGGGAGGTGTCGCGGATACTGATGCCCCAGCCGTAGGGCACCGCGGAGTTCAGCCGCTCGATGGCCGCGTCGTTGAGGCGGATCCACTGGGAATCGGGATTGATGGGGAACATGTAGCTGGCCGCGTACTGGCCGCTGTTGAAGTCGCTCTCGTGGAGGCCGGAGCTGTAGTAGCCCTCGTAGAGATCCATGCTCCAGAACTCGGGCAGACCCTCCCCGCCGGTGGCGAAGCTCCCGACGCCGTAGAAGAAATCGATGCTCACGATCCGGCAGCGCCCGCCCAGGTAGTTCGTGATGGGGAAGTTCAGGAAGGCCCGCCATTCCTCGATGAACCAGTTGCCGGCCCAGCTGTCGAATTCCCGATCCTTGCCCCAGCTCACGGGCGAGTCGGCGTACGTGACGTAGTAGGGATCCGGGGTCCAGGGATACTGGTCCTGGTAGTACCCGCACTTGATGTAGCCGGTGTGCGTGGGCGAGAGCTCGTAGGTCCGGATCACGGCCGAGGCCGAGCCGGCCGACAGGATCGCGACGCACAGGGTCACGAGCGCGAAGATCCGCAGCGATGTCGTCTTCATGATGATCCCCCCGAGGGTGGTGTCCGTGCGGCGGCGTCGGATAGTGATTGGGATGCCGCCTGTTCGGGGGATCGACAGTCGGGACGGACCGCTTTCACGAGGTAAATGCGGATTGTTTCGATCAGCGGCTTGCGGGTCGATTCGAGTCGGACTACATTTGCACCATGACGCAACCATGCAATCCAAAGGAGACCCCCATGACCCCGCGCCGCTGCTGCAGCGACCTGTCCC
Organism: uncultured Fibrobacteraceae bacterium; assembly: GCA_964607825.1. GTDB lineage: Bacteria > Krumholzibacteriota > Krumholzibacteriia > LZORAL124-64-63 > LZORAL124-64-63 > JAHIYU01. The sequence continues at coordinate 69,543 of CAZSNA010000006.1, read as the reverse complement.
GCTGGCTGGACCCGGAGACCTTCAGGATCCTCAGCGAGCCCAGCCGCATCGGATTGCTGCTGCTGCTGGCCGACCGGCCCGGGCCCCGGACCGTGAGCGAGCTCGCGGCCGAACTGCCCATCGACGTCTCGGTCGTCTCGCGGCACCTGAAGGCCCTGCGCTCTGTGGGCGTGGTGCATGCGGTGAAGCGGGGCAAGGAGGTCCTCTACCGTCTCGACTGCGGCGACCTGGCCGCGCGGCTGCGCAAGCTGGCCGACGCCCTCGACGCCTGCTGTCCTCCCGATACCCCCGAACTCCAGGAGCTGCCATGACCGACAGGATCCGACCCGACGACCCCGACGCCCTGCGCGAGACCGTCGCCGAGGGCTACGCCCGCATCGCCCGCTCCGGCGACAGCTGCTGCGCCCCCGGCTGCTGCGGCGCGCCGCAGGACATCTCCCTGTCGGTCGGCTACGACGCCGACCAGCTCGCCGAGGTCCCCGCGGGCGCCGACCTCGGGCTGGGCTGCGGCAATCCCACGGCCCTGGACGAGCTGCGACCGGGCGAGACCGTGCTGGACCTGGGCTCCGGCGCCGGGCTCGACGCCTTCCTGGCGGCGCGGCAGGTCGGTCCGACCGGCCACGTCATCGGCGTGGACATGACCGAGGCCATGCTGGAGAAGGCCCGCGCCAACGCGGCCGCGGGCGGCATCGAGAACGTGGAATTCCGCGCCGGCCTGATCGAGGACCTGCCCGTGGACGACGCCAGCGTCGACGTCATCCTCTCCAACTGCGTGATCAACCTCTCCCCCGAGAAGGACCGCGTCTTCGCCGAGGCGTACCGCGTGCTGAAGCCGGGCGGGCGGATGCTGGTCTCCGACATCGTGCTGGAGGAGCTGCTGCCGCCGGAGATCGCCGAGAGCGTGGACGCCACCGTGGGCTGCGTGGGCAACGCCTCGCTGCGCGAGACCTACCTGCGCACGATCCGCGCGGCGGGCTTCGAGGAGATCGAGGTGCTGAGCGAGACGCGCTACGGCGCCGACCTGCTGGCCGGGACCGGCATGGTCGAGTCCTTCGCGCGGGACCACGGGCTGTCCCTGGACGCGGTGGTCGAGCACCTGGGCAAGGTCACGAGCCTGGGACTGCGTGTCCGCAAGCCGAGCTAGCCGGAGATGGTCTCCATCGTCTCGTAGTCCAGGGTCGATCCGTGCAGGCTGTGCGGGATCATGTAGACCGCGAAGACCACCAGCGCGGCGACCACCGTCGCGAGGCGCAGGCCCCGCTTCCCGGCGCGGGGCACCGCCGCCACGACCCAGGCCAGCACCGCGACGGCCAGCTTGTTGTCGGTGAGGTCCTCGCCGAAGGGCCAGCCGGTCCAGTAGGCGCCGAAGGCGTACTTCTGCACGATGGGCCCCAGGATCAGACCGCCGACGACCAGAAGTCCCAACGTGGTCAGGGCCATGGCGCGTCGACGCGGCCCGCCGACCATCGCCTCCAGCCCGCAGCGGTTGGACCACAGCATGCCGAAGAACATGAAGAAGATGTGGGGCACCAGCGCCCAGGCCGGCACGTCCCCCTTGAAGCGGGCGACCACGGCCTCGTCGCCGTTGACCTGCAGGACGGCCTCGCCGCGGGCGAGGAGCACGTGGTACTCCAGCTTGCCGGCGGAGGGCTGCGCGGGCAGGTGCGCGGACAGGGCGCCGTCCGCGCGGACCATCTCGACGCGCGTCCAGTCGTCGTCGGTGCCGAGTCGGCGCCAGAGGACCTCGCCGCGCACGTCGGCGGGCGCCTCCAGCACGACCGGCAGGTCGCCGCTGACGCTGTGGGACGTGATCAGCTCGCCGCGCACCTGGGCGCCGGCCAGCTCCATGTCGATCCGCTGGGGATAGGTGGGGCCCGTCGTCCGCTGCCAGACGGCCGAGGCCAGGGTTATGACGACCGCGAGGGTCCAGAGCATCCATCCGCGCAAGGTTGACCTCCTGTTGAGTCCGGGCACCATAGCGCACCGTCGCCGCCCTGTCCTCCCCCGATCCGCACCCCCGATCACCCCTTGACCGCCTGGGAGCTTGTGTCTAGCGTGGGCGGATCATCGCCCCACACCCGACACCCAGGGAGAGACCATGAGCAACGGACACCCCAAGGGCCTGTACGTCTGCTTCGGCGCCGAGATGTTCGAGCGCCTCTGCTACTACGGCATGCGCGGCCTGCTGACCCTCTACCTCGTCAACTCGCTGCTCAAGGGCGACACCGAGGCCTTCGCCATCTACGGCGCCTACACGGCGCTGGTCTACGCCGCGCCCGTGTGGGGCGGCAAGCTCGCCGACACCGTGCTGGGCTACAAGCGCGCGGTGATCTTCGGCGGCATCGTGATGGCCATCGGCGAGTTCATGATCCTCGGCGGCACCGAGACCTGGCTGTTCATCGGCATGAGCGCCATCATCGTGGGCAACGGCTACTTCAAGGCCAACATCTCCACGATGGTCGGCAAGCTGTACAAGGACGGCGACCCGCTGCGCGACTCGGGCTTCACCATCTTCTACATGGGCATCAACATCGGCGCGCTGCTGGCGACGGTCGCCGTCGCGCCCATCGGCGAGAAGTTCGGCTTCCACTGGGGCTTCGGCCTGGCGGGCGTGGGCATGCTGGTGGGCATCGGCATCTTCCTGAAGGGGCTCGACAAGATCGGCACCGCCGGCGACCCCCAGAACCCCGAGATGCTGCGCAAGTGGGGCAAGTGGGTCTACATCCTCTCGCTGGCGGGCATACCCCTGCTCTACGCGCTGATCAAGTACGGCCAGGACGTCCAGTTCCTGGGCCAGGACGTCCTGTTCTGGATCCTCATGGGCCTGCTGGCCTTCGTCTGCTTCAACCTGCTGCGGGAGGGCTTCAAGGGCGACAACGTGCAGCGCGACCGCATCCTCGTGCTGATGATCCTGATGACCTTCAACGTGGTGTTCTGGGCCTGCTTCGAGCAGGCGGGCAGCTCGCTGACCCTCTTCGCGGACCGCAACGTGGACCGCGACATCTTCGGCGTCTACACCATGCCGGCCTCGCAGACCCAGTTCTTCAACCCGCTGTTCATCATCATCTTCGGCAGCATCTTCTCGGTGATGTGGGTGCGGCTGGCCAAGATCGGGCGCAATCCGAACATCCCGCTGAAGTTCGGACTGGGCATCATCCAGCTCGGGGTGGGCTACCTGATGCTGCTGATCGGCAACGCCCTGGCCGGCGAGGCGGCGCTGGTCCCCCTGGTCATCCTCGGCCTGATGTACCTGCTGCACACCACCGGCGAGCTGTTCCTCTCGCCCATCGGCCTGTCCATGGTGACCAAGCTGGCGCCCAAGCACATGACCGGCAGCGCCATGGGCGCCTGGTTCCTGAGCTTCGCCTTCTCCATGTACGTGGCCGCGGTGCTGGCCAAGCTGACCGGGTCGGACGCCGAGGGCGGCGGCGAGGCGGTCGAGGTCGTGCTGACGCCGGCCGAGAGCCTGGTCCAGTACGTGGACGTGTTCGGGGGCATGGGCTGGGTGACCGTGGGCATCGGCGTGGTGCTGGTGCTGCTGTCGCGGCCCTTGAACCGGATGATGCACGGGGTCGAATAGGCGATCCGTCTCACGCACGCGAAAGGCCGGCCCCGGACAGGGCCGGCCTTTCCTCTCGCCCGGACCGCGGGATCAATCCCCCAGCCGGTAGCAGATCACCTCGTAAGGCTCGGGCTCGCGGTCGTCCTCGTCGTCGTCGTCGTTGCCGGTGACCATCACCATCATCATCGAGCTGCCGCCCCCGCCGCCGGTGAAGCTGCGGTCGGGGGCGTTCTGGGCCTCCTTGTAGACGAAGAGGCGGTCGCCGACGATCTGGTAGTTGTCGTGATCGGGGTCGTAGTCGGCGGCGATGCGGGCGGTGCGCACGAAGCGGCCGTCGGCGTCGAAGACGTCGAAGTCGCCCAGATGGCCGGCGGGACAGGCGCGGCGCCCGCGGCCGCTGAGCACCCAGATCTCGCCGTCGGGCCGGGCCACGACGTTGCGGACGACGAGCTCGTACTCTTCGATCTCGCGTTCGGTGCCGAACCGCTCTCTCAGGGACGCCTCCATCTCGCGCGCCTGTTCGAGATCCTCGTCGGTGCGGCGCAGGGGCTCGTACTCGCGGCGGAGGATCCGCTGCAGGGCGCCGTCGTCGCCGTAGAACTCGAGCTCGTAGGCGTGGGAGCGCCGGTAGACGACCACCCGGCCGTCCGACGCCGCGATGAAGTTGCCCGCGAAGTCGTTGTCGCCGCCGATGGACAGGCTGATGGACCCGCCCGACTGCTCCTCGGAGGTCTCCAGGTAGGTGGCGCCGAACTCGCCCGTCGCGTCGAGGCGGGCCAGGCGGTTGACGGTGGTGACCGCGCCGTCGCCGAAGCGGGTGCTGATCAGGCCGACCACCAGGGCGTCGCCGGCGGTCTCCATGTGGCGCATGTGGAGCATGCCGGTCTGGAGGCCGTCGCCGCCCAGGCGCCAACCCGAGGCGGGTATGCCCTCGCGGTCCAGCACCACCAAGCGGCCGGGCATCAGCTCCATCACGCCCACCAGGCCGTCCGGCAGCAGCTCGAGCTCCTGGCCGGAGCGGAACTCGCCGGGGCCCTCGCCCTCGCGGCCGACGGTGCGCAGGATGGTGCCGTCCTCGCCGATCACCAGCACGGTGCTCAGGGTGGCGTCGAGCACGTAGGCGTTGCCCTCGTCGTCCACGTCCGCGTCGGTGATCAGGCCGAGCAGGGTGCCCGCGGGGTCGTCGTCGCCGCCGATGCGCCACATGGGCTCGGGGGCCAGGACCTGCAGGCCGTCGTCCATGGGCACGGCGGGGTTCATCACGACGGGGATGCCGTTCTCCTGGGTCTCGAAGCCCAGCCAGGACGGGGCCGCCGCGCAGGTCGCGGCCAGGGCGATCGACGCCAGCAGGAGGACGAGACGGGATCGGGGGCTCTGCATCGGGACACGCTCCGGGGTTCGGGTGGTGGGCCGTTCTCGGGGCCGCAGGGTACGACGAACATGATACGGACGGGGTTGCGCGCCCCCCAGTTAAGAAACGTCAAGCCCGGTTAATGTATGTTAAACCCCCGTCGGCGTCCTGGAAGGACCCGACGGACCGGGTTATCATGACCCCATGGATCCCGCCGCCCGACATCCCGCGCCCCGCGTCTGGCTGATCATCGTCGCCCTGGTCGGGCTGACGGTGCTGCAGGTGCTGCTGCTGCGCTTCGCCTGGGAGCTCAAGACCCGCTCCTTCGTCAACAACGTGACCACCGCGCTGACGGTGACCGCCGCCAACCTGGAGACCGAGGAGATCTTCGTCGACGCGGTGGAGAGCTTCCGCGTGGAGGTCGGCGGCTCGGATTCGCAGCCGTCCCTGGCCAGGCGCTTCATCCGGCTCGACCGCCCCGAAGGCCAGGCGCCCCGCCCCCGCATGCACGCGTACACCGGGAACACCCTGGTCCACACCGACACCCTGAGCATCCCGGCGGGGCATCGGGTGTGGCACGTCATGGAAGACGACGACCAGGCCTACGGCTACCACTTCGAGACGGAGTGCGTGACGGTCGAGACGGACGAGCCCGGCCACCTCGCCGTGATCGTGCAGACCGAACGGGACGACCTCATCCGCCGCATCGTGGGCGACCTGGTGACCTTCGAGCCCAAGCCCATCCGCGAACGCCTGGCCCGCGCGGGGATCGACTCCCTGCTGACGGCGAACCTGGCGGCCGCGGGCGTCGACGCCGTGCCCGAATACGGCGTGTTCGCCGCCGACACCGACTCCCTGGTCTACGCGCCGGACGGAACGCGCGATGAGGATCTGGCGTCCCCGACCTACAAGGCCCGGCTGTTCCCCCTGGACCCAGCCCCGCCCCACTACGACCTGGCCCTGCACTTCCCCGACCGGCGGGTCTACCTGGCCGGCCAGATGTGGCCCTTCTGGCTGGCCTCGATCGTCTTCATGTCGATCATCGTGCACAGCTTCGTGCGCACCCTGCGGGCCCACGCGGCCCAGCGCCGCTACGCGGAGCACCTGGTGGACTTCGTCAACAACATGACCCACGAGTTCAAGACGCCCCTGTCCACCGTGTCGCTGGCCAGCGAGGCCCTCGAACGGCCCGACATCGCCGAGCGGCCCGACGCCCTGCACCGCTACAACCGCATGATCCGCGACGAGAACCGGCGCATGGTCGGCCAGGTGGAGAAGATCCTGCAGCTGGCCCGCCTCGAGTCGGGAGACTTCCGCCTGAACCGCGCGCCCGTCGACCTCGACGCCCTGGTCGCCGACGCGGCCGGCGGCTTCGCCCTGCAGGTGGAACGGAGCGACGGCGAGTTGATCGTCGAAGCCGGCGCCGGCGGCGCGCAGGTGGACGCCGACGCCGTGCACCTGGGCGCGGCGGTCGCCAACCTGGTCGACAACGCGGTGAAGTACGCCGAGGGACCGCCCCGGGTCTGCGTCGCGACCCGCCGCGAGGGCGACGAGCTCGTGGTGGAGGTGGCCGACCGCGGTCCCGGCGTGCCCGAGGCCGACCGCGAACGCGTCTTCGAGAAGTACTTCCGCGGACACACGGGCAACCGGCACGACGTGAAGGGCTTCGGCCTGGGCCTGAGCTACGTGCGGCTGGTGGCCGAGGCCCACGGCGGGACGGTGCGGCTCGACGCCCGGTCCGGCGGCGGCGCCGTGGCGGCCCTGCGCCTGCCCGTGTCCGAGACGGGAGGCCGGTCGTGAACGCTCCCGCGCGCCACGAACGCATCCTGCTGCTGGAGGACGACCCCAACCTGGGCGAGATCATCCGCGAGTCCCTGGAGCTGCGCGGTTTCGAGGTCGAGCTGCGGCCCGACGGGGAGCAGGGCCTGGACGTCTTCGCGTCGGAACCCGTGGACCTGTGCCTGGTGGACGTGATGATGCCCGAGGTCGACGGCTTCGCCTTCGCCGCCGAGGTGCGCCGGCGCGGTTCGGACGTCCCCCTGATCTTCCTGACGGCCCGCTCCATGGTGGAGGACCGGATCGAGGGCTTCCGCCGCGGCTGCGACGACTACGTCACCAAGCCCTTCAGCATGGAGGAGCTGCAGCTGCGCATCGACGCGGTGCTGCGCCGGCGCTCCGCCGCGGAACCGCCCCTGCCCGAGACCGTCGACCTGGGCGCGAGCGTCTTCGACACCGTCGGCCGCACGCTGACCCGCGGCGACCGCGTCCGCAGCCTCACCGAGCGCGAGGCCGAGCTGCTCGAGCTGCTCTGCCGCCGTCGCAACCGCACGCTGGGCCGGTCGGAGGCCCTGCTGGCCCTGTGGGGCGACGACAGCTACCACAACGGGCGCAGCATGGACGTGTTCATCTCGCGGCTGCGGAAGTACCTCGCCGACGAGGACGAAGTGGAGATCCGGACCGTGCACGGGCACGGGTACCGGCTGGTGATGAGATCCTGAGACGCCCCGTCCAGCGCACGGCGGGTACGTGAACGGGGGGCTGCATCGGCAGCCCCCCGTTCGCGGTCGTCGGGTGCGTCATTTCGTGTCGATGATGGAGTCGATGTACAGATCGTCCTCGAGGACGTACGGACAGTCCGTCCCCACCTCGAGCCGGATCGTCTCGCTCCTGACACCACCCTTCTTGGCCCAGATGTCCACCTCGTCGTTGGCCCGGGCGCGGACGCGGAAGAAGCCGTCGGCGTCGGTCCGGGTCGAATGATCGCCCCACCAGCCCCGCCGGCCGCCCACGACCTGGGAGTTCACGCGGGCCCGCCGGATGGGATTGCCGAAGTCGTCCTTCACGTAGCCCTCGACGTAGCAGGTCTGCCACCACGGCAGGTCCCAGTTCCAGGACGTGAAGTGGCTGACCTCGGCCACGTAGACCGAGCCCTGGAGCGTGGACACGCCGTCCTCGTACCACACGCCCTCGTCCTCGTCGTAGTACCACATGGGGATGGTGGCGGGGGCGTCGTCGACCTTCTCCTCGCCGATGTCCAGGTAGAGGGTGGCCGTCGCGCCGGGCGCCAGGTCCAGGGGGGCCTTGTCGACGCCGGTCAGGTTCACGGTCACGAAGCCGTAGGACGCGAACATGGTGGACGAACCGTCCTCGCGCGTCCCCTCGTAGGCGCCGGGGAAGACCTCGGGGAAGATCTCGTCCGTGGGCAGGAAGGCGTTGAGCTGGACGGTCACGTCGCCCGTGTAGTCCTTGTCGCCGGACGTCACGAAGGCGCCGGCGCCGAACTCCACGCTGCCGACGCCGTCGCTCGTGGCGGCGGTGCCGCCCACGACGGCGTCGATGACGACGGTCTCCACCTCGGGCATGGTCATGTCCTCGAGGTGCAGCGTCTCGTCCGCCTCGAGGGCGACGGGGCGGTGCAGGGTCTTGCGGCCGTTCGAGGTCGCGACCACCAGCAGGTCGCCGACCGGGACGTCGGACAGGGTGTAGGCCCCGTCGGCGCCGGTCAGGGCGGAGATGTCGCCCGCGGTGACGTCGACGCCCGCGAGCGGATCGCCGGCGGCGTCGTAGACCTTGCCGGTGATGCCGCCGTACTCGGTGACCGGGCCGGGGTCGCTCGGATTGTCGTCGCCGGAACAGCCCCAGACGGCGAGGCCCGCGATCAGGCCCAGACAGAAGACGATGTACGTGAAGCTCTTCATGGTTTCCCTCCGTGATGTCCAGAAAGGGAGCCGCTGATCCGTAGGTTGCGCGGCGCGCACGCCGGCCCGGAGTCATGGGGATCCCGCATCTCACCCGCGTCTTGCATGGAAAATGCCAGAACGCGGATTCCCCGTATTTCGGGCCGAAACAGACCGATTTGCTCGAGAATGCGACTCCGGAGCGGGCTCCGGCGGGCGGCGGACGGCGGGGGGGGTGTCGGATTCCTGACCACGGGGCCTGCCCGGTCGTCCAGGCCTCCGGAACGGGCGTCGGCGTTGCGGTCCGGACGTCCCCACGTCTGGCATTGACCGCCCCCGCCGCTTGAGATACCATCTTCGCTCGCTCAGCCGCTCCCAGGAGCGGCGTTTCGCGCCGATCCCACCCCACTCCCCCCAACGGAGGCTCTCTCGATGTCAACCGCCACCGCCGTCGCCGACGGCCCGCCCAAGGGGCATCCGTCCGGCCTGAAAGCCCTGTTCTTCACCGAGATGTGGGAACGCCTCGGCTTCTACCTGATGCTGGGCATCCTGCTGCTCTACATCACCGACTCCGAGCGCGGCGGGCTGGGCCTGACCACGCGCACCGCGGCCGAGATCTACGGCACGTACATGGCCTTCGTGTACTTCACGCCGTTCCTGGGCGGCATGATCGCCGACCGTTTCCTGGGTTTCCGCCGTTCGGTGTTCATCGGCGGGATCCTGATGGCCGCGGGCTACTTCGCCCTGGGCATCCGCAGCTTCCCCACCTTCTACGCCGGCCTGGCGCTGCTCTGCCTGGGCAACGGCCTGTTCAAGCCGAACATCTCGGCCATGGTGGGCAACCTCTACGCGCCGGACGACCCCAGGCGCGACGCGGGCTTCAACATCTTCTACATGGGCATCAACATCGGCGCCTCGCTGTCGGCCCTGCTGTCGGCGCCCCTGCGCAACCTGTGGAGCTTCAACCTGGCCTTCACGGCCGCCGGCGTGGGGCTGCTGATCGGCGTGGCGGTGCTGGTGATCAACTGGAAGCGGCTGGAGAAGGCCGACCGCCAGACCGTCCGCAGCGACGAGGACATCTCCTTCAAGCAGGTGATGATGACGATCATCCTGCCGGCGGCGATCTTCGGCGTGATCGGCTGGTTCGTCGGCGAGCGCGTGGGCTTCATCAGCGACACCATCGGGTCGATCACCTTCGGCTTCATCGTGGGCATGCTGCCGGTGATGGCGTACTTCGGCCTGCTCGTCAAGCGGGCCAACCCGGAGGAGAAACCCGGCCTGGCCGCGCTGATCCCGGTCTACATCGCCGGCGGCGCCTTCTTCATGGTGCTGCACCTGAGCGGCGGCCTGATGACCGTCTTCGCCGAGCACAACACCGATCGCCGCGCCGAGTGGATCCCCACGGCCACCGACTTCTACGCCCAGAAGGCCATGCCCTCGTACTACGGCAACGCGTCGGCCGACCTGCCCCGGCCCGACGAGCGCGTGCTGATCACCGTCGACGACACCGGCGAGGCCATGTTCGGCGCGCGCATCCTGGGCGAGACCCTGCTGGGCCAGCTCTCGACGCGTCCCGGCCTGAAGGTGCTCGACACGGACGAGGCCGACATCCCCGAGGACCAGCAGTTCCTGGTCTGCAAGGTCTTCCCGGACGACGCCGTGGTCGTCTCCACCGAGACCGACGCCCACGGCGTGGCGACGACCTCGGTCAAGGTGGCCGAGGGCGCCGAGATGCGCGCCGAGGTGCTGGTCACCCGCGACATCGAGGGCGCCGACGTGCCGGTGATCCTGGTCTCCGACGGCACCCGGACCGCCGTCTTCGCCAACCGCGACCCGGACGTGCCGACCCTGGCCCCGGGCGGCTACGTGCGCCTGGTCAACGCCGAGATGCTGACCGGCCTGCTCAACCCGGTCTTCGTGGTGGTGATGACCCCGGTGGTCGTCTTCTTCTTCGGCTGGATGGCCCGCCGCGGCCGCGCGGTCACCACGGCGCGCAAGATCTTCCTGGGCATGATCATCACGACCATCGCCATCTTCATCATGGCCTTCGGCGCCTACCTGGGCGACGACGGCGCGGCCAAGACGTCGATGATCTGGATGGTCATCTACTACCTGGTGATCACCGTCGGCGAGCTCTGCCTCTCGCCCATGGGCCTCTCGCTGGTGACCAAGCTGTCGCCCAAGCGCCTGGTGGGCCTGATGATGGGCGGCTGGTTCCTCGCCACGGCCGTGGGCAACAAGCTGTCCGGCTTCATCAGCGGCCTGGAGCCGACCACCCAGATGTTCGTCGTCGTGGCGGTGGCGATCCTGGGCGTGGCGGCGTTCATCTACGCCATGCTGCCGCGGCTGGATGCGGCGATCAGGAAGTACGGGGCGTAGCGATCCCCGGACGAGACGAGGAGGGACGGCCGAACGGCCGTCCCTCTGTTTTTTTCCTCATCGCCGGTCGACCTCAGGCTTCCGCCTCCATCTCCGCCTGCTGCAGGAACGTGAACCGCGCCACCCGCGGCTTCACCAGCTGCTCGAAGTCGGCGTAGGCCATCGACAGCAGCTCGGTGTGCGTCCCGGCCGGGAACGCGATGCGCTCGGCCTCCCCCAGGCTGCCGGACACGAAGACCGCCAGGTCGTAGACGTTGCCGAAGGGCGGCATGGCGCCCAGGTCGCAGTCGGGGAAGACGGACTTGAAGTCGGACTCGGTGGCCAGGCTCACGGTGTCGGCGTCGGCGGCCTGCTGCAGCAGGGTGAAGTTGACCTTCTCGGGGGCCGGCATCACGGCCATGGCCAGGGCGCCGTCGAGCTTGACCATCACCGTCTTGGCGAACTCGCGTCCGGGGATGCGGGCGCGGTCGGCCGTCTCCTGGGCCGAGTAGGCCTGGGGATGGGAGATGCGTTCGTAGGGGATCCCGTGCTCGTCCAGATACGTCAGGAGCTTGTCGCAGGCCATGGCGTCACCTCCGGTCGAGGATCGGTCTGGCGTGCCTGCGGTGCGGGGCGGAATGCGGGGTCGGTGCAGGTGCGGGGAGGGCGCCGGATGCGCGGTCCGGACGAGTGATCCGGACGAAAGGGGCGTCCCCGCCCGCTCACGCTGGAAGACGCCCCGATCCTACCATAAACCGGCTAGAAATAGTAGTGCACCCCTACCTGCGGAAAGATCATCACGCTGTCCTCGTCGCCGCGGTCGGTGAACACGGCCTCTACGGTGACCGCCGTGCGCTCCCCCAGCAACCGCTCCCCGCCCACGCCGAAGCCCAGGTTGATGTGGTCCTTCGTGACCCCCGACTCCTTGTGGTAGAAGTGGGCGCCGCAGGCGGTGAGGTAGATCTTGTCGCGGCCGTTCTGGCGCAGGATGTACTGGAGCGAGACGCCCACGTTGTGGCGGTCGTCGTTCTTGTTGTTCCAGATGCCGCCGGCGACCTGGGCGTAGAGCCACCACTGGATGGGGAACTTGTAGGACAGCCCGAAGCCGCTGGCCAGCCCCATGTTCAGGCCGATGGCCTCGACGAGGGGATCGTCGACACGGTTCCAGTCGAGGGTCTGGGCGCCGGCCTGGGGAGCGAGGGCGAACAGCAACAGCGCGAACAACAGCTTGGTGAACGACATGGGGCAGGACCTCCGTGTTCCGCGGGGCCGGATCATCCGACCCGCGCCGATCCTCATACGTCGGCGGGGGGACCCGGTTCCGGGGGAATCAACCTAACATCGGTTCCCCCGAAAAACAGCCGAAAACACGAAACGGGGCCGGTGCGGTCACCCGCCTCCGGCCCCGCCGCGCTACCCGAGACTCCTTCCCGGGAGCATTTCGAACAGAAACTAGCTGCAGCCGCTGGTGGCGGCGCAGACCTGACAGGTGTAGCAGGTGCCGCTGCGCACCATCATGGAGCCGCACTCCGGACAGGGCGGCGCGTCGGCCTGGGCCTTGAAGGCCCGGCCGTTCTCGTCGTCCATGGTGATCGGGCCGGCCGTGTCGGGCGCCATGGCCGGCTCGTCGACCAGGCCGGTGTCGAACTCGGGCGCCGGATCTTCCGGCTGGGCGGCGTTGGCGTACTTCAGCTTCATCCAGCGGAAGATGTAATCCATGATCGACTTGGCGACCGGGATCTCCGGGTTGGTGGTGAAGCCGCTGGGCTCGAAGCGCGAGTGGCTGAACTTGGACGTCAGCACCTCCAAGGGCACGCCGTACTGCAGCATGATCGAGCAGGCCGTGGCGAAGCTGTCCATCAGGCCGGAGACCACCGATCCCTCCTTGGCCATGGAGATGAACATCTCCCCCGGCTGGCCGTTGGGGTACTGGCCGATGGTCAGATAGCCCTCGTGTCCGGCGATGCTGAACTTGTGGGTCACCGCCGAGCGCTCGTCGGGCAGGCGCACGCGCCTGGGCGAGGGCGGCGCCTGGTGGTCCTCCATGGGCTTGTCCTCGGTGGTCGTCTCGCCGCCGTCCTTGGAGCGGTTCAGGGGCTGGGTGCGCTTGGAGCCGTCGCGATAGACCGCGATGGCCTTCAGGCCCAGCTTCCAGGCCTCGATGTACGCCTCGGCGATCTCCTCGGGCGAGGTCTCGTTGGGCATGTTGACGGTCTTGCTGATGGCGCCGGACAGGAAGGGCTGCACGGCGGACATCATGCGGATGTGGCCCATGTAGTCGATGCTGCGCGCCCCGCCGATGGGCTTGAAGGAGCAGTCGAAGACCGCCAGATGCTCGTCCCGGAGGCCCGGCGCGCCCTCGATGGTCTCGTTCTCCTCGAGATGCGCGAGGATCCGCTTCCGCTCCTCCTCGGAGTAGCCGAGACGGTCGAGGGCCTCGGGGACGGTGTTGTTGACGATCTTCAGCTGGCCGCCGCCGACCAGGTTCTTGTACTTGACCAGCGCCATGTCCGGCTCGATGCCGGTGGTGTCGCAGTCCATCATGAAGCCGATGGTGCCGGTGGGCGCCAGCACGGTGACCTGGGCGTTGCGGTAGCCGTAGTCGTAGCCCACGGTGTAGGCGTCGCTCCAGACCTCCTTGACCGCGTCCAGCAGCTCCTCGGGCACGCGGTGGGCGTTGATCCCGTTGATGTGGGAGCGGTGCTTCTGGATCACGTTCAGCATGGACTCGCGGTTGGGCCGGTAGCCCTCGAAGGGCTCGAAGTGCTCCGCCATGCGGGCCGAGCTCAGGTAGGCCTGGCCGCACATCAGGGCGGTCAGGGCCGCGGCGTAGCTGCGGCCGCCGTCGCTGTCGTAGGGCAGGCCGCGCGACATGAGCAGGGCGCCCAGGTTGGCGTAGCCCAGGCCCAGCGGACGGTAGGTGTGGGAGTTGCCGCCGATCGTGTCGCGCGGGTAGCTGCTGTTGTCGACGATGATCTCCATGGCCGTCAGCACCACGTCCACCGCGTGGCGGAAGGCTTCGACGTCGAACTCCCCGTCCTCGCGCCGGAACTTCATGAGGTTCAGCGAGGCCAGGTTGCAGGCCGAGTCGTTCAGGAACATGTACTCGGAGCACGGATTCGAGCCGTGGATGCGGTCGGTGGCCGCGCAGGTGTGCCAGTCGTTGATGGTGGTGTCGTACTGCAGGCCCGGATCGCCGCAGACGTGGGCGCCGGTGGCCATCTTGTTCAGCAGCTCGCGGGCGCGATAGGTGTCCATGGGACGGCCGTCGGTGACCGCGTGGGTGGTCCAGGTCTCGTCGTCGACGACGGCCTGCATGAACTCGTCGGTGACGCGCACCGAGTTGTTGGAGTTCTGGAAGAAGACCGAGCCGTAGGCCTCGCCGTTGAAGGAGCCGTCGTAGCCGGCGTCGATCAGGGACCAGGCCTTGCGCTCCTCCTTCACCTTGCAGTCGATGAAGTCCTCGATGTCGGGATGGTCCACGTTGAGCATGACCATCTTGGCCGCGCGGCGGGTCTTGCCGCCCGACTTGATGACGCCGGCGAAGGCGTCGTAGCCCTTCATGAAGGACACCGGCCCGGAGGCCTCGCCGCCGGTGCTGAGCTTCTCGCGCGAGGAGCGCAGGGGCGAGAGGTTGGTGCCGGTGCCGCTGCCGTACTTGAAGAGCAGGCCCTCGGTCTTGGCCAGGCCGAGGATGGAGCTCATGCTGTCCTCGACCGAGTTGATGAAGCAGGCCGAGCACTGGGGCGCCTTCTCCACGCCCACGTTGAACCAGACCGGCGAGTTGAAGGCGGCGTGCTGGTTGACCAGCAGGTAGGCCAGCTCGGCCTTGAAGGTCTGGGCGTCCTCGAGGGTGTCGAAGCAGCCGTCGGTCACGCCCCAGTCGGTGATGGTGTTCACCACGCGGCCCACGAGCTGGCGGACGGAGGTCTCGCGGTCCGGCGTGCCGGGCGCGCCGCGGAAGTACTTCTGCACCACCACGTTCGTCGCCATCTGCGACCAGGACTTGGGGATCTCCACCTCCTTCTGCTCGAAGATGACCTCTCCCTCGCGGGTCACGATGGAGGCGTCGCGGTGCTCCCACTTGACCGCGTCGAGGGGATTGACGCCGGGCCTGGTGTTGCGGCGCGCGAAGGACAGGCCCCGGCGCGGTGCGGCCGGGCGGACGTCCTCGATGCCGTCGTCCCCGGGCGCGACGGTCAGCTCGGTCAGGTCCAATTCTGGGGCCAGGTCTTCGGTCGGGGGGGCGTCCGTGCCCTGTGCGGCGCCTGCAGCGGCCTGCAGCTTCTTCTCCGTGCGCTCCTTCATGGAGAACCTCTTTCCTGCTGTCGGTCCATGACCTCTATGGTGCCTGTGGGGGTCGATCCACTGTCCGCGACCGGCCGATCCGGCGCGTTCTCGACGATAGCTCCAACACCCCTGTCCGATGAGTCAACCGTATGCCGGGCCGAACGTTTTTGATGATTCACGTCATTGTGTAAATCATGGTCATCCAGCTGGCGGACCCCCATATCTTGTGGGGGGATCCCTAGATTATCCACTACCCCTGGGGCGCGGAAGGGAAAAATATTCCACGTCGATAATGAAGGATCCGGCCCCGTCGACCTCGCTTCGACGACCCGCTCGAAACGACGTCGCGACGGCGGATTCCGTTCGAAGCGGCCCTCCCCGGACACGAAAAAGAAATGGAAAAAAACCGGGGCGGCGAAGGGGGCGAACCTTCCCGGAGGGTCACGTGCAAGTTGCAGGTCTCTGTTCGTTCGGTCTACGGGAATGGAGTCACATCACTTACGCCGGGACGGACACGCGAACCGAAAACGGGACGTCCGAGAAGACCTCGCGAAGCTCAGTCGGAGAGAGATTCGATCACACCGCGGACGATCTCGCGGACCTCGTCCCGGCCCCGCGCGAAGGCCGCGCGGACCTCGTCGGGACCGCCCTTGGCTGACATGGGGTCGTGGATAGGGCGCGCGAGATGGCGTTCGGGACGGGCCAGGGCGGGCAGGAACTGGGTGGACTGGCGGCTGAGGGTGACGACCAGGTCGAAGTCGTCCAGATCGAAGACGTCGAGGCTCTTGCTGGCCTGCCCCTCCATGGAGACGCCCGCCTCGGCCATGGTCCGGCGGGTGTCGTCGGTGATGGGGTAAGTGATCAGACCCGCGCTGGCCACTTCCCAGCCGTCCGGGAAGAGCGCGCGCGCCCAGGCCTCGGCCATCTGGCTGCGGCAGGAGTTGGCGGTGCACATGAACAGGACCTTCATTCCGGCTCCTCCGGCACGAGCGGGCGCGGCAGGCGGTCGTCGATCTCGGCGGGACCGCCCAGTTCCACGGTGAGCACGGCTGCAAGAATCAGTCCCGCGCCGGGCAGGGCCCGTCCGGCGAGCTGCTCCCCCAGCGCCGCCCAGGAGAAGAAGGCGGCGAAGACCGGCTCGGCCGCGAAGATCAGGGCCGCCCGCGAGGACGTGGTGTAGCCCTGCCACCGGTTCTGCAGATAGAGCGCCACCAGGGTCGACAGGACCGTCGTCACCGCCAGCGAGATCCACAGCGTCTTGACGGGCTCGAAGACCGTCTCCTCGATCAGCAGCGCCCACAGGCCGCTCAGGACGGCCACCACGGCCAGGCTCCAGAACAGGATCGGCAGGAAGGAGGCCTTGGCCAGGGCGAAGTTGAGCCGCACCAGGTAGATCGCGTAGGACACCGCGCAGGCCAGGGTCCACAGGTCGCCCGCCACCACGCCGCGCAGGTCGGGCTGGGTCAGCAGCCACAGGCCGGCCAGGGCGAGGGCCACCCCCGTCGCCACCGCCGGCGAGGGCCGCACGCCGTGCCCCGCGAACAGGATCAGCGGCACCAGCACCACGCTCAGGGCCGTGATGAAGGCGCTGTTGTTGGCGCTGGTGGTGTGCATGCCCACGGTCTGGGTGGTGTAGCCGACGAAGAGCAGGGCGCCCAGCAGGATACCGTGCCGTACCGCCGGGGGGTCCAGGATCAGGCCCCGTCCCCGCGCCTGCAGCCGGGCGGGCAGGACCCGGGCGAAACGGGGCCACAGGGTCCAGAGCAGCAGCGTGGCGGCGACGAAGCGCAGGGCCACGAACAGCGCGGGCGAGCAGAGCGGCGTGGCCGCCTTGATGGACGGGAAGGACACGCCCCAGCAGACGGTGACCAGCAGCAGCATCAGCTCGGCCCGGCGGACCGTCGTCATCAGGGTCCTCTCCCGGTTCAGGCTTCGAGTCCGGACAGCGCCAGACGCGCTTCCACGGCGCCGAGCTCCATGATCCGCGGCATCAGCCGGAAGTCCTCGATGTTGATGCGGGGCATGGGCGGCGCGATCAGCAGGTCGGGCGGATGGTCCTCGAGCTGGCGGCGACAGACCTCGGTCTGCAGGATGTCGACGGCCTTCAGCAGGATGTCGGCGGCCAGGTTGCGGCGCCGGAAGGTCAGCGTCCTCCAGAAGCGGCTCCAGTTGCGCCAGTTGCTCGAGTCGTCGGGCACCACGGGCCGGTCCAGGGGCGGCTGGAAGTCGCAGGCCACCACGCGGTCCACGTCGGCGCCCTGGAGCGCCTGGACGGGCACGGTGCTCTTCAGCCCGCCGTCGACCAGGTTGCGGCCGTCCCGCTCCACGGGCTCGAAGGCGCCCGGGAAGGCGCAGGTGGCGCGGACGGCCTCGGGCAACGGGCCTTCACGGAGATAGATCAGCTCGCCGGTGTCGATGTCGGTGGCGGTGCAGACCAGGGGGAAGTCCAGATCCTCGAAACGGGGCGGCAGATGGTTCGCCAGCCACTGCTGGAAGCGATCGCCGCGCATGATGCCCCCGGCCACGGAGATGTCGAAGACGTCGGTCCACCTCAGGTCGTTCACCAGCTGGTGCATGACGCGCGGGGAATGCCCGGCGGCCCAGAAGGCCCCGATCATCGCCCCCATGGACGTGCCGGCCACCATGGCCGGGCGCAGGCCGGCGTCCACCAGCACCTCCAGGATGCCGACGGCGGCCACCCCGCGGGCTCCGCCGCCGCCCAGCACCACGCCCACTCGCTCATCCCGGGGGAAGCGGTACACCTCAGTCCGCTCCCGGGTCCGGATCGGGATCCAGGTCGAGCAGGGCGTCGCCGGCGGCCAGCACCTGGCCCGCGGCCACGTGCACCTTGGCCACCCGGCCGGCCAGGGGCGCGGCGATCTCGGTCTCCATCTTCATGGCCTCCATGATGACCAGGGGGGCGCCCTCGGCGACCTCGGCCCCCTCGTCCACGAGCACCTTGACCACGGTGCCTGGCATCTGGGCCTTGAGCTCGGGACCCAGGTCGCCCCGGTCGTCGTCCAGGGCGGCGTCCTCGTCCTCGGGCAGGCGCAGCACGTGGACGGCGCCGTCCAGGAAGACCAGGCGCTCGGCGCCGCGGCGGGCCACCCAGCAGCGGCTGCGCGCGCCGTCGATCTTCAGGTCCACCACGTCGCCGTTCACCGCCAGGACCTCCAGGGGCAGGGCGGCCCCTTCGCTCTCGAGGCGCCAGCCGTCGCCGTCGCGTCGGGCGCTCAGGGTGCGGGTCCGGTCACCGGCTTGCAGTTCCAGGTGCACGTCTACTCCAATCCGTTGAGGCGGAAGGGGCCCAGGCGGTCCCAGGGCGAGCTCGCGACGGTCGCCGCGCCGGCCGCGGGCGTCGCGGCGCCGTTGCGCAGGGCCTCGGCCACGGCCACGGCGGCCCAGGCGGCCTCGGGGACGTCCGCGTCGGGGGTCCAGCCCTCGAAGTGCTCTTCCAGGAAGTGGGTGTGGGTGTCGCCGGACAGGAAGGCCGGATGGGCCAGGATCTCGTCCAGGTACGTCCCGTTGGTGGTCACGCCCAGCACGGCGTAGCGGCGCAGGGCGTCGCGCATGCGGTCCACGGCCGCGGCGCGGGTCTCGGCGTGGGTCGAGACCTTGGCCAGCATGGGGTCGTAGTGCATGGAGACCGTGTCGCCCTCGGCGATGCCGCTGTCGAGGCGCACGCCGGGCCCGTCGGGCTCCCGGTAGACCAGGATCTCTCCCAGCGAGGGCATGAAGCCCTGGGCCGGGTCCTCGGCGTAGAGGCGGCATTCGATGGCGTGGCCGCGGGGCGCGATCTCGTCCTGGGTCCAGGGCAGGGGCGCGCCGGCGGCCACCTCGAGCTGGGCCCGCACCAGATCCACCCCGGTCACCATCTCGGTGACGGGGTGCTCCACCTGCAGGCGGGTGTTCATCTCCAGGAAGTAGAAGGACATGTCCTGGGCCAGCAGGAACTCCACGGTGCCGGCGCCGCTGTACTCCACCGCCAGGGCGGCGGCCACGGCGGCCTCGCCCATCTTCGCGCGGGTGACCTCGTCCAGCACCGGAGAGGGCGTCTCCTCTATGATCTTCTGGTGGCGGCGCTGGATGGAGCATTCGCGCTCCTGCAGGTGCACCGCGTGGCCGTGGCTGTCCCCGAAGATCTGGAATTCCACGTGGCGCGGCCGCTCCAGGTAGCGTTCGAGATAGACCAGGCCGTTGCCGAAGGCCTTGGTGGCCTCGCGAGCGGCGGCCTCCACGGCCGCGGGCAGGTCCTCGGCCGTGCGCACCAGCCGCATGCCCTTGCCGCCTCCGCCGAAGGCGGCCTTGACCAGCAGGGGGTAGCCGACCTCCTCGCCGACCTTCAGGACCGCGGCGGGATCGTGGGCGCCGTCCGGGCCGGGCTCGGGCAGGGTGGCGCCGGGCACCACGGGCACGCCGGCGGCCGACATGATCTCCCGGGCGGCCGTCTTCTCCCCCATGCGCTCGATCACCTCGGGCGAGGGGCCGATGAACACGACGCCCGCGTCGGCGCAGGCCCGGGCGAAACCGGCGTTCTCGGCCAGGAAGCCGTAGCCGGGGTGGATCGCCTGGGCGCCGGTCTCGCGGGCCGCGTCGAGGATGCGCTCGATGCGCAGGTAGGATTCCAGCGGCGGCGGCGGGCCGATGGGCACCACCTCGTCGGCCAGCTTCGCGTGGGGCGCGTGCAGATCGGCCTCCGACGCCACGGCCACGGTGCGGACGTCCATCTCCCGGCAGGTGCGCATGACGCGGCAGGCGATCTCGCCGCGGTTGGCGATCAGGATCTTGTCGAAGGGTCGGCTCACGGGTTCCAGTCCTCCAGGTCGGACATCCAGGGGGCGGGGCGCTTGTCGAAGAAGGCCTCCAGGGCGGCCTGGGCCTCGGGCTGCGTGCGGGCCTCGGCGATCATGCGGGCCGTGAACTCCAGGCTCTCGGCGAAGTCCAGGGCGTGGGCCCCCTCCACCAGCTCCTTGACCTTGGCCAGGGCCCGCGGGCCGCCCTTGAGCACCGAACCCACGGTGTGGTTGAGCTCGCGGTCCAGCTCGCCGTGCTTGGCCAGCACGTCCACCATGCCGACGCGGTAGGCCTCGCGGGCGTCGATGCGATCGCCGGTCAGGCAGAGCACCCGCGCGCGCGACAGCCCGACGCGGCCGACGACCATGGGCGAGATCACCCCGGCCACCAGCCCCAGCCGCGCCTCGGTCAGGGCGAAGAAGGCGTCGGTGTCGGCCACCACGATGTCGCAGGCGCAGACCAGGCCCACGCCGCCGCCGAAGGCGCCGCCGTGGACCCGGGCCACCACCGGCACCGGGCAGAGGCGGATGGCGCGGAACATGGCGCCGAGCTCCCGGGCCGCGACCATGTTCTCCTCGAAGTCGGCCTTGCCGAGCCGGCGCATGTCGTTCAGATCGCCGCCGGCGCAGAAGGTCCTGCCGCTCGCGCGCAGGATCACGGCGTGGGGCCGATCGTCGGCGTCGGCCGCCGCCAGTCCCTCGAAGACGTCACGCAGGGCCAGGACCATCTCGTGGTCGAAGGCGTTGTGGGCGTCGGGGCGGTCCAGGGTGACGGTCAGGACGGGGCCGTTGCGGTCGGTCTGGATCTTGGGCAAGGCGGGACCTCGCGGTTCGGGAAATCGTCTCGGACACGGCGGACAGACGGCTCCGTCATCGGGGACGGAGCCCGGCCGTCCCCAATCATACGGCACCGTGCGGTGGGGTGCCATGATAATGAGGCGGGTTCCCGGCCGGGGCGAGGTGGTGTATCCTGCGGGCATCTCTCGAGGGAGGAGGCCATATCATGCGCTGTATCTTATACGCCCTGCTGTCGCTCGTGATCGCTACGGTCCTGGAGCCCGTCGACGCCTCGGCCCAGCCGACCGTCCGCTTCGCCACCCGGATCCACTCGGTCGTGGAGGCCCACACCGACGTGCTGCTCACTCTGGTCCTGTCCGAGCCCGCCCCCCCGGGCCAGACCCTGACCTTCGTGATCGAGCAGACCCCGATCACCGCCACGCCGGACGTCGACTACATCGGCGGCACGATCTGGGCCTACGCCCAGCCCGGCGACCGTACGACCCTGGTCTACGCCCACGTGTTCGGGGACGAGGATCCCGAACCCCCGGAGGAGTTCGTGCTGGAGATCCAGGACGGCGGGGGCGTCTACGGCGTGGGGAGCGTCGGCGAATGCCGGGTGACCATCGTCGACGACGATTCCGAGTCACTGTCGGCGCATTTCGAGATCGAGGAGGACGTTCCCCTGACCCCGGACGGCCGGATCGCGTTGCTGGCCGCGGACGATGTGGCCATCGAGGTCGACATGGTGGTCGACGACCTGCCGCCGGGCGGCGGCGACGTCTTCTGGATCGACAGCCGGCTGCCGGGCGTCCAGACCACGCACTTCGTGGACGACCCCCGGCAGACCATCGTTCTGACGCATGCACCGATGCCGCCGGACGCCGAACCCGACATCATCGAGCTGGCGATCCTCGACCCGGCGGGCGCCAAGGCCACCGAGGGCGGCGGCGTGAGCGCGGGATACGTCCCCGCGTTCGGGGCTCACCATCTCGGGCGCTGCATAGCCTGCTGGCTCTACTACTACACGACGTCCTTCACACCTGAAACATGCCAGGGCTACCAGCTCCAGGAGAACTGCGGCGGCTACGACTGCCCCGACAAGCGAACCGCCGGGTCGGCCGGCGCCCAGACCGGCAAGGATGCCGTCGACACCCTGGAAACCCTCCGACGGTATCGCGACGAGGTACTGGCGGCCTCTCCGGTGGGCGAATACTACGTCGGCCTCTACGAGAACCGTTCCGCGGAGGTGATGGCGGCGATCATACGCGAGCCCAGCCTCTTCCACCGCGCGAACGAGACCCTGGATCTCTGGCTGCCGGCGATCGCCGCGCAGGTGGACGGCGTCGGCGACGGCTTCGTCATCACCGCGGACATGCAGGCCGCCCTGCTGGGGCTGATGGACAAGCTCGAGCTCCACGGCAGCCCTGAGCTGGCGCAACTCGTCGCCGATTTCCGGGTTGAACTGGATCTCGAGCATGTCGCCGGGCAGACCGCGGCCGCACTCCAGGACGCCCTCGACGACAATCCCATGCGGGACGAACCCGCGAACTGGGGAGACGTGAAGGCCATCTATCTGAACGGAACGGACCGATGAGGACGATCGCGACGTTGAGCCTGCTGCTGCTGTTGGCGTACGTGCCGGGAGCGGCGGACGAGTCGGAGCCCGGAACACCGATCGTCTCCAAGGATGACGATGGCCGCACCCTTCAGCTGGTGGTCCGGTCGTTGGCCGCCTATTTCGGTGTGCCGGAATCCTCGCTGACGCCGGACACGGACCTGGCGGCGGACCTGCACGCCGACCCCCTGGACATCTGGGAAGCGGTGGCCGTGCTGTGCGCCGAGCAGCGCCGACCGGCGCCGGAGCGTCACCTGCCAACCCGCGTCGCCGACATCGCCGCCTACCTGGACCGCACCCCGCCGATCCCCGTCACGCCCCAGGGCGTCGACCGGACGGACGACCACGCCGTTCACGTCCAGACCGTCCACTACGCCACCACGCGCCGGGTCGACGATCCCGGCGACCCCGCGAAGCACTACGGCGGCGAGCGGGCGGAGGCCGTGCGCGGCCTCCATCACGGCGTCTGCGAGGTGACCATCCCCGTGGCGGCTCATCAGCCGGGCCGGCTCGAGAGCCCCAGCCTGCTGAAGCTCGAGTTCGGACCGGATCCCCGCAAGCACATCATCCTGCGCGCGGTGACGCCCCTGGACCGCGACGCCTTCATGGCCGACCTGCGCGGCGGCCTCGCCGCGATCCGGGACGCGGACGACTGGTCGGCCGACGCGCTGGTCTTCGTCCACGGCTACAACATGAGCTTCGCCAAGGCGGCGCGGCGCACGGCGCAGATGGCCTACGACTTCGGCTTCCCCGGCGCGCCGATCCTCTTCTCCTGGCCCTCGGACGGCAGCCTGCTGCGCTACATCGCCGACCGCGAGGACGCCGAGTGGAGCGCGCCCTACCTGGCCGACCTGCTCGACGACCTGCGCCACGCCCTGGGCGAACGCCGCCTGCACCTGGTGGCCCACAGCATGGGCAACCAGGTGCTGATCCGGGCGCTCGACGAACTGGCGCGACGGGGCGGCGGCGACGTCCCCCTCTTCGAGAACGTGATCCTGGCCGCGCCCGACTTCGACGCCCGCACCTTCGCCGAGCACGTCGCGCCGCGCATGACCGGCCTGGCCCGTCGCTGGACCCTCTACGCCTCCGACAAGGACGTGGCCCTGGACGCCTCGCGGGTGCTCAGCGCCCGGCGCCTGGGCACCCCCTTGACGCTGGTCGAGGGCGTCGACAGCATCGACGCCACGGGCCTCGACGTCTCCCCCTGGAGCATGCCGGAGCTCCATGCCTACTACGCCAGCAAGCTGCGGGTGCTGGAGGATCTGGTGGGGGTGATGCGGGGGCTGGGACCGGAACGAAGAGGCCTGTCGGCCGCGGCGGACGGCGACGCTCGCTACTGGACCTTCGGACGCGACGACTGACCCACCCCCCGACCCGCTACCATCGCGCGCGGATTTGGTGTATGCTCGGAATCGACGCCAGCAGAGGGGGGTTACTGCCATGGCGCACACATGTGAGACGTATATCCGACGCGTCGTCTCGTCGCACCTGATCGGCCTGTTCCTGATCCTGTCCCTGTGCGGCCCGCTCGCCGCCGAGCCCACGATCCACTTCGTCTCCCAGCTCCACAGCGTCGTCGAGGACTCCACGAACCTGCCCGTCGCGCTGGTCATCTCCGAGGATCCGGCGATGACGATCTACGCCAGCATCGACATCACGGGCGGGTCCGCCTCCGAGGGCTGGGACTTCGTCGGCGGCTCCACGCTCGCGTACTTCCATCCCGGCGGCGGCGATACGGCCTACGCCTACGTGCAGATCTACGAGGACTCCGAGACCGAGCCTCCGGAGACCATCGCCCTCACGCTGGACGACTCGCCCGCCTATGTGGTCGGCAACCCCGGCACCGCCCAGGTGACGATCATCGACGACGAGTCGACGTCCCTGGCCGCCCGTTTCGAGATCGACGCGGACGTCCCCCTGGATCCCTTCGGCCGGATCGTGCTGTTCCGGGCGCCCGGCCAGTCCCTGTCCGTCGACGTCGTGGTCGACGAGCTGCCGCCCGGCGGCGGCAACGTCCTCATGGCCACCAACCAGGACTCCGGGATCGAGACGCTCGTCTTCACGGACGAGCCCCGGATGACGCTCCAATACCCGCCGCCGGTCCACACCCCTGGGACCTATCACAGCACGCTCGAGCTGGAGCTTCTCGACCCGCCCCCCGACAAGACGACCGAGTCTCCGCAGCTCAGTTCCCACACGGTCTATATCCAGGAGATGACCGTCCACGACTGCTCGGTCTGCCTGATCTACTACGCCTTCGTCCTCTTCGGGATGTTCACCTGCGACTTCCTCGAGACGAATTGCCCGGAGATGGACTGCCCCGGCTCGCCTCCCGAGACCAAGGCGCCGCCTTCGGAGCCATTCCGCACCATCGACCCCACCGCGGATTTCGAGATCCTGCGCCGCTACCGGGACGAGGTCCTGGCCGCCTCGCCCGTCGGCGACTACTACGTGCAGCTCTACGAGACCAACTCCCGGGCCGTCGCGGAGGCCGTCGTGAGCGAGCCGACCCTCATCTACCGCGTCATGGACACCTGGGGGCTCTGGCTGCCGGCTGTGGCGGCCCAGGTCGACGGACAGGGCGCGGGGTTCGTGATCACCGGCGAGATGCAGACCGCCCTGCTGGGCGTCATGACGGAGTTCGAGGCGGCGGGCAGTCCCGAACTGGCGGAGCTGATGGCGGACTTCCGCGTCGAGCTCGACCTGGAGAACGTGGCCGGCACCACCGCCGCCGACCTGCAGCAGGCCGTCGAGGACAACCCCATGCCGGGCGAGCGGGCGAACTGGGGGGACGTGAAGGCCATCTACGGAGAGAGGTAGCGCATGAGCCGCCGCAAGCCCATCCTGGTCCTGGCCGCATGCCTGCTCGCCGCGGCCGCCGCGGCCGACGACTTCGAACCCGTCGCCGACGACCTCCTCGGCGTCTGGCTGACCGCCGACGAGGGCGACAGCCGCAGCCGCATCGAGATCTACCTGGAGGACGAGCGCTACCACGGCCGCATCGTCCATCTCGATTCGCCCGTCTATCCTCCGGACAGCGACCAGGGCACGCCCGGAGAGCCCCGCACCGACCTCAACAACCCCGACGAGGCCCTGCACGACCGTCCCATCCTGGGTCTGCGCCTGATGCGCGACTTCCGCTTCCACAAGGGCAAGTGGCGCGACGGCCGCATCTACGACCCCAACAACGGCAAGGAATACCGCTGCAAGCTCACGCTGAAGGGACGTGACAACCTGGAGGTCTTCGGCTATATCAAGGTGGGTTTCGTCAAGCTGGGCCGGAACACGGCCTGGACACGCTGGACCGGGGAGTCGTCCCTCGAGCCGGAGGATTGAACATGTTCCACATCGTAGACAGCGGAAAGAGCTTCGAGGACGCGTCCGCGGCCCTGGAGGCCGCGGTGGTCGAGCACGGCTTCGGCGTGCTGCACGTGCACGACGTCGGGGAGACCCTGCGCGAGAAGGGCGTCGACTTCGCCGAACGCTGCCGCATCTTCGAGATCTGCCAGCCGCAGAAGGCCGCGCGGGTGATGGCCGCGGACATGCGGCTGAACATGGCCCTGCCCTGCCGGGTGTCGGTCTGGACGGAGGACGGCGCGGTGAAGGTGGGCATGATCGAGCCGCGGGGCATACTGGCGGCGTTGTCGGATGATCCGGCGCTGGGCGAGGTGGCCGCCGAGGTGCAGGAGGCGATCGCGGCGATGATCGCGGCGGCGCGGTAGCCTACATCCTATAAACCCCGAACTTGACCGGCGGAATCGGCGCGTTCAGACTCGTCGCGATGGCCAGCCCCAGCACGTCCCGCGTCTGCAGCGGATCGATCACCCCGTCGTCCCACAACCGCGCGCTCGAATAGTACGCGTGTCCCTCGGTCTCGTACTTCTCGAGGATCGGATCCACGATCGCCGCCTCCTGTTCGGGCGTCAGCGTCTCCCCCGACCGCTCGGCCTGGTCCTGCTTCACCCGCAGCAGCACGCCGGCCGCCTGCTCCCCGCCCATGACCGAGATCTTGGCCTGGGGCCACATGAACACCATGCGCGCGCCGTAGGCCCGGCCGCACATGCCGTAGTTGCCGGCGCCGTAGCTGCCGCCCATGATCACCGTGAACTTGGGCACCGTGCTGTTGCTGACCGCGTTGACCAGCTTGGCGCCGTCCTTGGCGATGCCGCCGTGCTCGTACACGCGGCCCACCATGAAGCCCGTGATGTTCTGGAAGAACAGCAGCGGGATGCGCCGCGCGTTGCAGAGCTCGATGAAGTGGGTGCCCTTCAGGGCCGACTCGCTGAACAGGATGCCGTTGTTGGCCAGGATGCCCACGCTGTAGCCGTGGATGCGCGCGAAGCCGCAGATCAGCGTGTTGCCGTAGCGGGGCTTGAACTCGTGCATCCTGCTGCCGTCGACCACCCGGGCGATGACCTCCTTGATGTCGAAGGGCTGGCGCACGTCGGCCGAGGCCACGCCGTAGAGCTCCTCGGGATCGTAGTGGGGCTCCTCGGGCGCGGCGGTGGGGATGGTGGCGGTCGACACCGGGCCCAGGTTCTCCACGATGTCGCGGACGATCCTGAGCGCGTGCGCGTCGTCGTTGGCCAGGTGGTCGGCGACGCCGGAGATGCGCGTGTGGACGTCGCCCCCGCCGAGCTCCTCCGCGGTCACGTCCTCGCCGGTGGCCGCCTTCACCAGGGGCGGCCCGCCCAGGAAGATCGTGCCCTGCTCCTTGACCATGACCACCTCGTCGCTCATGGCCGGCACGTAGGCCCCGCCGGCGGTACAGCTGCCCAGCACCGCGGAGATCTGGGGGATCTCCGCCGCCGACATGGTGGCCTGGTTGTAGAAGATGCGCCCGAAGTGCTCCTTGTCGGGGAAGACCTCCGCCTGCAGGGGCAGGAACGCCCCGCCCGAGTCCACCAGGTAGATGCACGGCAGCCGGTTCTCCAGGGCCACCTCCTGCGCCCGCAGGTGCTTCTTGACGGTGATCGGGAAGTAGGTGCCGCCCTTCACCGAGGCGTCGTTGGCCACGATCATCACCTGCCGGCCGTGGATCGTGCCCACGCCGGTCACCAGGCCCGCCGCGGGGATGTCCATGCCGTAGACCTCGTGGGCCGCCAGGGGCGAGAGCTCCAGGAACGGCGTGCCCGGGTCGAGCAGCTTGTCGATGCGGTCGCGCACCATGAGCTTGCCCTGTTCCTCGTGGCGCCGGCGGGCCTTCTCGCTGCCGCCGCGCCGGATGCGGGACAGCTCCGTGGCCAGGGCCTCCGACATCTCCCGGTTGAGGCGGGCGTTCTCGCGGTAGGTCTCGTCGCCGGTCTGGATCTTGGTCGGGATGCGCTTCATGGGCTCTCCTGGGTGGTATCGGGAGCGGACGGTCCTGGTCGACGGCGATTATAGGGGCGATCGGCGGGGGCGGTCCACCCCCATCGCGGGGCGGGCGATTGACATCGGCGAGCGGCCTCCATATGCTTCATGGCATCGCACTCGTATCGAAACGGGATATCGTCCTGGACCTATTCGAACCGGCGCCCTTCCCCAACGGGGTGACGCACATCCGCCATCTCCCACGGACGGAGGTCCGTCATGCCACGAAGCACATGCCGTATCGTGATCGTCATCCTATGTGTCATCGCCGTCGCGACGACATCCATCGCTGCGTCCGATTCCCGGAGCTGCGCCCTCTCCGGCCACCCGGACGAGTCGCTTCACGCGAACACCGAGACCGGCCCGTTCCTGCAGATCCGGGAGCCGTCCCTGGGCATCATGCGCTACGAATCGACGTCCCCCGGAGAGATCATCGACGTCGTCGCCGGGCAGCCGCTGACGTTCGTCTGGATCGGCGCCGTCGCGAACAACGACCTGTACGTCGAATCCTATCGCTGGGGCGTGGATCTGGCGGATCCCGACGACCCGGACGATCCCGGCTGGGGCGTGGAGCCCGGTCTTCACCCGCCGGCCATGATCGCCGAGCTGCTGTTCCACTCGGGCCAGCACACGCTCACCATCGACTGCCGCGACAACGGGGGCGGCCTGGCCCGCACGGCCCTCGTCCTGAACGTGCTGCCGCTCCCCGACCCCGAGAATCAGTTGCCGCTGCTGCTGATCGACGATGTACGCGACGTGACCAGCAACGGCTGGCTCGACGAGGAGGGCCTCGTCGCCTACGACAACGACGTCATGCGCGACGCGCGCTGGCTCGAACTGATCGGCGACGTGCCCGGCTTCGACCCGTATCGGGACGTGATCGATGTGGAGCGCGGCGACCAGCTCGACCTGCGCGACGTGATCGACTACCGCGTGATCATCTGGGCCTCGCGCGATGCGAACGCCAGCTACGCCGCCCTGAACTTCGAGCCGGAATTCGACACCGCGCAGGAAGTCCCCCGCATCCGGCTCCCCTACGTCTGGCTGACCACCTACCAGCGCTACGTGGGCAACCTCCTGCTGGTCGGCAGCGGCGCGGTCAACAACTTCCACCGCCAGTCCCCTGACGGTCTGGGATGGATGTACCCGGTGATCTACTCCCTCGATACCAATCACATGAACTGTGATCTGGGCATCAGAGCGCGCAGTTTCGGCATCTACTTCCCCGTCCATTGTGCGAGCCCTCTCGGTCCGATGTTCTATCCCTACCTCGGCCTGGGCCTGTCCGCGACCGACAGGGTCTGGGCCGAAACGACCTGGGGCTCCCCCAGCGAGTGCCTGCATGGAGACGACGCCCGCGACCGCCAGTGCGGTGCGACCAAGGCCCTGTATCTCGACTATCTCTTCTCCTTGAACTTCTCACCGAACGGCGAGTTGCCGGAGACGATCATCACCTGGGACGAGCTGGACTGGGTCGATCAGCAGGGCGGCCTGCCCGACATCTTCCAGCCCTCGGCCCTCGGTATCTGGGACGAGTTCTACGAATTCGACGCCACCCTCCGGCCCGAAACGTGGTGGAGGCAGACGCTGCCCAACGGCTGGCGCACGACCTACCCCATGTTCTGCCTGCAGACCCGCTACGACTGGATCCGCCAGCAGCATCGCGACGCGGGCGACATGGACTTCCCCGAGTTCGAGCCGGAGGACGTCTGCGGCGAGGGCCTCTTCGACACCTTCGAAGGCCCCGGCACCGACGAATCCACGAAGATCGATGGGGCGCCCATCGGCGTGCTCTCCTACGCGGCCGTGGAGACCAAGCCCAGCGGCAAGCCGGACGTGATCTGGGGCTTCGACCCCACGCGCTTCGACCCCGTGCCCATGGCCCAGACGGTCCGCTGGGTGCTCGACACGCTGTTCGGGCTGGAGGGCCACGTCTCCATCGATCCGCCCGAGCCGGAGACGCCGCAGATCGTGCGGCCCGAGCAGGCCCGTCTCCACCCGGCGCGACCCAACCCCTTCAACCCCCGCACCGAGCTGGCCTACGCCCTGGACCGGCCCGGGCACGTGCAGATCTCCGTCTACGACGTGCAGGGCCGCCGCGTGGCCACGCTGGTCGACGGAGCCCGGCCCGCCGGCGAACACGTCGCGGTCTGGGAGGGTCGTGACGACGCCGGGCGCGGGTTGCCCTCGGGCGCGTACCTGGTCCGACTGATAACGGAGAGCGGGGCTGCCATGCAGCGCGTGACGTTGATGAAGTGATACCGGCCCCCGCCGGGCGACGGCCCGGTCGTCGCGTCCGACCGGACGGGGCGGCCGGGCCGTTCGTAAGCCGGAAAGGGGTCGGAACCCGCCTTCCGCCCCCG
This sequence comes from uncultured Fibrobacteraceae bacterium, assembly GCA_964607825.1. GTDB lineage: Bacteria > Krumholzibacteriota > Krumholzibacteriia > LZORAL124-64-63 > LZORAL124-64-63 > JAHIYU01. The sequence goes on along the minus strand of CAZSNA010000006.1, from coordinate 39,402 downwards.
AACTTGTGGACCCGCCCCCCGGAACATAGCTTTGGCGCCATGAGCAACGGATTCTGGATCCGCAACGCCGTCGTGATGACCGGCGAGGGGCCGCGAGAGGCCGACGTGCGCGTCGAGGGCGACAAGATCGTCGAGGTCGCCGAGCGCCCCGTCGTGTCCCTGGTCGGCCCCGACGACGTGGACGCCGCCGGCCTGTGGCTGATCCCGGGCGGCGTGGACGTGCACACCCACTTCGGCATGCCCCTGCGCGACGACATCGTCAGCCAGGGCTGGCGCGAGAGCAGCGAGGCCGCCCTGCTCGGCGGCACCACCACCGTGGTCGACTTCGCCAACCCGGATCCCGGCGAATCCCTCCCCAAGGCCATCCTCCGCTGGCTCGAGGCCGCCCAGCCCGACTGCCTCTGCGACTTCGGCCTCCACGTCACCGTGAGCGAGATCACCCCCGAGCGATTGAGCGAGCTGAGCGACGTGCTCGCCGCGGGCGTGCCCACCATCAAGGCGTTTTTGGCCTACAAGGGCCGCCTGATGCTCTCGCGCGAGGAGATGCAGCTGCTCATGCGGCAGATCCACGACGTGGGCGCCCACCTGCTGATCCACGCCGAGGACGGCGAGCAGAACGACCTGGACCAGGCCCGGCTCCTGAGCGAGGGCCGCACCGACGCGAGCTGGCACGCCGCCGCCCACCGGCCCGACTCGGAGATCGAGGCCGTGCGCACGGCCATGCTGCTGGCCGAGGAGACCGGCTGCCCCCTGACCATCGTGCACCTCTCGACCGCCGGCGGGCTGGAGCTGATCAAGGGCGCGCGGGACGTGGGCGTGGACATCCGCGCCGAGACCTGCCCCCAGTACCTGTTCCGCACCGACGAGGAATACGCCCGCGGTGGCGACGCCGCCCTGCTGGCGCTCATGTCGCCCCCGCTGCGCACCTCCCTCGACGCCGCCTATCTGCGCCAGGGCCTGGCCGACGGCGACATCTCCTGGATCGCCACCGATCACTGCCAGTTCCCGCTGGAACTGAAGCGCGCCGAGGCCGCCAAGGGCTTCCCCGCCATCCCCAACGGCGCCGGCGGCGTGGGCGAGCGGCTGGTGGTCGCCTACACCCTGGGCGTCTGCGAGGGCCTGCTGGAACCCGAGGACTGGGTGCGGCTCTGCTGCGAACGTCCCGCCGGACGCATGGGCCTGGGCCACCGCAAGGGCCGCGTGGCCGCCGGCCTGGACGCCGACTTGGTGCTCTTCGATCCCGACGCGCTGGGCGTCGTCCTGCCCCGCGACGGCGGCCCCTCCCTGTGGGCCGGCGAGCGTTGGCGGGGCGAGGTGCGCTCGGTGTGGCGGCGCGGCCGCCGCGTGGTGATCGACGGCGCGCTGTCGGACGACCCCGGCCAGGGCATCTATCTACCCCGCAGCTTCTCCTGATCGCCGCCATCGTGGTATAATCGCCGCGTCCGTCCGCGACCCCCGCCGCACCGGGTCCGAAAGGCATGCCATGCGCTCGTTCCTGTTCATCGCCGCCGGCCTGCTCCTGGCCGTCCCCCTGCACGCCCAGATGATCGAGGACTTCGAGTCCGGTGCGCCCGTCCTGGAGAGCTATCCCGGCCAGGACGCCGATCCGTCGGCCTGGTCCCTGGTCTCGGACGCCTACGAAGGCGCCCAGTCCCTCCTGCTGGACGGGAACACCTGGAAGGTCCAGCTCATCGGCGCGCGCGCCGTGGACGACGACACCGTCTGGCGCGTGGCGATCAAGTGCGGCGACCTGGGCGAGATGCACGGCTTCGGCGTGGGCGACGGGACCCGCGAGCTGGTCTACACCTTCTGCGGCGAGGACCTGCCCGAGGATCCGGACTGGTGGACCGTCTACCAGGATTCCTACGACCGCCACCAGTGGCGCGCGTACCTGCTGCCCATCGGCGCCGACTGGCGGGCCACCCACGGCGACCTGCCGACCGTGGACCGGCTGATCTACGTGAACGACGCCGACGACGGCAGCCCCGGCGAAACCTGGTTCGACGCGATCGAGGACGTGAGCGACGCGCTGCCGGTGGCGCCGACGGTGGGCATCTCCCAGTCGGCGCCGGCGCTGCGGCGGGTCGAGGGCGCCGTCAAGGCGATCGTCCAGTTCCAGGCCCTGGTCGACGACCCCGACTCGGCCGAGCATACCTACCTTTGGGACTTCGGCGACGGCGGCGTCAGCACCGAGGCCGACCCGACCCACGCCTTCTCCGTCGTGGCCGACCACCCCTGGGCGGTGGGCCTCACGGTGACCGATCCCGACGGGATGTCGGGCCACGCCATGTGCCAGGTGGACGTGGATCCCGGCGATCCGGGCGGCCCGGTGACCGTGAACTTCGTGGGCGACGTCTTCACCGGCCGGGCCTACGAGTCCGGCGGCGGCCTGATCGACACCTACGGCGTGGAGGCGCTGTTCGAACCGACGCTGCCGATCTTCGGCGAGGCCGCCGACGTGAACGTCTGCAACCTGGAGGTGTCCTACACCGATCGCGGCACGCCACACCCCTCCAAGAGCGTCGTGTTCCGCAGCCGGCCCGAGAACATCGTGGGGGTCTCGTACGCCGGCGTGGACCTGGCCGACCTGGGCAACAACCACATCATCGACTACGGCGAGATCGGCATGCTCGACACCATGGACGGGCTCGAGGCGCTGGGCATCCCCCACTTCGGCGCCGGCTCGACCGAGGCCCAGGCCCTGGCGCCCTGCTTCCACACCGAACGCGGCGTGCGCATGGCGTTCCTCGGCCTGAGCAACCGCTGCGGGCGCAAGTGGAACTACCAGCCGTTCCTGGACGCGGGCCCGAGCAAGCCGGGCTTCGGCTTCCTGATCCCCCAGAACCTGGAGACGGCCCTGGACGGCCTGCCCGAGCTGGCCGACGTGGTGATCGTCCAGACCCACAGCGGCGACGAGTACGAGACCGCGCCGCCGCCGGGCAAGGCGGCCCGCCTGATCGACCCGTCGGTGATCGAGGCCGCCGAGGGCGATCCCGGCGACCCCGAGTTCCGCTTCCGCAACGAACCCACCCTGGACGAGCGCGCCCTGCGCCGCCTGGCGCTCGACCTGGGCGCCGACATCCTGATCAACCACCACCCCCACGTGCTGCAGGGCTTCGAGGCCTACCAGGGCAAGCTCATCGCCCACTCCCTGGGCAACTTCATCTTCGACCTCTACTACCCGGAGACCTTCCCCACCTTCGTGCTGACCCTGGAGATCGAGAAGGACGGCATCGTCGGCACCACCTTCACGCCGGCCTGGATCGACGATTACATCCCGCAGCCGGCCGTCGGCACGCTGGGCTACGAGATCATGGACCGCATCGCCGACTACTCGGCGCCCATGAACGCGCTGGTGACCGTGGACCGAGAGACCGGCACCGCCCGGGTCCACACCGACCGCGCGCAGGTCGACTCCACCGAGGTCGAGACCGCCCTGGACCTGCCCCTGGTCGAGCGCGACGGCTGGTGGATCTCCGCGCCGACCGCCCTGCCCGGCCTGGGCGACCTGAGCGCGCTCGACGCCGCGGGGCTGGAGGTGCGCTGGGGCCGCGAGATCCTCTGGCACGGCGGTTTCGAGGACGAGGGCGCCACCTTCTGGGACGACAACACCGCCGACGAGCTCCTCGACGACGAGCGGTTCCGCAGCGGCAAACGCAGCCTGCGGGTGAGCCGGGAATCGTCGGCCAGCGGCCAGACCGGCACCGACCTCGAGAAGCACCTCCCCTGCGACCCCGTCAAGGCCCACTCGGCCCTGGGCTGGCTCCACGCCGAGAACGCGGCGGAGTCGCGCATCATGGTCCGTTTCTACTCGTCCCGGTACTCGGAGAGCCCCATCAGCAGCACCGACCTGGCGCCCCGCTTCACCGGCGACTGCGCCTGGACCGAGCAGTGGGTCGACCTGGAGACCCCCTCGAGCGCCATCTACTTCGAGCTGCGCTGCGGCACGGAGCCGCCGGCCTCGGGCACGGGCCGCACCTGGTTCGACGACCTGGCGCTGATCGAGTGGGAGGACTGGTCCACGGGCGGCGAGATCCTCGCGCCCAACAACTTCCGCTACGTGCAGGTGCGTTCGGCGACCTCCGCCGCCAGCGCCCGGGTCGACGTGACCGAGACGATCTACGGCGATCCGTCCACCTCGACGGACGATCCCGGCGTCCCGACGGCGAGCCGGGCCCGTGTGACGGCCAGCCCCAATCCCTTCAATCCGCGCACCACCATCCGCCTGGACCTGCCGGCCGGCGGCGTCGCCGACGCCGAGGTCGCGATCCACGACCTGCGGGGCCGACGAGTGGCCCGAATTCACACAGGCTCTCTCCCGGGCCGAACGGCGACCTTCATCTGGGACGGCCACAGCGACCATGGCCAGGCCTTGGCCAGCGGTATCTACTTGCTGCGTGCGAAGTTGGACGGTCGGAGCGTCTCGGCGAAGCTGACCCTGATTCGATAGTGATTTTACTTATTATAATGTTTTCAGACAATTGATATGATATAATATCAATTGTCGACTCATACCGCTCCCGGACGGAGGCCCCATGCGACACGGACCGGTCCTCTCCCTGCTGCTCATACTGACCACGACCCTGGCCACGGCCGCCGAGCGCGGCGCCCTGCGCACGGGGACGGTCGAACGCACCGCCGAGACCGCGAAGGCTATCGCCGCGGGACGGCTGGCCCCCGCGGGCCCCCTCGCTCGCCAGGCCGGCGCCCGTACGCCCGCTTCCAAGGCCGCTGCGCCCCGGAGCATCCTGCAGGACATCGATCTGCGCGCCGGCGCGACGCCCGCCGCCGTCCGCACGCTCCCGACGGGCGCCCCCCCGGCCCCCGCCGCCTTCGCCGACCACACGGACCTGAGCCGCGGCGCCACCCGCTCCCTGCCCCTGCGCAGCGACGCCAAGGACGCCCCCTGGACCACCGACCGCCTGCTCGCCAACGCCACGAGCATGAACGACGCCTACGTCTCCCTGGCCGTCAGCCCCACCACCGGCGATCTCTACGCCGTCTTCGAGGCTACCGACCTGGGCGGCACCGACCGCGACATCCACATCGCCCGCAGCCAGGACGACGGCCTGACCTGGACGGTCTGGGAGATGCCGTCCTTCTCCTACGACGAATACATGCCCGACATCGCCATCGACGACGCCGGCTTCCTGCACGTGGTCTGGATCCGCGACGACGGCTACATCATCCGCACCCGCTCGTCCAACGCCGACGACCCCCTCGCCTGGGAGTGGATCAAGGGCCTGTTCACCGACTCGGTCAACGCCACCCCGAGCGTGGCGGTCACCGGCGCCGGCGACTTCTCCACCCTCTTCATCGCGGCCAGCTACCAGGAGATCAACTGGGACCTCTACCAGTACGAGTGGACCCTGGTCTGGATGTGGTCCACCAACTCGGGCAACACGGTCAGCTTCGACTCCCTGGTTCCCGACGGCTACCCGGACCTCTGGCCCGACGTGGCCATGGACGGCGCCCTGGTCCACATGGTCAACGGCGAGGCCAGCGTGTGGGGCGATCCCACGCGCATCCTGATCGCCAGCGACGCGGTCAGCGGCGGCTTCAGCGCCATCACCGACCTCACCGACTGGACGACCAACAACTGCGGCTTCCCCCGCGTGGCCTGCGGCGAGGACGAGGTCTTCGCCGTCTTCCAGCACGACTTCGACGACGGGCTCGGCAACATCGACGGCGACGTGATCTACACCTTCTCCTGGGACGCCGGCGCCACCATGTACGGCCCCTACGAGATCGTCGCCGACGAGTACGAGAGCGTGGGCCCGGCGATCTACGCCCGCGACGGCATCGTGGGCTGCCTCTGGCTCGACGCGCCTCCGGGCGGCGACGAGTTCGACCTGGCCGCGCGCCAGGCCGGCGGCCACGGACACCCCGACAACTGGGGCGACATCGAGACGGTCACCGACCAGAACCTGGCCGAGCCCCAGTACCACTACCTCGACGGCGTCGTCGGCGACGGCCGCCTGCACGCCGCCTGGATCGACCGCCGCGACACGCCCACCCAGGGCCACAACGTCTACACCTGCGAACGGGCCACCCGGCCCGAGCTCTCGGTCTTCACCCCCGACGGCTGGGGCGGTCCCCTCGTGGGGTCGATGTACACGGGCGAGCGCGACCTCGGCTGGCTGGCCGCCTACCGGCCCGCCTACGTGAGTTTCGCGTTCTACAACGACGGCCTGGCCGACGCCACGTCCGACATCCGCATCGAGCTGATGGTCGACGGCGTCCCCGCCTCGGCCTGGGTGCTCAGCGGCGGGCTGCCCGTGTCGACCTACGTGGCCATCGAGGACCACGTCCTGACCCTGGGCGCCGGCGACCACGACATCGCCTTCGCCTTCGACACCCTGGACGCCGTCCCCGAATCCGACGAGACCGACAACACCCACGCCGAGACCTGGACCTGGATCGACGGCGATCCGGTGCTGCGCGTGGAGCCCGCCGAGGTGACCCACGCCGTCGCCGCGCCGAGCAAGGCCGTCCTGGATCGCCTGGCCGACGACCCGCCCCTGCGCCGTCTCTCTCACCTGGACCCCGTCTCGCCGCGCCTGGCCGCGGCCCTGGGAAAGGCGGATCAGGACGGGCTGAGCTGCGTGATCGAACCCGTCCTGCGCCTGGATGCGCAGGCCCTCCATACGGCCCTGGACGGCGCCTCCCGCGACACACGGCGCGAGACCGTGACCCGGGCGCTGCACACCGTCCTGGCCCGCGCCGAGGCCGAACTGGCCCCCGCCTTCGCGCGCCTGGGACCCGACAAGGCCCGCACCGCGCCCCGGCCCCTGTGGCTGGTCGGCGCCTGGACCGCCGAGCTGACCCCCGCCGGCGTGGCCGCCCTGGCCGCGGATCCGGCCGTGGGCCGTATCTGGCTGGACGACCGGCTGTCGCAGACCTGCGGCGACGCCGCGGAGACCGACCCCGAGGCGCAGGCGCAGGCGTTGGCCTGGCACCTGACGCGCATCGGCGCCGACCAGGCCTGGGCCGAGGGCTTCGACGGCACGGGCATCCTGGTGGGCCACGTGGACTCCGGCGTGTCCTACGACCACCCCGACCTGGCCGGCGCCATGTGGGACGGCGGCCCGTCCTACCCCCACCACGGCTGGGACGCGGTCGACGACGACGACGATCCCTACGAGGGCGACACGAGCATCAACCACGGCACGCATACGTCCGGATTGATCATCGGCGACGGCACCGGCGGCACCACCACCGGCGCCGCCCCCGGCGCCACGCTGATGGCCCTGCGCGCGGTGCCCGGCTACTTCAGCGACATGATCGAGGCCATGCAGTTCGGCCTGGACCACGGCCCGGTCGACCTGTTCAGCCACAGCGCGGGCTGGAACGACCCGGCCGACGACCTCAAGGAGGCCAACCGCGCCAACGCGGAGATCCTGCTGGCCATGGGCATCCCCTGGATCGCGGCGGCCGGCAACGGCGACGGCTACGGCGGCCACTTCCCCGTCCCCCAGGACATCGGCGCCCCCGCCGACTGCCCCAACCCCTGGTACGGCGACGGCGGCCACTCGGCCATGATCAGCGTGGGCGCCACCACCCCGTCCGACGCGGTCTGGGCGAACTCGAGCATCGGCCCCACCCGCTGGGACCTGGCCGTCGAGGGCTACGACGACTACCCCTATCCCCCCGGCCTGATGAAGCCCGACGTCGCCGCCCCGGGCGACAACATCACCTCCACCGTCTCCAACTCGGGCTACGTGGCCTACTCCGGCACGAGCATGGCCTGCCCGCTGGTGACGAGCGCCGCGGCGATCCTGCTGCAGGCCTCCCCCGGCGCCACGCCGGCCGAGGTGGCGACGGCGCTGGAGCACGGCGCCGTGGACATCGGCACTCCGGGCCGCGACAACGCCGCGGGCGCGGGCCTGCTGAACATCCCCGCCTCCCTCGACACCATCCCGCAGCTGGGCGTGGAGACCTTCGTCGTGTACAACGACGGCGCCTTGCCGCTGGACATCGCCTCGGTGAACTGGTCGGCGGCGTGGCTGGAGGTCATCCCGACCTCCGGGCGCGTGGACCCGGCCCAGTCGCTGACGTTGAGCGCGCGCTTCGATCCGGCGGGGCTGGCGACGGGGCTGTACACCGATCCCATCGCGATCGTCTCCAGCGATCCCGTCTCGCCGCACTCGGTGCTGGCGCGGTTGGTGGTCGGGGACGTCACCGACGTCGATGGGCCGCCTGAGCCGACGGTCGCGGGGCTGAGCAACTACCCGAATCCGTTCAATCCGCGGACGACGCTCAGGTTCGAGCTGGCGGTCGCCGGGCGGGTGGAGCTGGCGGTGTACGATCTGCAGGGGCGGCTCGTGCGGACGCTGCTGAGCGGGATGGTCGCGGCGGGGCGGCACGAAGCCGTGTGGGACGGGCGTGACGACGCGGGGCGGGCGCTGGCGAGCGGGACTTATCTCGCGCGGGCGCAGCTGCCGGGCGGAGGCGCGGCGACGCGGAAGGTGGCGTTGGTGCGGTAGGCTACCAATCCAGCCAGGTCGTCACCTTCGCCATCACGATGTCATCCCCCGGCGCCTCCATCAGCAGGTCCCAGTCCCGGCGCGGCGAGAAGTCGCCCGGGTTCTGGAAGTCCACCCGGTCCTGGGTCCACACCAGGTAGATCGTCGAGCCCGCCGCGTACTCCCAGCGCAGCACCATGTTGACCTTCAGGGACTTGAAGTTGAAGTCCGGATCGTGCAGGTCGAAGGGCTCGATGGGACCGGCTCCGTCCGGATCGACCACGTAGCCGTCGTCGGTGCGGACGATGGTCGAGCCCCCCTCCCCGTAGGCGTCGAAGTCGTAGCTGTCGCCGCGGGCCAGTTCGGTGAAGTCCGCGTAGCGGCCGGTCGCGAAGAGCGGCTGCACGTAGGACTGCAGGGTCAGCTTGGGCGTGAAGGTCCAGTCCACGCGGACGGGGAAGCTCAGCTCGTCGAAGTCCATGCGGCCGAAGACGTGCCGGGTGCCGAAGGTGGCGGTCATGGCCGGGTCCTCGACGTTGCTCACCCACTGCCTGGTGACGACGTCCCAGGACCGGTTCACGCCCACCGACAGGCGCAGCGAGGGCAGGGGGCGCAGGGTCACGTCGCTCCAGACGTGGCCGCCGGAGGAGCCGTCGCCCGTCTCCCACACGCCGCCGCCGACCTCCACCACCCAGGGCCGCTGCCAGTTGGTGTAGAGGCTGAGCGAGGCGTCGCGGCTCTCGGGCCTGCGGACCACCGGGCCGCCGCGGGTGGCGCGCAGGTCGTTGCGCTCGGGGTTGTAGAAGAGCATCCCGTGCACGCCCCAGAAGTTGGCGAAGCGGGCGTTGTAGAAGAGACCGGCGCCGAGCTGGTCCGCGCGGCCGCCGAAGTCCCAGTTCTTGTAGAGCCCGAGGGAGGCGCCGCGGTTGCGGAACCAGCCCTTGGGCTCGTGCCAGTCGTAGCCGGCCATCAGGTGGTAGTTGATCTGGTCGGCCCGGTACTGGAAGCCCAGGTCGTTGATCTCGTAGCCCGGCGAGATGGCGGCCAGGGCCGTGTTCAGGCTGACGTTCCCCGACTGCTTGTTGAGCATGACGCGGCCGGCCCAGCCCTGCAGTGAGGTGCGGGTCGGGTCGTGCTCGATGTGGTCGGCACCGGGCCGGCCGTAGTAGCGGCGCGAGGAATCCTGCAGACGCTCGATGGCCGCCGGCTCGCCCGTCACCCGGCTCATGGACAGGTAGCCGCGCATGGCCCACACGCCCTCTTCGTCGAAGGTGGTCCAGCCGTCGACGCCGGCCGCCAGGGCGCTGCGGGCCAGCCGGTCGCGGGCCGTCGGCGTGCCGAGGTCGCGCCACACGTTGGTGGCCATCAGGCCGATGCCCTGCCGCCCGTCCGGCGTGGCGTGCTTGACGCGGGCCGCCGTGTACGAGGTGAAGGGCTCGACGGTCTGTCGCGACCGGTCGCCGCCCAGGTCGAGATCCGCCTTCTCCTCGGCGGTGGCGGCGCTCATGACGCCGATCGTGGTGTTGCCGATCTTGCCGCCGAGCTTGGCGGCGCCGAGGATCGTGGTGGCGCTGGGCGCGTCGACGAAGTCGTGCTCGTCGCGGGGCAGCTGGGGGGCGCGGCCGATGCGCCGGCTGTAGAAGAGCTGGGGATCCCCGAAGTTGAAGCCGACGTTGTTGTTCAGCCCCTCGCGCCCGAAGCGGTACGCGTTGGCGTCCTTCACGAAGAACGGGCGGCGCTCCTGGAAGTAGGTCTCGAAGTCGGAGAGGTTGACCACCGCCGGGTCCACCTCCACCTGGCCGAAGTCGGGGTTGATCGTGGCGTTGAGGGTGAGGTTGCTGCTCAGGCCCCAGGTGACGTCGGCGCCCGCGTCGCCGAAGAAGTCGCTGCCGTCGCGGAAGGGGTCGCCGTCGTCCACCTCCAGGAACTCCGCCTTGCCCAGGCCGAACGCGAGCACCTCCAGCCGCCGGCCGGGCTCGACGCCCTCGATGCCCACCAGGTCCGGGAAGCGCCGCATGTAGCCGGCCTCGCCGCGGGGCATGTGGAACAGGTCCTCGCGGCCGTTGCAGCGCAGGTAGCGGCGCGAGAAGTTGATGCCCCACACCTGCCGGTCGGTGGCCGGGAAGGTCATCTGGGAGAAGGGGATGCGCATCTCCACGGTCCAGCCGCCGTCGTCGACGGCCGTGGCGGTCTGCCAGACGTCGTCCCAGCTGTTGTCGCTCCAGCCGTCGTTGTACAGGGAGCCGTCGCCGATCACGCCGTCGGGGTTGACCGAGAACGAGTAGGCGTTGCGGTCGTCGTTGAAGGTGTCCAGGTTCAGGTAGACCCAGTCGGAGGCGGGCCAGGTGTCGCGCCGGCCCAGCTTGCTGCTGACGTGGCCGGGATCCGACTCGTGCAGGCGCGCGGCCACGTAGAGGGCCTCGTCGTCGTAGGCCACCCACCAGTCCGTCGGTGCGATGGGGTCGGCGCCGTTCTCGGGCTCGTTCTGGACCAGGTTCGGGTTGGAGGGCCGATCCCAGGCCGCGTCGTCGAGGCGGCCGTCCAGGTCGATCGGGGCGTCGAGGCGCAGGGCGCGCACCACCGCACCATCGTTGGTGGATGCCGTCGCGGCCGTCGCCGCGAGGACCAGCAGACCGATCGTCAGGATGAACGGGGCTTCGCGCTTCATGGGTCACTCCGCTGTCTGGATGGTGGGGACGTCCTCAACGACTTACGAGGATCTCCTCGAAAAGATTCAGGACCTCCGGATCGTCGTAGTCCGCCAGCCAGATGAAGGCGGCCCGCTGCACCTCGGGATGCCTGTGCCCGCGGGCGATGTCGAGCAGCAGCGGCAGGGCCGTCTCCTCGGGCAGCTGCGAGATGGCGAACACGGCGTGCTCGCGGAGTTCGACGTCCTCGTCCTCGGCGTCGACCAGCTCGGACAGGGGGCCGACCGCGGCCTCGGCGGCGTCGCGGGCCACCCAGAACAGGGCGTCCTGCCGCACCTCGTCGGGACGGCTCCGATCCTGGACGACGGCCAGCAGCTCGGGCCAGACCGTCGCGCCGCGGGCGATGACGGCCCCGTGAACGGCCTCCGCCGCCGCGCGCTCCCGCGCGGTCGCCACGATGCGCAGCAGTGTTCGGGCGGCGCGGACGGGATCGACCTCGCCCAGGTCGACCGCGTCGTCGCGCCCCCGGCGGGCGCGGCCGCCGACGCGCACGTCCACGTCGCGCACCTCGCCGTCGAGGATCTCCACCTCGACGCGGGCGGGGCCCTGGTCCAGCTCGGCGTCCCACATCTCGAAGCCGTCGCCGTCCTCGTCGATGTGGATGACGCGGCGGGAACCGTCGCCGTGGACGCCTTCACGGACCGGATAGGTGAATCGGTAGGTGCCGTCGGGGCGGCCCTCGAGAAGATCGTCAGTGGCGGCCGCGGAGGTGTTCGCGACGAGCGGCCCCGTCATCAGCGGGAAGAGCAGCAGCATCAGGACACCCCGCATGCTAGTCCTCCTCGATCAGCTCTATGAGGAACTCCGCCACCCGCGGGTCGTCGAACTGGCCCAGCCAGAACACGGCCTGGTGACGCACCTCCGGGTCGGTCTCCTTGCGCACGATCTCGATGGCGAACTCCACCGCCTCGGGATCGTCCACCTCCGACAGGGCGAAGCAGACCTGGGCGCGGATCTCGGGATCGTCGTCGGCCTCGTAGACGCGGCGCAGGAAGGGCACGTCCACCAGGTCCATCATGCCGGCGAAGTGCAGGGCGCTGCGGCGCAGTTCGGGGTGTTCGTCCTTGTCGACGATGACGTCCGCGATCCAGTCGGCGGGCACCTCGTCGTCCAGGTGCGTCATGCCGAACAGGATCATGGACTTGAACTCCACGTCGTCCGACTCCGCGTAGAGCGAGCGCAGGACGTCGCCGAGGTCGTCGCGCCCGGTCCGCGACAGGGCGAACACCGCCTGGCGGCGGGTCTCCGGATCGGCGTCCTCGTCGCGGGCCACCTCGATCAGCAGGTCCACGGCGCGCGGGTCCTCGCTGTCGCCGATGGCCATCAGGGCGGCCTGCTTGACCTCGGGATCGTCGGTGGCGCGGTAGGCCTCGACCACCGCTCCGTAGGCCGCGTCCGAGCCCATGCGCGACAGCCAGAACAGGGCCTGGACCACCATCTCCGGGTCGGTCTCGGTCCGCACCACCTCGAGGAGGATCTCCTCGGCCGCGTCGTCGTCCACCTGGGTCAGCACCATCAGGGCGTGGCGCTTCAGCTCGGGATCCCCGTCCTCGTCGGCCAGGATCCGCTTCAGCAGCGGCAGGGCCTTGTCGGAATCCATCATCATCAGGGCCTGCAGCGCCGCCACGCGGGTCTCGCGCTCCTGGGCCTCGGGGTCGTAGGCGCGCTCGTAGGTCCGCTGCCGGGCGCGGGCGTTGCCCCGGCGGGCCAGCAGGCCGTCGACGCGCGCGCGCAGGGCCTCGACCTCCTCCAGGACCCTCGACTCGGGGAAGCGCTCCGTCTGCAGGGCCAGCAGCTCGGCGGCCTGCTGCAGGTGCTTGCGGTCCTGCAGCTTGTAGTGGGCGAAGGCGCGCCAGTAGAGAGCATCGGCGGCGAGCTCCGTGTCGCGTTCGCGTTCGTAGACACGGCGGTACAGCTCGATGGCCTCCTTGTACTCGGCCTCGTTCAGGGCCGCGCGGGCCCGCTCGTAGGTCTCGTCGGCGGGCGCCGCCAGCACGCGGACCGCGCCGGCCAGCAGCAGCACCGCCAGCAGTCCCACCACGATCAGCCAGATGCGGTCGGTCGGGTTCCGGGTCTCCATGGGATCCTCCTTCGGTCGTCTCTATCAGAGGCTCGAGCGCGCGACGCCGTCCTCGGCGTACGTGCGCAGTCGTTCCAGCGTGGCCCGGCGCGCCAGGCCGGCGGCGATCCAGTCGCGGTCCGACTCGCGGACCGGTCCCTGCAGCCGCGCGATCTGGGCCAGGGTGTATTCGAGATCGGCGAGCAGCTCCCGCAGGCGCGGGTCTTCGCTCACCTGGGAATCCAGCAGGATGCGGGTGTCGACGAGCAGACCGCGGGCCCAGCCGGCCAGCGGCGCGTCCGAGGCGGCCGGTCCCTCGGCGCCTTCGGGCACGCCGGCGCGGAAGCCGGCGAGCAGGATCTCGGCGCGGTCCAGCACCTGGACGGTGGCGGGATCCAGGGGACGGGACTCATCGGTCGCGGGCGCAGTCCCGGGGCCCTCGACCACCACCGGCGCCTCGTCCAGGGTCAGCCGGCCGAGGCCGATCCCCAGGAGGATCAGGGCCGCGGCGGCCGTCGGCCACCACAGGCGGCTGCGGCGGAAGCGGGCCCAGGGGCCCTCGATCACGCGAGCCCCCCGGCGCTCTCTGCGGTCGGCCTCGATGCGCGCCCACATGCGGTCGCGGGGCGTCTCGGGCGGCCGGCGCAGCTCGGCGGCGGCGGTGTCGATCAGGTCGTCCAGGTCGTCACGTCTCATGTCTCCGACTCCAGGCTCGGTCCGGCGGCCAGGCCGGACAGGATTTCCCTCAGGCGAGCGCGCGCCCGCGAGAGGTGGGCCTTGGCCGTGCCCACCCGGGTGCCCATGGCGCGGGCGATCTCCTGGTGGGTGTAGCCTTCCATCTCGTGCATCACGAAGACCAGGCGGTGGTGTTCGGGCAGGGTGTCGACGGCCTCGCCGAGGACGCGACGCAGGTCGAGGTCCTCGGCGGGGACGGACGCGGCCAGCCGCGCCGTGTCGTCGACCAGGGTCTCCCGCTCCCGGCGCGGTTTCGCCCGGCGCAGGCCGTTGAGCACCACCGACACCGTCACCGCGCGCAGCCAGGCCCCGAAGGGGGCCTCGCCCCGCCAGTCGGACAGGCGGTCGAAGGCGCGGAGGAAGGTGTCCTGGGTCATCTCTTCGGCCATGGCCTCGTCTCCGGTCATGCGGTACGCCAGGCGGAACACGGTGTCGACATGGAGGTCGTAGAGGGCGCGCTCGGCCGCGGCGTCCCCCGTCTCGATCCTCGCGATGAGCTGGTGTTCCTGCACGGCGTCTCCAGGTATCGGACGAGCGGATCAGGGTCGGGCGGGCGGTTCGGGCCCGCACCATCGGCTCGTACCCTTATAGACAGGGAAACACGGGGGAAGGGTTGCAGTGGTAGGGAAAGTTTTTCAGAAGACGCGGCGATTGAGGAAGACCCAGTCCCCCTCGCGCACCGTCACGCCGGGGATCACCTGCGCCCCGCGCGACATCCCGCGCGCGTCGATCAGGTCCACCTTGAGGTCGTACGCCCCCGGCGGCAGGCTCAGCCGCGCCATCACGATCCCGTGGGGCAGCGTCAGCCACGCGCGCGTGTCGGCCCGCTCGGTGGCCGCGCCCAGCACGTTGGCCAGGAAACCGACCACCTTGCCCTGCTTGTCGGCGGCCTTCTTGGTCGCGAACTTGGCCAGGGCCCGGGCGAGGGTCTTGAGCATGATCTTGTCGTAGTCGGCCTCGAAGCACCGGACGGTGCGGCCGGCCACGTCCTCCACCGCCGTCGTCCGGACCTGGTCGCCGAGGACGCCGGCGCTCAGACGGGCGCCCGCCACCGCGGGCGGCGTATCCACCAGCTCGGGCATGGCGAAGCGCAGCCAGTAGTCGATATCGCTCTTGCGACCGCCCCAGCCGTGCACGTAGCGGTGGCGCAGGGCGATGGACCAGGCGTCGTAGTCGTCGTCGAAGTCGTCGTTCTTGAAGATGGGCACGTCCAGCTCGGCCGACTCGCGGTGGGGCGCGTAGCCCAGCTCCAGGAAGACGACGACCTCGCCGGTGCCCGCGGCGGGGGCCTCGTCGAAGGGGATCAGGCCCGGATGGCGCTTGTCCAGCTCGCCCAGCTGGTCCGCGAAGCCCAGGCGCCGGCCCGTGCGCAGCAGATCGGCGCCCAGCTCGGGCGGCGTGTCCACGGCCAGTTCGCCCGCGGCGTCGGCGTAGGCGTCGGCCGCGTTGCGGTAGGCCGTGAAGGCGGCGTTGGTCTCGCCGCCCCACTCGTGGACCATGGCGCGCAGGTAGTGCAGGAAGGCGTGGTCGTCGAGCACGGGGTCACGCTCGCCGTCCTCGCGCGCGGCGGCGGCCAGATCGGCGAACTCGCGCAGCTGCAGCTCGGCCTTGCGGGCCTCCACCAGGGCCGACTCGCGCCGCCCCAGGTAGACGTAGTTCATGATCCGGTAGTAGGGCACCATGGCCAGCTCGTGGGGCGCGGCGCGGAAGTCGATGGCCTCGTCGCTGGTCACCAGGGAGATCACGGCCTGGCTGATGCTGCGGGTCCACAGGTCGGCCGCCAGCAGCTCGGCCTCGTCGAAGACGGTGTTCGACGCCTCCCAGCGGTCCGCGTAGTGGAGCACCAGGCCGCGCTCGAGCAGGTTGAGCAGGCGGTCGTGGCCCTTGGCGCCCTCGTCGATGATGCGCAGCGCCCCGTCGTAGTCGCCGCCGGCCAGGTCGTCGCGCAGGAGACGGTTACGCTCCACGTAGGTGGAGCAGCCGCCCAGGGTCAGGCAGAGGCAGCCCAGGGCGAGGACCGCGGCCGCCGCGCGGGCGACGGCCGGTCCGGTCCTGTGGAGGGAGACGATCACGGCCTGTAGCCGTCCCGGCTCACGTACTTCTTCAGCTTCTTGACGCCGGCCCAGACCTTGGTGTTGTCCTCGAGGTCCACGAGGTAGACGTCCACCTGGTAGAACTTCACCTCGTCGCCGCCCTCGCGGTCGAAGATGGTGTTGACCGAGCCGAGCAGCATGTAGTCGGCGCCGAGCTCGCGGCCCCACTGGGCCATGGACGCGTCGGAGGCGTACTGCTGCTGGTCGGCGCGCTCGTCGCGGAGCAGCTCGCGCTCCTCGGCCGAGGCGACCATGCGCACGCGGCCCGAGTTGATGAAGGCCCGCTCCACGTCGGCGGCGAAGAGCTCGGTCTCGATGTGTTCGGCCGACTTGTTCTTGATGGGCGCGATGATCACCGCGGGCTTCTTGCCCTCGGCCACCAGGTGGTTCTCCACCCAGGGACTCGACGACGCCTGTGCGATGAGCTCCTCGGCCACCAGCCGGCTGTCCGTGTCGTTCCAGCGGCCGGACAGGTCGATGGTGCTGTCCGTGTCGATGCGGGTGACGGCCTTGCCGCCGCCGCAGCCGGCCAGCACGGCCAGGGTCGCGATCAGGAAAACCACTGTCATCATACGCGTCAGCTTGTGGATGTGCACGGGAGCCTCCTTTGAACCGGGACCCGGTCCCGTCGTCCCCTCCAACGGACACCCCGCCGTGGGGATGCCCTCTTTCGTGGTCGAAATCCGGTGTGCGGACGCACGCGGAGGATGTAGATCAAGATGCGGGCCAGACGGGTATGAAAGGATTGCGGCGCGCCCCCGCCGCGTGCAGTATAGCGGGTAGGACACTTCGGACCAACGGAGAATGGACCATGGACGACACCCGACGATTCCTGCTGACCGGCGCCGCCCCCCTGGTGACCATGGACGCCGAACGACGCGTGCTCCCCGACGGCTGGCTGGCCGCCCGCGACGGCCTGGTCGTCGCCCTCGGCGAGGGCGCCCCCCCGCCGGAGATCGACGGCGCCCCCCTCGACGCCCACGAGCGCCTCGACGCCCGCGGCTGCGTCGTGCTGCCCGGCCTGATCAACACGCACCACCACCTCTACCAGACCCGCACCCGCGCCTGGCCCGGCGCGATCGACGCCGAGCTCTTCGACTGGCTGCGCACCCTCTACCCCGTATGGGCCGAGCTGCGCGACGACGACTTCCACGAGGCCGCGCTGGTCGGCTGCCGCGAGCTGCTCCGCTCGGGCTGCACCACGACCACCGACCACCAGTACCTCTTCCCCCGCGAGGCCTCGCCCGAACTGATCGACATCACCGTCGAGGCGGCCCGCGAGGCGGGCATCCGCTTCCACCCCACCCGCGGCAGCATGTCGCGCTCGCAGAAGGACGGCGGCCTGCCCCCCGACTCGGTGGTGCAGGACCACGACACCATCCTGGCCGACAGCGAGCGTGTGATCCGCAAGTACCACGATCCCGCGCCCGGCGCCCTGACCCGCATCGCCCTGGCCCCCTGCTCCCCCTTCTCGGTCACGCCCGAGCTGATGCGCGACACCGCCGCGCTGGCCCGCGAGCACGGCGTGCGCCTGCACACGCACCTCTCCGAGACCCGCGACGAGGACGCCTACTGCCGGGAGACCTACGGGATGCGCCCGGTGGACCTGCTGGAAGACACGGGCTGGCTGGCCGACGACGTGTGGCTGGCCCACGGCATCTGGTTCGACGACGACGAGATCGCGCGCCTCGGCGCCGCCGGCGTCGCCGTCGCCCACTGCCCCACCTCGAACATGCGTCTGGGCTCGGGGGTGTGCCGGGTGCGCGACCTGCGCGCGGCCGGCTCGCCCGTGGGTCTGGCGGTGGACGGCTCGGCCAGCAACGACGGCTCCGACCTCCTGGCCGAGCTGCGCCAGGGCCTGCTGCTGCACCGCGTGATCGGCGGCGCCGCGGCCATGACCGTGCAGGAGGTGCTGGAGATGGCGACCCTCGGCGGCGCCGCCTGCCTGGGCCGCGACGACCTGGGCGCCCTGTCCCCCGGCCGCGCCTGCGACCTGGCCCTCTTCGACCGCGACCACCCCGCCTACGACCGGGTCGGCGACCCGGTGGCGGCGCTGCTGCTCTGCGCGCCGACGCCGGCCAGGACGGTCGTGGTGGACGGGCGCGTGGTGATCGGCTGAACACGAGGAGACCCTTGACCGGCACGACGCGCAGCTTCAGCCGTTCGGCTCCCGCGCTCCTGGCGTGGGCGAGCCTGCTGGTCTACCTGCCGGTGTGCCTCGGCCTGACCACCGACCTGCTGGACGCCGCCCGCGGCGGCGGCGATCTCGCGCCCTGCGGTTGCGACGGCGACTGCTGCTGCGGCGCGCCCTGCTGCGCCCCGACGGTCGAGTCCTGCTGCGAGCCGGCGCCGGTCTCGTCCTGCTGCGACGAGACCGCACCGGCCTGTCTCGAGACCCCGCCGGTCGAGGCGCGCTACCGCTGGGACGTGGCCTGCACCTGCGGCCTCGACGACGCCCGCGATCGGGCCCTGCTGGCGAGCGGCGACGTCCACGTGCCGCCCGCCCGGGCCGTCGGCCCGACAGATCCGGACCCGGACCGCCGCAACCGCCTCGACGCGCCCGCACGCCCCACCCGGCCCCTCGAACCGCCCGACCCCGTCCCCAAATCCCTCCTGCTCGTCTGAGACCGTACACCGACGCCCGTCCCGCCGACGTCAACCCGACGCCGGCCGGTCGGCCGTTCGTCACATGCATCACCGAGGAGGAGCTCCATGACTCATCAGAGCACGGGCGCGCGCGCGGCCTTCGCCGTCGCCGTCCTCATGCTGGCCTCGGCGCTCACGGCCGCCGAGGCGCCCCCCGACACCGTGACGGTGACCGGCAGCTGCCACGCTCCGGGCGAACGTATCCGCGGGATCGACGGGGCGTCCGACGCGGCGGCCCTGCTGCGCGCCACGTCCTTCGCCCTGATCCGCAAGGGCGACGCCGCCGCCGCCGACCTCTACGCCGACGGCTTCAAGCGTCACGACCTGACGTTGATCGTCGACGGCGAACGTTTCGAATGCGCCTGCCCCAACCGCATGGACATGCGGCTGGGCCACGTCGACCTGCTCGACGTCGAGCGGGTGGACCTGTCGCGCACGGGGACCGCCCTGCAATCCGGCCTGGGGGGCATGGTCGGCTTCGCGCGAAGACGCCCCGGCGCGGAACCGCGCGTCTACGGTCGCGTGGCCGGCGGCCTGGACCACGCCGAGGATCTGGAGCTCGACGCGGCCGTCGAGCGGGACCGCTGGCGCGTCGGCGCCCGCTACCGCCGCGCCGCCCCCTGGACCGACGGCGACGGTCGCGACTTCGAGTCCCTCTACGGCTTCGCCGACGCCCGCGCGCACCGGATCGGCGAGGTCCGCCTGGACCGCGCCTGGGACGGCGGCGACGTCTCGGCGGCCTACGAGTCCTCGCGCGACCTGCTCTACCCCTACCTGCTGATGGACGAGCGGGAGAACGAGCACTGGCGCGTGTCGGTCGGCCTGGGCGTCCACCGGCTCTGGATCAACCGCACCGACCACCTGATGGACAACCGCCTGCGCACGAGCGCCGCGACCTCGGTCATGGTCACCGACGCCGAGAACACCATGCTCGGCCTGACCGGCCCCTGGTACGAGCTCCACGCCCGCGTCTGGAGCGCCGACAACGAGATCACGCCCCAGGCCAACCCGGCCATGGCCAGGGTCAACGACATGCTGCCCGACGTGCGGCGTGTCCAGGCGGTCGTGCGGCACGACCTGACGGGACTGCCGGCGGCGGTGTCGCTGCGTCTGGGACTGACCCGCACCGGCGTGGGCGAGACGGAGGTCATGGACCGTTTCCACGCGCTGTACCCCGGCGCGGAGGATGCGATCTGGTCGGTGCCCTTCGCCGCCACGGTCTCCCGCCCCGTCGACCTGGGCGGCGGCGCGACCCTGGGCCTCTCGGCCGAACTCGCGGCCGAGGCGCCGGGCCTCGAACAGCTCTACATCAACGTCGCCAAGCCCGGCGGCAAACCGACCTGGCTGGGCAACCCGGAGCTCGGCGATCCCCGCCGGGCCACCCTGCGCGCCGCCGTGGACCGCGGCCCGCTGCACGTGGAGGGCTTCCTCACTCGGGTCTGGAACTACCCGGAACTCGTCGCCGTCTCCGTCGGCGGCGCGCCCTACCAGACCTACGCCGGCCTCGACGCCCGGCTCGCGGGCGCGAGCCTGCGCCTGGCCACGACCCACCTGGACGCCGACCTGGTCTGGAACCACGGCGAACGGACGGAGACCGGCACGCCCCTGGCGGAGATCCGGCCCCTGACCTTCGGCCTGTCCGCCCGCACGCCGGAGCTGGGCCGCTGCCGGGTGCGCGCCCGCTGGGAGCACGCGCTCGGACAGGACCGGGTCGACACCGCGCTGGGCGAGACGACGAGCCACGCCTGGGACCGGATCGATCTGGGAGTGGATGTGGACCTGGAGGGGGCCCGCCTCGCCCTCGAGGCGATCAACCTGCTGGACGAGCTCTACGCGCGGCACCTGTCGTACCTGCGCAACCCGTTCTCGGCGGGACGGCGGGTCTACGAACCGGGGCGGGTCGTGCGCCTGAGCGCGCGTTTCGACTTCTGATCACGGGGGGGCGCGTCAGCGCCCCCACTCCTCTCGCAACACCCCGAAGATCACGTCGTCGACCCACTCGCCGTGTTGCCAGAAACTCTTGCGCAGGTGCCCCTCCTGGATGAAGCCCAGGCGGTTCAGGACGGCGATGGCCGGCAGGTTGCGCGGATCGCAGCGCGCCTGCACGCGGTGCACGCCCAGCTCGTCGAAGAGGTAGTCGACCATCAGGCGCGTGGCGGCGGTGGCGTATCCGCGTCGTCGATGGTCCGGGTGCAGCGCGATGCCCAGATCGGGACAGCACTTCTTCTCGCGGGGGAACGTCACGCCGCAGTCGCCCACCATCACCCCGTCCTCCAGACGGCAGATGATGAACTGGAACCAGGTGTCGGGGGTGCCGGGCTCCAGGTCGGCCTGCTCGCGGGCGAGGGCCTCGGCGTCGGCGACGGTTTCGGGGACCCAACCCTGGTAGCGGGCCACTTCGGGCAGGGACCGGTAGTCGAAGAGGGATTGGGCGTCCTCGAGCCGCATGCGGCGCAGCAGGGTGCCGCGGCTCCGGAGTTCAAGGTCGCTCATGTCGGCCTCCTTTCGGCGTGAGGCTCTACGGGTCGTCGGGCGGATCGGTTGCGTCGCCGGACGTCGCGACGGGGTCGATGCGGTCGCGGGCCTGGTCGAGGAGGGCCTCGCTCTCGGTCAGGAAGTCGCCGGCCAGCGGGCCGAGCCAGTCGCGCACGCGGGCGAAGGACTCCAGGAACGCCGACCGGTCGCCGTCCTCGTAGGACGCCAGCATCTCGCCGAAGAGGCGGTGGTAGCGACGGGCCAGGTCGCGCCCCTCGTCGGAGCCGTAGATGATGTCGGCGTAGAGCCCGGGATCCTGGGCGAACAGACGTCCGGTCATGCCCAGCTCCAGGCGGTAGATGGGGGAGCTGAGGGCCAGCATGCGGGACAGGTCGACGTCCTCTTCCATCAGGTGCAGACCGTAGACGAAGGTGGCGAAGTGGCGCTGGGCCTGGACGGCGCCCATCAGCCGATCGTGCTCGGCGGGGTCGACGTCCACCAGCGTGGCGCCCCAGATGCGCAGCTGCTCCGACAGCCAGGCGCAGGCCTCGGCCCCGCGGCCGGCGCAGCGCACGACCACCTGCTTGGCCAGCGACGGCACCCCGTGGCCGAACATGGGGTGCAGTCCCAGCACGGGCCCCGCGTGGACCTCGAGCATACGGGCCAGGGGTGCGGCCTTGACGCTGGTGATGTCGGCCAGCACGGCGTCGTCGGGCAGGCGGCCGGCCAGGGCCGAGACGACCTCGAGGGTGTCGGCGATGGGCACGCCGACCAGCACCAGGCCGGCGTCGTCGAGCAGGGCGTCGGCGTCGTCCCAGTCGTCGCGGTCGAGGACGCGCACGGGATAGCCCGAGGCCGAGAAGTAGCGGGCGAAGAGCCGCCCCATGCCGCCGGCGCCGCCGACCAGCGTCACCGGCCGGGCCTCCGGGGCGGCGCGACGGTAGCCCCGGTCCCCCTCGGCGCGATAGGACTCGCGCATCACGCGGCGCAGGACGTCCTCCACCAGGGCGGGCGGCACGTCCTGCGCCTCGGCCTCGGCGCGCCGGGCGCGCAGCAGCTCGGCCTCCCGCTCGGGCACGTAGACCGGCAGGCCGTTGCGGCGTTTCAGGTCGGCCACCTGCGCCACCAGGTCGCGGCGGCGCGCGAGGAGGTCGATCAGGTCCCGGTCCGCGGCGTCGATGCCCTCGCGGATGCGGGCCAGTTCGCGGTCGATGTCCGGCAGGTCGTTCATGCGGGGCTCCCGTTGGAGAATGTCCGGTACATGGGTATCATATCCTCGATCCACCGTATCGGCCAAGCAGACAGGAGGATGCGATGTTCGAGATCACTCCCGACGAGACCTGGCGCGCGGACGTCGTGCGCCTGCACGCCGCCGGCGCCCGGTCCTATCTCTTCCTCTGCGTGGCCAACTCCGCCCGCAGCCAGATGGCCGAGGGCGTGGCCCGCGCGCTGGCGCCCGACGGCGTGACCGTCGCCTCGGCCGGCTCGCACCCCACCTCGGTGCGCCCCGAGGCCGCGGCGGTCATGGCCGAGATGGACGTCGATCTCTCGACCCACCGCTCCACCTCGGTCCAGGACGTGGATCCCGACGGCGTCGACGCGGTGATCACCCTCTGCGCCGACGAGGTCTGCCCCGCGTTCCTGGGCGACGCCCTGCGCCTGCACTGGGGCCTGCCGGACCCCGCCGCGGTCGACGGGGACGAGGTCGCCCGCCTGGCCGCCTTCCGTGCGGTTCGCGACGAGTTGCGCCGCCGTCTGGGCGAGGTCTTCGCGACCTGACCCGCGCGGCCCGATTGTCCCGCGCACCCCCATCGTGGTATACTTATGGATAGTGATCCGAACCTCCACGAAAGGCCGCCATGCGCTTTCGACACGTCTTCGTCGCCCTGCTCGCCCTCGCGTTCGCCGCGACGCCGCTGCAGGCCTACGAGATCCTGCTGGACCTGGATACCGACAACGATCCCGACACCATCGAGACCTTCACCTACGACACCTCGGCCGTCGTCAAGCTGATCCTCAAGCCCGACTATCCGGGCGAGATGATCGACCAGGTGGCCTTCGGACTCGGCGGCGGCTGCCGCGAGTGCGACCACGTCCACGAATACGGCGTCGACCACGACCTCGTCGACTACAGCATCCAGCCCTGGATCCAGGCCAGCGGCTTCGACAGCGGCTGGGACGCGGCCACCCTCCTGGGCTGCCCCGGCAACCCCGGCTACCACCTGCTGCTGTGGTTCGAGCCCATCGGCGGTCATTCCGTGAGCCTGAACCAGGCCATCTACCTGGCGGAGTTCGGGGCCTGGGTGCCCACGCCCGAGGAGGGCTGCCCCCGTCCCCCGAGCACGTTGTCCGCCTTCGACGGCTCCGTGCCGTGGAACACGCTCCGGCTCGACGGTCAGACCATCCCCAACGATCGACGCGACTGGGGCACGATCAAGGCCCTCTACCGCTGAGTCCCGACGATACCGAGCGCCGGGTGACCTTGGAATAGTTCTTGGCGATATGACCATATCGCCATATACTATCCCCATGCTGAACCGAAACCAGATCCGCAACCAGGCCGCCGTCCTGAAGGCCCTCGGGCACGAATCCCGGCTGCTCATCGTCCACAGGCTGGGCAAGGGCGACTGCGGCGTGAGCGAGCTGGTCGAACTGGTGGGGTCTGACCAGTCCACCGTCTCCAAGCACCTGGCGGTGCTGCGACTGCACGGACTGGTCACCGACCGCCGCGAGGGCAACCGCGTGGTCTACGCCCTGCGCACGCCCTGCGTGCTGGACTTCTTCTCCTGCACCGGCCGGGTCATCGAGGGGATCGGGACATGACCCGCGGCGAACACCTGAAGGCGGCGTTCTGGATCGTCGCGGTGTTCCTGGGCTGCTACTTCATGCCCGTGGGCTCGACCCGCTTCGACGGCGCGCTGCTCGAAGCGGTCCATCTGACGCGCTGGTACGCCCGCGAGCACGTCCTGCTCTGCCTGGTGCCGGCCTTCGCCATCGCCGGGGCCGTGGCGACGTTCATCCGCCAGGGCGCGGTGATGCGCTATCTCGGGCCCCGGGCGAACAAGGCCGTGGCCTACGGCGTGGCCTCGGTCTCGGGCGGCGTGCTGGCGGTCTGCTCCTGCACGGTGCTGCCCCTGTTCGCCGGCATCTCGCGCATGGGCGCGGGCCTGGGACCGGCCGCCACCTTCCTCTACGCGGGGCCGGCGGTGAACGTGCTGGCCATCGTGATGACCGCGCGGGTGCTGGGACTGGAACTGGGCGTGACGCGGGCGATCGGCGCGATCGTCTTCAGCGTCGTGGTGGGGTTGGCCATGCACCTGATCTTCCGCGACGACCGGGAAGACGCCCTCGAGAACGCCGAGCCTCCCGCGGCGCCCGCCGCCCGCGGCCCCCTGGAGGACGGACTGTTCTTCGGCGCCCTGGTGGCCGTGCTGGTCTTCGCCAACTGGAGCGCGCCGGAGCAGGCGGCGTCCCTGTGGGGAACGATCCACGGATTCAAATGGCCCTTGACCGGCCTGGCCCTGCTGGCGACCGTCGTGCTGGCCGCACGCCGTCGCGGGGAGCTGGGTGCCTGGGCCGCCGAGAGCTGGGGCTTCGCCCGACAGATCCTGCCCCTGCTGCTGGCGGGCGTGATGGTCGCGGGCCTGCTGCTGGGACGTCCCGGCCAGGAGGGGCTGATCCCCTCGGCGTGGGTGGCCCGCATGGTGGGCGGCGAGGGACTCGGCGCCAACCTCTTCGCCGCGGTCGCCGGCGCGCTGATGTACTTCGCCACGCTGACCGAGGTCCCCATCCTGGAGGGCCTGCTGGGCGCGGGCATGGGCAAGGGGCCGGCCCTGGCGCTGCTGCTGGCGGGGCCCGCCCTGTCGTTGCCCAACATGCTGGTGATCCGGAGCGTGTTGGGCACGCGCCGGACGTTGACCTTCGTGGGACTGGTGGTGGCCGCGGCCACGACCAGCGGACTGATCTACGGACGCATCTGAAAGGACCGACGTGAAGACGCTGAAGATCCTGGGCGCGGGCTGCGAGAAGTGCGAGACCCTCGCCGCCCGCACGCGCGAGGCCGCCGAGGCCGTCGGAGCGCCCTACGAGCTGGAGAAGATCTCGCAGGTGGCCGAGATCATGCGCTACGGCGTGATGCTCACCCCGGCCCTGGTGGTCGACGGCGACGTCAAGTGCGCCGGCAAGCTCCCCACGGTGGACGAGATCCGGGGGTGGCTGACATGAGCGGCGGCGTGCGCGCGGCGATCGTGCTGCTGGTGGTCGCGGCGGCGGTGACCGTCGTGGTCCTGCGCGGCGGCGGCCGCGAGACCCTGGTCGAGTCGGAGACCGCCCTGCCGCGCCTGGTCGACCTGGGGTCGGACAAGTGCGCCCAGTGCAAGATGATGAAGCCCATCCTCGACGACCTCCGCGAGGAATACGCCGGCCGGATGGACGTGCTGTTCCTCGACGTCTACAAGGTCGAGGGCGCGGCCGAGAAGTACGGCGTGGACGTCATCCCCACCCAGATCTTCCTGGACGCCGAGGGCAAGGAGCTCTTCCGCCACGTGGGATTCTACTCGAGCCAGGAGATCCTGGCCAAGTGGGCCGAACTGGGGGTCGAGCTCTAGCATGGAAGCCCTCTTCTCCCACCTGTCGGACGCGGTCGCCGGCGGCCTGGGGCTCGCCTTCGCGGCCGCCCTGGCCTGGGGCGTGCTGAGCATCGTGCTCAGCCCCTGCCACCTGGCGACCCTCCCCCTGGTGGTGGCCTACGTGGGCGACGGTCGCACCGACGACCGCCGCGCCGCCTGGCTGTCCACCGTGCTGGCCCTGGGCATCCTGGGTTCCATCGCCCTGGTCGGCGGCGTCACCGCCCTGGCCGGTCGTCTGCTCGGCGACGTGGGCGTGTGGGGCACCCGCATCGTGGCCGCGCTCTTCATGGTCATCGGCCTGCACCTGATGGACGTGCTGCCCCTGCCGCTGCCCGCGGCCCGCGCCGGCACCGGCCGTCGCGGCGCCTGGGGCGCGCTGCTGCTGGGCCTGGTCTTCGGCGTGGCGCTCGGTCCCTGCACCTTCGCCTTCCTGGTGCCGGTGCTGGGCGCCGGTTTCCACGATGCCACGGCCGATCCGGTGCGGGGCGCCCTGCTCCTGGTCGCCTTCGGCCTGGGCCACTGCGGCGTGATCGCCGCCGTCGGCGCCAGCGCCGCCCGCGCCCAGCGCCTCCTCGACTGGCACGAGCGCTCGGGCGGCGCCCGCTGGGTGCGTCGCGGCTGCGGCGCGTTGATCCTGGTCGCGGGACTCTGGCTGCTCCGGTAGACTCCACGGCGGAGGTCGACCCATGAAACGCTTCGTCCTGCCGGGCCTGCTGACCCTGGCCGTCACGTCGTCGCTCGCCGGACCGCTGGCCGAGCTGGAGCGCATCGCCTCGCTGCCCATGCCCGAGCGTCAGGCCGCCGCCGAGCGTTTCCTCGCCGCCCATCCCGAGAACCCGATCCGCGACGGCGGCGCCCTGCTGCTCGTCTACGCCGGCCCGGGGCGCGAGCTGAAGCTGGCCGGCGACCTGACCGACTGGACGCCCGCCCACCCCCTGCACCACGTGCCCGGCACGGATCTGTGGCACCGGACCCTCGAGCTGCCTCCGGCGGCCCGCGTCGACTACAAGCTCGTCCGGGACGGAGCGTGGATCCTCGACCCGCGCAATCCCCGCACGGCCATGAGCGGCTTCGGCCCCAACTCCGAGATCCGCGGCCCGGACTACCGCCCCCCGGCCTTCCTCGACGCGACGCCGCTCTCGACATGCCGCCTCGACACGCTCCAGGTGGACACGCCCCGCCTCGGCGGCTCCCGGCCGGTGGTGGTGGTGATCCCGCCCGGCGGCGACGACCCCTCGCGCCGCTACCTCCTGATCCACGACGGCCTGGAGTACATCGAGCTCGCGGACCTGGACCGCGCCCTCGCCTGGCTGGCCGACACCGCCCCCGCCACGCCCCTGCCCATCTGCGTCTGCGTCCCGCCCGGACGCCGCACCGAGGAATACGCCACCGAGCTGCAGGCCGACTTCGGCCGCTTCGTCGCCGACACCCTCGTCCCCCGCATCGAACGCCGCTACGGCGACCGCGGCCGGTGGGGCTCCATGGGCCCCAGCTACGGCGGCCGCATCACCCTCCACCTCGCCCAGCGCTACCCCGACCTCTTCGACCGCGTCGCGGCCATGAGCCCCTCGGTCGCCCAGTCGCAGCACGACGGCATCGCCGCCCTCGACCCGACCTCCCTCAAACTCTACGTCAACTGGGGCCTCTACGACATCCGCGCCCTCATCCCCGGCTGCCGCCGCTTCGCGGATATGCTGGAGGAGAAGGGCTTCGACCACATGGTGGACGTAAAACCCCAGGGCCACGCCTGGGCCTTCTGGCGCGACTCCCTGGTCCCGGCCCTGACCTACCTGTACGGAACGAAGTGACCTTCAAGGTCGAGTTACCTGCGTAGACACAGGGAGACATGCACACCCCCGCCCGGCGACATCGCGTAGCCCATGCGCCGGGCGGGGGTGTGCATGTCTCCCTGTGTCGGCCTATGCAGGTATCTCCGGCCGAACCTTGAAGGTCTCTTCCTTCCGCACGGACACGGTCCCAGGCTTGGCGCCGCGGGGTTTCGACACGTGCCGCCCCCGGGTGCCCGTGACCGCCACCATGTTCGACTCCCTCACCTTGCTGTGCCAGGCCGCAATGGCCGCCGCGGCCTTCACGGTGTCGCGGTCCGGCTCCTCGCCGGCCGGCACCTGGAGCACCACGTGGCTGCCGGGACGTCCCTTCACGTGGAACCACCAGTCGTTGGGCTTGGCGATCTTCAGGGAGAGGCGGTCGTTGTCGGCGTCGGTGCGGCCGACCAGGACGATCCAGCCGCCGGGCAGCTCGTAGCGCCAGAGCTTCGGCTCGGGCGGACGACGGTCCCGGGCGCCGGCGGCCATCAGTCGACGTACCCCAGCGAGCGCAGGCGCTCGATGCGGGCCTCGTCCATGGCCTGGTCCTGCGCCACGTCCTCCTCCGCGCCGATGGGCGAGAAGCCGAGGATGCGCAGGTAGAAGCCGTCCGAGTCCGCGGGCACCTCCAGGCGGGCGTGGAAGACGTCGTCGGTGACGGTGATGTAGCCGATGTGGGTCTCGCGCAGCTTGGCGAAGGCGTCGGGATCGTAATCGACGCCTTCCACCGCGAAGGCCGAATCCGAGCCGGCCACCGCCAGGCGGCCCCGGCCCATCACGCGGGCGCTGAGACGGTACTCGCCGCTGGGCACCGCGATCTCGAGCTCGCAGGGTGCGGCGCCGGGACGACCGAGCAGCCAGTGCTTGCTGTCGTGCTCGGAGCGCAGCCAGCCCGTGTCGCCCGCGGGCAGGTCCTCCGCCCGGGGCGAGCGCAGGACCGTGCCCACGTCGCCCTCGACCCTGGCGCCCAGGGTGCCCAGTGCGAAGGGCACCTTGGGCTGGGTGAAGCGGAAGGCCGACTGGTAGCGCTCGTAGCGGGGGCGCATGGTCGCGCGGTAGGCGTCGAGCAGGCCGGTGACCACCTCGGGATCGCGATCCCAGATGTCGAAGGTCTCCAGCCGATCCTCGCGCAGGTCGTAGAGCCGGCCCCGGAGGTCGGCCACGGCGGGCGCGTCGTCCGCCAGCAGCACCGCGTCGGGATCCTCGAAGAGCGCCTTGTGGCTGGCGCTGCGGATGGCGCCGCGGGCCAGCACGTGGGGCTTGACCGGGAGGTCGCCGCGGGCGTAGGCGGCCAGGTCGACTCCGTCGGGTGACTTGCCCGCGGGGACGTCCACGTCCAGCAGCGAGAGCACGGTCGGCAGCACGTCGACGCCCTCGGTGGGACGGTCGACCACGCCGGCCGCCAGCCGCGCGGGGTAGTGCACGATCAGGGGGATGCGGGCCACCAGGTCCAGCCACTCGCCGGCGTGGCCGTAGCGGTTCTCCACCTCCATCAGGTGCTCGCCGTGGTCGGAGGTGATCAGGATCAGGGTCTCCTCCAGCTCGCCCCGCGCCTCCAGCCAGTCGAAGAGGCGGCCCAGCTGGCGGTCGTTGTAGCGCAGGCTGCCGTCGTAGAGGGCGTCCAGGTAGCGCTGGTCCTCCCGGGACAGCAGGCGGGTCAGGTCGCGGGGGTTGCCGCGCTCGTCGATGCCGTCGCCCTCGTAGGCTTCCGCGCCGAAGTACGCCCGGGCGTCGGCGTCGAAGAAGTGGGGCGTGTGGGTGTCCATCATGTGCAGGTAGAGGAAGTAGTCCTCGTCGCCGTGGGTCTCGAGCCAGGCCAGGGCGTCGTCGACCAGGATCTCGGCGTTGGGATGGATGCGTCCCGGGGGCGCCTCGGCCGAGAGGTCGTGCAGGGTCTCGAAGTCGTCGGCGAAATCCGTGCCGGGCCGGATCCAGGGATGGGCCGAGACCACGACCGTGTGCAGGCCGACCTCGCGCAGGCGTCCGACCAGCGACACGGTCTCGTCGTCGGGCACGCGGAACAGCTCGTCGGGCTCGGTCAGGGGGATCGCCGCGCTGGCCGGGAACATGGACTTGGCGAAGTAGCGCGACTGGAAGAGCGTCGGCAGCGAGGCCCGGGTGTAGGTGGCCTGGGCGAAGTGGTTGCGGAAGACCTGGCCCCGGGCGGCCACGGCATCCATGTGCGGCGTGGTGTCCCGCGGATAGCCGTAGCAGGAGAAGCGATCCGGCCGCGCGGCGTCGAGCATGACGAAGATGACCCGGCGCGCTCCGCCTCCGCCCCCGTCCCCGCCGCAGCCCGGCAGGAGGAAGAGGAGCGGCGCGGCGAGCAGGCCGGCCAGCACGAGGCGACGCAGGATGTTACGGCTCGACATCGGGATCTCGCTTTCTCGGGGGCGGTTGGATCGTACCGTCAGTCAAATGCATTCGTACGCCACCGGCAAGCGACTTTTCTGGAACGGACGGCCGATTCTGTTGTATATTGCCCGTTCGATTTCCGGAGGCGGCGCCGCGAGCGGAGCCGCCGCCGATATGTTTCGTCCAGAACAGATCCAACCCAACCACTCGGAGGAGTCTTCGCGATGATCGAGGTACGTGGCGTCACGAAGCGGTTCGGACCGACCGTCGCCCTAGACGACGTGTCCTTCCGCCTCGAGAGCGGCGAGATCCTCGGCTTCCTGGGACCCAACGGCGCCGGCAAGAGCACGGCCATGAAGATCATCACGACCTTCCTGGCCGCCGATGCGGGCACCGTGACCGTCGACGGGATCGACGTGCTCGAGAACCCCCTGGAAGTCCGAGGCCGCATCGGGTATCTGCCCGAGAACAACCCCTTGTACGTGGACATGACCGTCCGCGAATACCTGGACTTCGTGGGCCGGGCCCGCGGTCTCGACCCGGAGCGCCTCAAGCGGCGCCGCGAATGGGTCGTGGAGAACTGCGGCATCACCCGGGTCTACCACAAGCCCATCAACGAGCTCTCCAAGGGGTACCGGCAGCGCACCGGCCTGGCCCAGGCCCTGATCCACGATCCGGACATCCTGATCCTGGACGAGCCCACCACCGGCCTGGACCCGCTGCAGATCATCGGGATCCGCGACCTGATCAAGAGTCTCGCCGGACAGAAGACGATCATCTTCTCCACGCACATCCTGCAGGAGGTCTCGCCGGTCACGCGGCGGGTGGTGATCATCAACGACGGCCGCATCGTGGCCGACGGCGACATCGGCGAGCTCCAGAAGAGCGCCATGGGCAGCAACCGCGTCTACCTGAGCTGCCGCGCCGAGGGCGAGACCGCCGCGGCCGCGCTGCGCGGGATCGAGGGCGTGGAGTCGGCGGCGCTGCTGGACGAGGCCGGCGGCGTGAGCCGCTTCGAGGTGCGCGCCCCCTTCGGCGCCGAGATCGTCGGCGCCCTCGGCGGCCTGGCGAGCGCCAACGGCTGGGAGCTGCTGGAGCTCCACGAGTCGCGCTACACCCTCGAGGACACCTTCATCGCCCTCACCAGGGCGGAACAGAGCGGGGAGGTGAGCCATGTCTAACACGGGTGTGATCTTCCGACGCGAATTCGCGGCCTACTTCAACAGCCCGATCGCGTACATCTTCATCATCGTGTTCCTGATCATCAACTGCGGCCTGTTCATGACGCCCTTCTTCCTGTCGGGCGCCGCGGACATGCGGGAGTTCTTCAACAACCTGCCGCTGTTCCTGATCTTCTTCATCCCGGCGGTCTCCATGCGGCTGTGGGCCGAGGACAAGCGCAGCGGCACCTTCGAGCTGCTGATGACCCTGCCCATGAAGTCGAGCGAGGTCATGCTGGGCAAGTACCTGGCGGCCATGGTCTTCTACCTGATCGCCCTGGCGGGCACCCTGCCGGTCCCCGTCATGCTGTCCCTGCTGGGCAACCCGGACCTGGGCGCCATCGTCAGCGGCTACATCGGGGCGATCCTGCTGGGCGGGCTCTACATGAGCGTGGGCATCTTCGTCAGCGGCCTGCTGCGCGACCAGATCACCGCGTTCATCCTGGGCATGCTCGCCTGCTTCGTGCTCTTCCTGCTGGGCATGCCCTTCGTCTCCGGCACCATCGACGGCTGGATCGGCGGACTGGGCAGCTTCCTGTCCAACAGCCTCGGCCTGATGGCCCACTACCAGTCGCTGCAGCGCGGCGTGCTGGAGCTGGCCGACCTGGCCTACTTCCTGTGCCTGACCGGGGTGTTCCTGGTCCTCAACACGCTATGGCTGGAAGGGAGGAAGTATTGATGAGCACCAAGCGCAGAACCTTCCGCATGACCTTCGCCGTGGCCGTGGTGCTGCTGCTCGCGGCGGCCGTGCTGCTGACGGACGTGCTGGGCAACTTCGGCGGCGCGCGCGCCGACCTGACCAGCGACCGGCTCTACACCATGTCGCCGGCGGCCCGCGACATCCTGGGCGACCTCCAGGCCCCGGTCCAGATCAAGTACTACGTGACCGGCCTCGACGAGATGCCCACCGAGCTGAAGACCCTCGAGCGCGACGTGACCGACAAGCTGCGCGACTACGCCCGCGCGTCGGACGGCATGGTCGAGTTCACGGTCCACGATCCGCAGAACGACGAGGAGATGCAGGGCACCCTGGGCTCCCGCGGCATCCGGCCCTTCCAGGTCTCGATGATCGCCAAGGACGAGCGCAGCACCAAGCTGATCTGGAGCGCCATGACCGTGGCCTACAAGGACCACCCCGAGGAGGTCCTGCCCCAGGTGCTGCCCCAGTCGCTGGTGACGCTGGAGTACGAGCTGATCTCCCGCGTCTACCGGCTGACCCAGGAGCGGCAGCCCAAGGTGGCCCTGGTCGCGCCCCTGCAGACGGTCGACCAGCAGACGGCCATGATGTACCTGCAGCAGGGCATGCAACCGCCCGAGCCCCAGGACATCTACGCCCAGCTGACCCAGTTCCTGCAGCAGGAGCGCTACCTGGTCGAGCGGGTGGACGTCTCCCCCGAGTCGCCGATCCCCGCGGACGCCGACCTGCTGGTGGTGGTCAACCCCGTCGGCTTCAGCGAGCGCCAGGCCTTCGAGATCAACCGCGCCATCAGCAACGGCATGAACGCGGTGATCGCGGTGCAGACCCACGACTACGGCTACCAGCCGGGCATGCGTGACGCCTACACCATCTCCGGCCGCGCCCACAGTTCCGGGCTCGAGGGACTGCTCGCCGAGTTCGGCGCGACCGTCTCCGGCGACCACCTCTTCGACGCCAGCTCCGAGGTGCTGAGCGTGCCCCGCGAGCAGAACATCGGCGGGCTGCGCTTCCAGACCAACGAGCCGCTGCGCCTGCCGATCCACGTGCTGGTGACCGACACGCAGATGAACGCCGACACGGCCATCAGCAACCGCATCAGCGCCCTGCTCTACCTGTGGGGCAGCCACCTGGATCTGGACGACTCCAAGCTGGCCGAGCACCAGCTGGAGCGCACGGTGCTGTTCACCAGCAGCGGCCGGACCTGGACCGAGCCCTTCTCCGAGGGCATCATGGCGGGCAGCCTGTTCCGTCCCGACGGCAAGGAGATCACCCCGCACCTGCCCCTGGCGGTGGAGCTGTCGGGCCGCTTCCCCGACGCCTTCGCGCAGACCGGCGTGCCCGAGTGGCCCGCCGCGCCCGCGCCCGGCGCCGAGGACGAGTTGCCGCCCCCCGCCGACGACGTCGCGCCCCTGATGCGCGAGCCCGCCCGCGTGGTTGTGGTCGGCTGCGCCAAGATGTTCGACGACATGGCTTTCGGTGCCGGACAGAACCCCCTGTTCCTGCTGAACGCGGTGGACAGCCTGGTCCACGGCCAGGCCCTGGTGTCGATCCGCTCCAAGATGCTGACCCAGCGCGTGATCCGACCGGTGAGCGACGGCGAGAAGGTGCTCTTCCGCCTCTTCACCATCGTGATGATCCCCGTCGCGCTGGTGATCTTCGGCCTGACCCGCGCGAGCCGGCGCAGAAAGGAGGCGGCGCGATGAGCAAGCGCAACCTGTACCTGCTGGGCGCGGTGGTCGTGCTGCTGCTGGCGGTCTCGTTCTTCCAGAAGACGAGCCACGACCGGGCCGTCTCGGCCAAGGACACCTCGCCGGTCCTGAGCGCGGAGTTCGAGGCCGGCGACATCAACCGCGTGCTGATCGCGGGCGCCGACTCCGCCGAGGTCGTCCTCGAGCGGCTGCCCGACAAGTGGGTGGCCCGCAGCGCCTGGGGTCATCCCGTGGACCAGCGCAAGGTGGACGAGCTGCTCGACGCCCTCGGCGGCCTCTCGGGCCAGTTCCGCTCCGACAACCCGGACATCCTGGTCGACTACGGCCTGGGCCCCGACGCCGAGTCGGTCACGATCACCCTCTACGGCGCCGAGTGGGAGCCGGTCTATGCGCTGGAGGTCGGCCGCAAGCCCGACAGCGGCATGGGCGTGTTCGTGCGCGACCCGTCCGCGGACGCGGTCTTCCTGACCCGCGAGAACGTGCTCGGCCGCCTGGGACTGTACGCCGAGACGGCCAGTCCGGAGGACAAGTTCTTCCTGGACCTGGAGGTCTTCACCTGCCAGCGCGAGGACATCGAGGCCATCATCCTGCACGACGGCGACACGACCCTGGCCATGGAGAAGGTGTTCGAGACGCCGGCCCCGGCCGAGGGCGACACCCTCGCACCGGATGTCGCGCCCGCGCCCGACCGCAGCACCTGGGAATGGGTGCTCACCGCGCCGGAGCGAAGGCCCCTGGCCAAGACCAAGGTCGACGGCGTCATGAACGCCCTGACCAACGTGCGGGCCGCGGGGGTCGACGATCCCGGCGCGTCCATGGACGTCTACGGCCTGTGGAAGGCCGAGCGCCGCGTGGAGTTCGCCCTGGCCGACGGCACCGAGTTCGAGCTGCGCATCGGCGCGGCCGTCGACGGCGCCGCCGAGGGACAGGCCGAGCACTACGTGATGACCTCGGCCGACCGGACGATCTGGAAGCTGAGCGGGTACAAGGTGGATCAGATCTTCAAGACGTTGGAGGATCTGCTGCCCGAGGAGTAGGGGCCGGGCGTGACCGATTCGCGTATTTCACGCCCGGGAGCTGCGGCTTCCGGGCGTTTTTCCTTGATGTTTGTCGTGCGGTTTCCGACCATGGAACACCCCTCGCGTCCCGCCCCGGGCGGTCGACGCGTATGCCCACGTCCCGGAGGAAGACATTGAGCGACACCGACGCCACTCCCGCCCTGCTCCTGAAGAACGCCAACGCGCTGGACTTCCTGCCGGTGGCCATGAGCGGCGAGCCGCGGCCGCGCGTGGAGCTCACCGACCTGCGCGTCGCCGGCGACCGGTTCGTCGAGCGCGGGTCGGACCTGGAGCCCCGCGAGGGCGAGACGGTGGTCGACCTCGAGGGCCGCACGGTCATGCCCGGCCACGTCAACGCCCACCACCACCTCTACTCGACCCTGGCGCCCGGCATGCCCGCCCCCACCGAGACGCCCCGCAACTTCCAGGAAGTGCTGACCAACATCTGGTGGAAGCTGGACCGGGCCCTGGACGCCGACGGCGTCTACCTGAGCGCCGTCAGCGGCGGCTGGGACGCCCTGCGCTGCGGCACCACCCTGATCATCGACCACCACTCGAGCGTGGCCGCCGTCGGGGGATCTCTGGACCAGATCGAGCAGGGCCTGGCCGACGTGGGCCTGCGCGGCGCCCTGTGCTACGAGGTGACCGACCGCGGCGGCCCCGGCAGCCGCGACGTCATGCTGAACGAGACGGAGCGTTACCTGGACAAGCTGGCTGCGATCCGGAAAGACGCCGCCGACGGCGGCGCCGTCCCCCGCTTCCGCGCCCTGGCCGGCGCCCACGCCAGCTTCACCCTCGAGGACCGCACCCTGCTGCTGCTGTCCGGGCTCTGCGACCGCTTCGAGGTGGGCATCCACATCCATCTGGCCGAGGGCACCACCGACCGCGAGATCTGCCGCGAGCGCGGCTGGCCCGACCCCCTGGAGCGCCTGGACAAGTTCGGTCTGATCCGCCCGGGCTCGGTGCTGGCCCACGGCGTGGACCTGACGCCCCTCGACCTGCAGGTGATCGAGGACAAGGGCGCCTGGCTGGTGCACAACGGCCGCTCCAACATGAACAACGGCGTCGGCCGCGCGCCGGTCGACCGCTTCCCCGAGGCCGTCGCCCTGGGCACCGACGGCCTGGACGGCAACATGTGGGGCGAGCTGCGCACCACCTTCTATCGCGGCAACGAGAGCGGCCGCGGCCCCCTGGGCTTCGGCGGCGCCCAGAAGTTCTGGATCGGCGGCTACCGCCTGGCCCGCGCCCTGTTCGGCGAGCCCTTCGGCGCCCTGGACGCCGGCGCCCCCGCCGACTTCCTGATCTGCAACGCCTACCAGAAGACGCCCCTCCAGGGAGACAACTGGCTGGGCATGATGCTCTTCGGATTCCATCCCTGGGACATCGCCGAGGTGTGGGTGGGCGGCGAGCGCCGCTACCGTCGCGGCGATCCGGCCCCCTACGACGGACGGGCCGCCCAGGAGGCCGCCCAGCGCGTCTGGGACGGCATGAAACGCATGTAGCGAACCACGGGAGATCTCCCATGACGGATTCCAGGTACCTGGAGGCCGCGCGCGGCGTCCAGGACCCCATGACCGCCTTCCTCCGCGACATCGTGGCCATCCCCAGCCTCTCCGGCCGGGAAGAGGCCGTGGTCAAGCGCATCGCCGCCGAGATGGAGGCGGCGGGCTTCGACGAGGTGCGCTTCGACGGGCTGGGCAACGTGCTCGGCCGCGTGGGCGACGGTCCGCGCGTGGTCGCCTTCGACGCCCACATAGACACCGTCGACGTCACCGACCGCGACCAGTGGGAGTGCGACCCCTTCGAGGGCAAGCTCGAGAACGGCCGCATCTACGGCCGCGGCGCCGTCGACCAGAAGGCCGGCATGGCGGGCATGGTCTACGCGGCCAAGCTCATGAAGGACCTGGACCTGCTCGACGGCGTGCAGGTCTGGATGGTGGGCTCGGTCATGGAGGAGGACTGCGACGGCCTCTGCTGGCACTACATCCTGCAGGAGGGCGTGCTGGCCCCGGAGATCGTGGTCTCCACCGAGCCGAGCCACCTGACGCTGACCCGCGGCCAGCGCGGCCGCATGGAGATCCGCGTCGCCGCCACCGGCCGCTCCTGCCACGGCTCGGCGCCGGAGCGCGGCGACAACGCGGCCACCAAGCTGGCGCCGGCCTGCGCCGCCATCGACGCCCTGAACGAGCGCCTGGCCCACGACGATTTCCTGGGCAAGGGCACCTGCTGCGTTACCTGGTTCGGCGCGGAGGGCCCGAGCCTGTGCGCGGTGCCCGACAAGGCCGAGCTGCACATCGACCGGCGCCTGACCGAGGGCGAGACCCGCGAGGGCGCCATCCGCGAGGTGGAGGCGGCCCTGGCCGACGCCGGCGTCGAGGCCGAGGTCCGCACCCTGACCTACGAGGTGCCGGCCTGGACCGGCCTGGTCTACCCCATGGAGAAGTACTACCCCACCTGGACCATGCCCGAGGATCACGCCTCGGTCCGGGCGGGGGTGGCGGCCCACGTGGCCGCCCTCGGCGCGGAGCCGACCGTCTCGCGCTGGACCTTCAGCACCAACGGCGTCACGATCCGCGGCCTGCACGGCGTGCCGTGCGTGGGCTTCGGACCGGGCGAGGAGCGCTTCGCCCACGCCGCCAACGAATACGTCCCGGTGGACGATGTGGTGAAGGCCTGCGCCTTCTACACGGCCTTCCCCGGCGCCTACCTCGACACGACCGGAAGCGAGTAGATACATGGACCTCAAAGGCAAGCACTACATCACCGCCCGCGACTGGAGCGACGCGGAGCTCGAACACGCCCTGGCCTTCGCGGCCGAGCTCAAGGAGAAGTTCCTCAACGACGAGCCCACGCCCCTGCTGCGGGACAAGTCGCTCTTCGCCCTCTTCTTCGAGCAGAGCACCCGCACCCGCAACTCCATGGAAGCGGGCATGACCCAGCTCGGGGGCCACGCCAACGTGCTGAACCCCGAGAAGCTGCAGATCAGCCACGGCGAGACCGTCCTGGACACGGGCAAGGTCCTGAGCCGCATGGGCCACGGCATCGCCATCCGCAACTGCGACTGGGGCGTGGGCAACAGGTTCATGCGCGACATCGCGGCCATCTCGAAGGTGCCGCTGATCAACCTGCAGTGCGACCTGTACCACCCCTGCCAGGCCCTGGCCGACATCATGACCGTGCGCGAGCGGTTCCCGAACGAGGAGCGCGGCCGCAAGGTGGTCGTCAGCTGGACCTACGCGCCCAGCTACGTGCGCCCCATCTCGGTGCCCCACTCGGAGATCCTGATGATGGCGCGCATGGGCCTGGACGTGACCCTCGCCCACCCGCCCGAATTCCAGCTCCTGCCCGAGATCGTGGACGCGGCCAAGGCCGACTGCGAGCGCCTGGGCACGAAGTTCGAGATCGTCGACGACATGGACGCCGGGTTCGAGGGCGCGCACGTGTGCTATCCCAAGAGCTGGGGCTGCCTGGTGACCGAGCCGGACCGGGAAGCCGCCGTGTCGCACATCGAGAAGTATCCGGACTGGATCTGCAACGAGGCGCGCATGGGGCTCGCGGCGGACGACGCGATCTACATGCATCCCTTGCCCGCGACGCGGGGGCAGGAGGTCACGGACGAGGTGATCGACGGGCCGCAGAGCGTGGTCTGGGATCAGGCGGAGAATCGCCTGCATACGGCAAAATCACTCATGGCGTTGACCATGTAGGCCGGACGTGAGGCACGCACAGGGGGTGCGCGCCTCATGCGTGCCGAAATCGGCTTGCACCCCCTGTGCGTGCCTCACGTCCTACATGGTCAAGGCATGACCGCTTTGCCTATACGAGGAGTTCCCGATGTCCTTGCCGCACGTCGACGTCAATCCTCACTGGACCGGATATCGCTGTGTTCTTTGCGGGAAGGGGTTCGAGACCTCTTGGCGCGGGTTCGTATGCGAGGTGTGCGGGGTCGATGGGATCCTCGATGCGACGTACGACTACGGGGCGGTCGCGGGCGGGATGGATCGGGAGACGCCGTTCGCGCCGGTGGGGCGGGCGGATCTATGGGCGTACCGGCCGTTGCTGCCGCTGTGGCCGTCGGCGCCGCACGGGTGCTGGGCGGTGGGCGATACGCCGCTGCACACGCCCGAGCGGTTGCGTGAGCGGCTCGGGTTGCCGGGGCTGTTCCTGAAGGACGACACCTCCCTGCCCTCGGCGAGCCTGAAGGATCGCGCGACGGCCATGGCGATGGCCGACTGCGCGCGGCAGGACGTGGATCACGTGGCGGCGGCCTCGACCGGGAACGCGGCGGCGAGCCTGGCGGTGCTGGCGGCGCGGGCCGGAATCCGCACGTCCATCTTCGTGCCCGCGGCGGCGCCGGCGGCCAAGCTGGCGCAGCTCGAGCTGCACGGCGCCGACGTGGTGCGGGTGGACGGGACCTACGACGAAGCCTTCGATATCTCCCTGGAGCGCATCGCCGAGCACGGCTGGTACTCGCGCAACTGCGCCCACAATCCCCTGCTGGTCGAGGGCAAGAAGACCGTCGCCTTCGAGCTGGCGAGCGCTTTGGGCGGCCTGACGCCCGACGCTGTGTTCGTGCCGACCGGGGACGGATGCATCGTCTCGTCGGTGGCCAAGGGGCTGGCGGAGCTGGTGGAGATCGGGTTGCTGGACCGGTTGCCGCGGGTGTACGGCGTGCAGGCCGAGGGTGCGGCGCCGCTGGCGCGGGCCTGGGCCGCGGCCGGCGAGCGG
>CAZSNA010000005.1:64128-72167 GCA_964607825.1 uncultured Fibrobacteraceae bacterium | reverse complement strand
GTCGAGGCGGCGCCGCGCGCACGCCGGGAACGGACCGCCCGTCGCCCCGTCTGCCGGACGCGCCGCCCGCGGCCCGCGTCGGCCTGCACGACCTGACCACGCGCATCGGCGCGCAGAGAACCCGGAACTGACCTGAACCGATGACCACGCAAAGGACGACCGCATGATCCGAGAACTGGAGCGTTTCCTGGCCGAGCACCGCCGCGAGGCCTACACACTCTTCCGCCGCTGCCTCGATCTGGGGCGTCCGGTGCTGCAGCGCACCGACATCATGCCCGTCTTCGAGGCCTTCTGCCGCGAGCACGATCACGAGGGCAAGTGCGACGAGGGCTTCACCGCCGTGATCCGCTCCATCCAGGAGGCCGTCTCGACGCCGCCGGACCTGTACCTGGCCGTGCGCGCCAAGGTGGCCCGGTGGCAATACATCCACATCCAGGTGGAGACCGCGAGCTGCCGCGAGGTGGACGTGGCCGAGTACCTCCACTGCAAGGAACGGCTGACCCATCCCGCCGCCGAGACCGACAACTGGCCCCTGGAGATCGACCTGAGCCCCTTCGAGCGGGGCTTCCCCAAGCTGCGGGAGATCCGGTCGATCGGACGCGGCGTGGAGTTCCTGAACCGTCACCTGTCGGGCCGCCTCTTCGACGCGAGCAGCGACGGCCGCGCCATGCTCTTCGGCTTCCTGAAGATGCACGAGGTCAAGGGCATGCAGCTGATGCTCAACGGCCGCATCGGCGACCGTCAGCAGCTCCGCGACCGCCTGCGCGACGCCATCGACTTCCTGGAGTCGCAGCCCCCCGAGGCGCCCTGGGCCGACGTGGGCCGGCATCTCCAGAAGATGGGCTTCGAGCCCGGCTGGGGTCGCCACGCCGGCGGCATGATCGAGATGATGAGCACCCTGTCGGACATCCTCGAGGCGCCCTCGGCCGCGAGCCTGGAGCGCTTTCTGGCGCGCGTGCCCATGATCTTCTCCCTGGCGATCCTCACGCCCCACGGCTACTTCGGCCAGTCGGGCGTGCTGGGCAAGCCGGACACCGGCGGCCAGGTGGTCTACATCCTCGACCAGGTGCGGGCCGTGGAGCAGGAGATGCTCCGCTCGATCCACGACCAGGGGCTGGACATCGAGCCCGAGATCCTCATCCTCACGCGGCTGATCCCCGAGGCCGAGGGCACGAGCTGCGACCAGGAGCGCGAGCGCGTCTCCGGCACGAAGCACGCGCGCATCCTGCGCGTCCCCTTCCGCAACCAGCGGGGCGAGGTGATGCGCGAGTGGATCTCGCGCTTCGAGATCTGGCCGTACCTGGAGCAGTACGCCATCGACGCGGAGAAGACCGTGCTGGCGGAGCTGGGCGGCCGGCCCGACCTGATCATCGGCAACTACTCCGACGGCAACCTGGTGGCCGCGCTCATGTCCCAGCGGCTGGGCGTGACCCAGTGCAACATCGCCCACGCGCTGGAGAAGTCGAAGTACCAGCAGTCGGACCTGTTCTGGCGCGACCACGAGGCGGAGTTCCACTTCTCCTGCCAGTTCACGGCCGACCTGATCGCCATGAACACCGCCGACTTCATCATCACCAGCACGTACCAGGAGATCGCGGGCACCCGCGACGTGATCGGCCAGTACGAGTGCCACTCCAGCTTCACGCTGCCGGGCCTGTACCGGGTGATCAGCGGGATCGACCCCTTCGACCCCAAGTTCAACATCGTCTCGCCGGGCGCCGACCCAGAGGTCTTCTTCCCGTTCACGGACGAGGCGCGGCGGGTGACCTCGCTGCTGCCGGAGATCGAGGACCTGGTCAAGGGCGGCGAGCGTCCCGACGTGCGCGGCCGTCTGGACGACCCCGACAAGCCGATCCTCTTCGCCATGTCGCGGCTGGACCGCATCAAGAACATGGCCGGACTGGTGGAGGCCTACGCCCGCAGCGACGAGCTGCGCGAGCGGTCGAACCTGCTGATCGCCGGCGGCTTCATGGACCCCGCCGAGTCGCAGGACGCCGACGAGTCCAAGCAGATCGAGGCCATGCACGCGCTCTTCGACGAGCACGGACTGGACGGCCACGCCCGCTGGCTGACCATGCGCACCGATAAGACCCAGGTGGGCGAGCTTTACCGCTACGTGGCCGACACGCGCGGCGCCTTCATCCAGCCCGCGGTCTTCGAGGCCTTCGGCCTGACGGTGGTCGAGGCCATGAGCAGCGGCCTGCCGACCATCGCCACGCTGCACGGCGGCCCCCGGGAGATCATCGTGGACGGGGAATCGGGCCGTCACATCGACCCGCTGCAGCCCGAGGAGATGACGCGGGTGCTGCTGGAGTTCCTGCGCGGCTGCGAGGAGGACCCCGCGCTGTGGACGCGCCTGAGCGAAGGCGCCATCGAGCGGGTGGAGAGCCGCTACACCTGGAAGCTCTACGCCAGCCGCCTGCTGTCCCTGTCGCGCATCTACGGATTCTGGAAGTACATGACGAACATCGAACGCCAGGAGACGCGCCGCTACCTCGAGATGTTCTACACCCTGGTGTATCGCAAGCTGGCCGCGACGGTGCCCGGCGAATGAGCCCGGACGCGACGGCCGGCGAATCAGGAGGGACCGAGATGGAGACCGACAAGCTGATGCCGAGGATCCTGGCCCAGTTCGCCCTCGACCCCCGCGGACTGCACGGCCTGCCCCACTGGGCGCGGGTCTACGAGAACGCCCAGCGCCTGGCGCGGGGCAAGGACGTCAACCCCAAGGTGCTGGAGCTCTTCGCCCTGCTGCACGACGCGCGGCGGGTGAGCGACGGCGAGGACCGCGACCACGGCCTGCGCAGCGGCGAGTTCGCCCGGCACTGCCGCGGCCTGGGCTTCGACCTGTCCGACGCGGACTTCTCGCGTCTGCACCGGGCCATCGTGGGACACGACCAGGCGGAAGGCGATCCCGGCGACGAGACCATCCGCGTCTGCTGGGACGCCGAGAAGCTGGACCTGCCGCGGCTCGGGCTCACGCCCAGGGCGAGCAGCCTGCTGACGAAGGAGGCGCGGGATCCGGCGATGATCGAGTGGGCCGGGCGGCGTGGCCGGCAGGGGCATGTGCCCGGGTTGGTGGAGACGCGGTGGAAGGTGGAGAGGGGGTTGGAGGCGCGGGAGTGTTGAGAGCGCGATGATGCGCTGGGCCGTGGCTTCCGGATGGAGCCCGGTGCTGTCGTTAGATCGTGACGGTCTCATGTCGACAGTTCGACTGCACATAGGTTATGGACATATCGGGATTTCGATGAATAGTGTCCCGGCGAGCTCATCCCAACAGCTCCGGCCCGGACATCTGCAGGCTCTTCGTGATGTCGGAAATAGGCAGGCAGGTCCGGTATGACCTCGGACCGAAGCCCCATCACGCCGGCGACCCTCGTAGCGCACTCCGGCCGACGGCCCCTGGAGGACTCATGGACGGATCCCATGTCGGCGTGATCGCCGCCGAACTCGACCTGTCGACCGGTCAGGTCCAGGCGACCGCCGGCCTGATCGCCGAGGGCGCGACCGTGCCCTTCATCAGCCGCTACCGCAAGGAGGCGACGGGCAGCCTGGACGAGGTGGCCGTCACCGCCATTCGCGACCGTCTCGAGCAGCTGGCCGAGCTGGACAAGCGCCGGGCGGCCATACTCAAGTCGCTCGACGAGCGCGAGCTGCTGACCGACGAGCTGAAGACGAAGATCGACGCCGCGCCGTCGCTCACCGTGCTCGAGGACATCTACCTGCCCCTGCGGCCCAAGCGCCGCACCCGCGCCACCATGGCCCGCGAGAAGGGCCTGGAGCCCCTGGCGCAGTGGCTGAAGGAGGAGGCCGGGCGGTCGGCGTCGACCGGGGATCCCGTCGCCCGCGCCGCCGCCTTCGTCGATCCCGAGAAGGACGTCGCCGACACCGACGAGGCCCTGGCCGGGGCCCGCGACATCATCGCCGAGATCGTCAGCGAGGATCCCGACTCGCGGTCGAGCATGCGCGACCTCTTCGTGACCGCCGGCCGGGTGAGCACCAAGGTCCGCAAGGGCCGGGAGCAGGACGGCGCCAAGTTCCGCGACTACTTCGACTGGTCGGAGCCGGTGCGCGGCGCGCCGGGCCAC
The DNA here is from genome assembly GCA_964607825.1 of uncultured Fibrobacteraceae bacterium. Taxonomy (GTDB): domain Bacteria; phylum Krumholzibacteriota; class Krumholzibacteriia; order LZORAL124-64-63; family LZORAL124-64-63; genus JAHIYU01. The sequence continues at coordinate 68,079 of CAZSNA010000005.1, read as the reverse complement.
CGGGTCCTGGCCATGCGCCGCGGCGAGAACGAGAAGGTCCTGACCATGCGCGTGGGCCCGGACGACGAGGCGGCCGTGGCGATGCTCGCGCGGCGGTTCGTCCGCAACGGCGGCCCCTGCGCGGAACAGGTGCGACTGGCCGTCGAGGACGGGTACCGCCGCCTGTTGTCGACGGCCATGGAGACCGAGATCCGGATGGAGATGAAGAAGCGGGCCGACGAGGAGGCCATCGGCGTCTTCGTCGAGAACCTGCGCGAACTGCTGCTGGCCGCGCCGCTGGGTCGCCGGGTGGTCCTGGGCCTGGATCCCGGTTTCCGCACCGGCTGCAAGCTCGTCGTCCTGGATCGCCAGGGCGATCTGCTGGCCAACGACACCATCTACCCGCACACCGGCGGCGAACGGGTGGCGCGGGCGGAGGAGATCGTCACCTCCCTGGCGCGCAAGCACGGCGTGGAGGCCATCGCCATCGGCAACGGAACCGCCGGGCGCGAGACCGAGACCTTCGTCCGCGGCCTGGATCTGCCGGAGTCGATCGTGGTGGTGATGGTCAACGAGTCGGGCGCGTCGATCTACTCGGCCAGCGAAGCGGCGCGGCGGGAATTCCCCGACCTCGACCTGACCGTCCGCGGCGCCATCTCCATCGGGCGCCGTCTGATGGATCCCCTGGGCGAACTCGTGAAGATCGACCCCAAGAGCATCGGCGTGGGCCAGTACCAGCACGACGTGGATCAGAAGGCCCTCAAGCGCAGCCTCGACGACACGGTGGTGAGCTGCGTGAACGCCGTGGGCGTGGACCTGAACACCGCCAGCCGCGAGCTGTTGACCTACGTGTCCGGGCTGGGGCCGCAGCTCGCCGACAACATCGTGGCCTGGCGCAGCGAGAACGGCGCCTTCGCGAAGCGCTCGCAGCTCAAGAAGGTGCCGCGGCTGGGCCCCAAGGCCTTCGAACAGGCCGCGGGCTTCCTGCGCGTCAACGACGGTCCCGATCCCCTGGACGCCAGCGCCGTCCACCCCGAGAGCTACGCCGTGGTCAAGGCCATGGCCAGGGACAGCGGTTGTGCGGTGAAGGACCTGATCGGCAACAGCGCCGCCGTCGCACGCATCGACCCGTCGGTCTATGTGGACGATACCATCGGCCTGCCCACCCTGCGCGACATCCTCGCCGAGCTGGTCAAGCCCGGCCGAGACCCCCGCGACACCTTCGAGGTCTTCGCCTTCGCCGAAGGCGTCCAGACCATGGCGGACCTGGAGCCGGACATGCGCCTGCCCGGCATCGTGACCAACGTGACCAACTTCGGCGCCTTCGTCGACGTGGGCGTCCACCAGGACGGGCTGGTCCACATCAGCCAGCTGGCGGACCGGTTCGTTCGTGATCCCGGTGAGATCGTGAAGGTGGGGCAAAAGGTCCTGGTGCGCGTGCTGGAGGTGGATCAGGAGCGGAAGCGGATCTCGTTGTCGATGAAGAGTGAGGCCGGTCGGTAGGCGGAACTGGCATCATGGTCGCACGATCCTACCGCACCCGCGCTTCCAGCCCGACACTCCGCCCCGCCCCCGGCAACCCCCAGGCATCGTAGCGCGCCGCATCCCCCAGGTTCCGCACCGCGAGTCGGATCTCCATCTCGGAGACCATCCCGCCCCAACCCGCAGATCCCAGCGCCCACCTCCGCGACACCGACACGTCCACCACCGCCCGCGCCGGCAACGCCGCATCCCCCCCCGTCAACGCATCGATCGCCGACTGCTCCCCCGTGTACGACACCCGCGCCCGCGCCACCAGCCCGCGGGCCAGATCCGCGCGCAGCCCCAGCGCCCCGAACGCCTCCGGCAGGTTCTCCGGCCGGTTGGTCCGCCCCGCCGTCGGATCGGTCAACTCGACCGACTGGAACACGGCGCTCGCCGACACCTCCAGCCTACCTAGATCCCGCACGGCCACGAGTTCCAGCCCCGTGGTCTCGAGCCGATCGCGGTTCACGCGCATGTAGCGCCCCGTGCCGTCGTCGAGCTGGACGCGGACCACCGCGTCGTCGAGGCGGTTGCGGAAGAGCACCGCCTGGAGCAGTCCCTCGCCGAGACGCGTGGTGGCGCCGAGCTCGACGGTCAGCAGCCGCTCGGGCGACAGGTCGGGGTTGGGAGCGAAGCGGTCCAGGGCGCCGGAGTAGAGCTCGCGCAGCGACGGGAAGCGTCCCCGACGGCTGACGCCGCCGTGCAGGACGGTGCGACCCTCGCTGAACACGGCCGTCAGGCCGGCGCGGCCGCCCGGTTCGGATAGGGGCGGCTGCGTCTCGCGTCCGCCGGCGCGGGGGGTGCGTGCCCGGTCGTAGACGCCGCCGATCTCGGCCGCGAGCAGGTCCAGGACGCCGCGAGATTCGAGCAGGCGCCAGTCGGTCTCCAGGCCCAGGCTCAGCAGGTCCTGGCGGTAGTCGAACTCGCCTGCGGGGATGATCTCGTCGCGGCGGACGGTCGACCAGGTGAAGGCCGCGCGCAGGTCGCCGTGGGCGCCGAGGGTCTGGTCGGCGAGCACGCGCGCGGTGACGGTCCGGTCGCGGGCGTCCTCGAAGGAGACGATCTCCTCGTAGGCCCGGGTGGCGTAGGCGTCGACGTCGGTGCGGCCGGTGTCGAGACCGAGGCTGACCTCGACATCGCCCAGGCCGCCCAGGGGCGAGGTCCGCAGGCCGGTGCCCGCGGACAGGACGGCCAGGGCGCGCGAGACGTGGGGGTAGCGCCAGAGGCGCGCGTCGGCGTCGGGCAGGCCGAGTTCGGCGGCGATGCCCCGTTCGCGGCGGAAGGCCGAGCCGGACAGGGAGACCCAGGCGCCGCCGTGAGCCTGGTAGCGGGCCGACAGGAAGCCGTCGAGGTGCTCGAGGTCGGTGTTCAGGCGGAGGTCGTCGCCGGTGGCGACCGGCTCCGCGACGTCGCGGGCCAGCGGGTCGCCGGGCGAGTCGCGCCAGCCGAGGCCGCCGCGCAGCAGCCACGCGCCGCCGTCCGATTCCAGGGGCAGGGTCGCGGTGGTGGTGGCGCCGACTGCGCCGACGTCGTCGAGGCCCAGCGTCGCCTGCAGCGAGGCGCGCGCGGGTTGCGTCCGCAGGCGGGCCACGTCGATCTCGATCACGCCGCCCAGCACGTTGGGTCCGTCCAGCACCGACGCCAGCCCGCGCGTGTAGCGCACCCCCCCGAAGGCGGTGGCCGGGATCACCGACACGTCGGCGCGGGCGTCCCAGGCCAGGGTGATGGGTATGCCGTCGACCAGCACCGCCACCTGGCGCGACTCGGAGCCGCGCGCGGAGAGCTCGGCCTCGCCGCGGGAGTTGGTGCGGACGTGCAGCAGGGGCAGTTCGCGCAGGACCTGCTCGGCGGTGGGCGCGGCGGGCACGGACAGGGAGTCGACCTCGACGGTGACGGCGCTGGCGCCGCCGAGGGTGGTCACGGGACGGGCGGCCTCGACGACGACGGTCTCGGGAGCGGCGGCCGTCGAGACGGCGGGCTCGGCCGGGTCCGCGAGCGACGTCGCGACGGGCGAGATCAGGGCGGCGAAGGCCAGGACGAGGGCACGGGGCATGCGGCGGGTCTCCCGGGGATGATCACAGGTGTCTGGGCTCACGGGTGCCGCCGGACTTTACACGTGTGAACCGTCGGCGGGCAACCCGAACGTCCGGGCGGCGGCGGGCCTGTTGCTTTCTCGCCTGCCATAACCCTATGCTACATCAATATCGGAGCGCCGGTCTCGAACAGGAGGTCCCGTCATGAAGATCCAGAACACCATCCGAATCGTGATCTGCCTGGCCGTCGTGGGCGCGGCCTCGTGCTGTTTCGCCACGATCGCCCCGCCCGACCCCGACCTGTCCACGGCCGAGATGCTCGCGCTGCCGCCGGGCGTCCAGGTCAGCGTTTTCAACACGCCCGCCGGCGACGGCTACGCCATGACCCAGGCCCGCACCGTCGATACGGCGCCGC
>CAZSNA010000005.1:0-64028 GCA_964607825.1 uncultured Fibrobacteraceae bacterium | reverse complement strand
GCCTGGTCGCCTGTCCCGGCGGCGCCCTCGCCGACGGCAGCACGGACATCAACGGACAGACGACCTTCTCGGGCCCGTTCCACGCGGGCGGCCACGCGACCTATTCGGACAACGGCCTGAGCTGGGACGACAGCAAGACCTACGTCTGGCTGGGCGGCTATCCGATCAACAGCCCCCTGGACGTCCTGTTCAACAGCGCCGACATCGACGGCGACGGCGCCTGGACCTCCGACGTCGACGTCATCCTGTTCGTGCAGCGCTACAGGAGCGGCGAGTACTCGTACTCCGTCGACTTCTTCTTCGACGAGTACCTCGACCTGTCGGACCTGGTGCTCTTCTCGAACGCGAGGAACCAGCAGTGCCCGTAGACCGCGGGATGCGGTAGCGCGTCGCGTCAGCCCATCCCCCGCGCCACCAGCGGCACCCCGATCGCGATCAGGGCCAGCACGCCCAGCACCATCGTGAACAGGGTGTAGCGGGTGCGGTAGGTCCCGAGCAGACCCTGGTCGTAGTACTTGGCGACGTCGTTGTCCTCGTACATGCGGTTCAGGCCGCCCAGCAGCCGCTCGCGGGTCGAACGGCCGGCCAGCAGGGCGCGCCCCGCGAAGACGTTGATCAGCACGGTCGCCGTGATGAGCACCCCGAGGATGAGGTCGTTGCGGGTGCTGTCGCGGCCGGCCGCCGACTCGCTCGCCACGCCCCAGTTGATGCCCAGCACGATGAGGTTGAACAGGACCGCCGCGATGACGAACACGGTGTCGGTCCGCGAGCTCTGCTGCAGCTCGTGCACGATGTGGCCGTGGATCTCCTTCAACATGATCTCGTCTTCCTTTCGGTCCGGTCAGTGATGGTGCTTCTCGAGCTCGTCCAGCGGGACGGGGTCGACGGTCTTCATCTCGGCGACGGTCGCCATCACGTCCTCGCCGGGATCGAAGGGCTGCACCATGAACTCCGTGATGTCGACCAGCTCCGCGTCGGGCCGCTGGTACACGACCTGCCACTTGGACACGATGACGTCGACGCCGGCCGCGCGGGCGACGTCCGCGAGCTCGTCCCGGATCGTGGCGAGGATGTCGTCCACGGGCCAGGTGCCGAAGCCCTGCTTGTGGAGCAGATGCTGACGGCTCTCGCCCCGCTGCTCCAGCTCGGCGACCAGGTCCGCGTCGCCGGCCTCCTTGGCCCGGCGGTACTCGGCCTTCATGGCGGAGATGCGTTCCCTGAAGGCGGGCGTGTGGGCGTAGGCGATGGCCACGGCGCGGGAGTCGAAGACGCCGATGCGCAGGGGCGCAGACGCCTCGGCGTCGGCGGCCGACGACGCGCCCGGCGACGGGACGACGACCGCACACACCGCCATGCACACGATCAGCAGGGATTCCGTCAGCTTCCTCATGTCCGAACCTCCCGATTGAAGGACTGAAACGGCGACGCTCCCTGAATCATCAAGAGGCGGACCAGACGGCGTCGAAATCACACGAGGACGCAACACATTGACATGCAGGACGTAATGGCGACGGCTCCGGCGAGACCCCTTCCCCGCCGCTCCCGTCGAGTCAGGTATCGGACACAGGGGGTTGACCGTTCGAGCACAGGGCTCCGCCCGCGGACGCACGGCGAGAGCCTCCTTCACAGAAGCCCCGTCTTGGTCCATGATGCACGAGCCGCGACGACAGGCCGGATCCCGCCCTATCCGCCCTCCGTTCCCGCACTCGTCCGGAAAGGAAGATCCGCCATGACCAGCCCCTTCGGGGACGGACACCACCACGCGCCGCGACAGGCCCTCCTGCTCGCATCGGTCCTGCTCCTCTGCCTGGTCGCCGGCTGCTGCACGACCGACCGGCCGGCGCCGGAGCTGGCCCCCGAGGCGCCCGCCGAGCCGCTCCTCGACGCGGAGCAGCGCCAGGCCAACGCCGACTCCTTCGAGAAGACCTGGCAGACCGTCAACGACACCTTCTGGGATCCGGACTTCGGGGGCGTCGACTGGGCGGGCGTACGCGCCGAGTTCACGCCCCGGATCGCCGCCGCGACCACCCTCGGCGAGGCGCGCCTGCTCATGAAGGAGGCCCTCGACCGGCTTGGCGAATCCCACTTCTACGTCATCCCGTCGGAGCTCTACGAGGACGTGGCCGGCGCGCCGACGGGCCGGGGCGACTGCGGCCTCCGCGTGCGGGTGGTCGACGGACGCGCGCTGGTGGTGAAGGTCCTGTCCGGTTCGCCCGCGGACGAGGCCGGCGTCGGCCGCGGCTGGGAGGTCCTGGCGGCCCGCGACGACGAGTTCGCCCCCTTCATCGAGCGGCTGCAGACCGAGTACGCCGGTTCGAACACCCTCGCTTCGAAGCTCGCCTACGCCGTGCGCGGCCGGATGGGCGGCGAGATCGGCGACGAGCTGACCCTGCGCCTGCGCGACGGCGAGGACCGCGAGCGCGCGCTGACCCTGACGCTGGCCGAGCCCGTGGGCCACAAGGCCGTCTTCGGGAACCTGCCCCCCGCCTGGATCCGGGTCCGCACGGAGCGACTGGACGGCGACATCGGCTACATCTCCCTGAACGCCTTCATGGATCCGACCTACACCATGACCGCCGTCAACGAGGCCATGGCCTCGTACGGGGACTGCCGCGGCGTGGTGCTGGACCTGCGCGGCAACGGCGGCGGCATCGCCGGCATGGCCCCCGGCGTGGCCGGCTGGTTCGTCACGGAGAAGCGCCTGAGCCTGGGCGAGATGGTCACCCGGAACAGCCAGCTGAACCTGCTGGTGCATCCGCGGACCCGGGCCTTCACCGGACCGGTGGCCGTGCTGATAGACGGCCTCTCCGCCTCCACCTCGGAGTTCCTGGCCGCCGGCCTGCGCGACCTGGGCCGCGCGCGCCTCTTCGGCACCCGCTCGGCGGGCGCCGCCCTGGTGGCCGGCATGATGCGCCTGCCCAACGGGGACGGTTTCGAGTACGCCTTCGCCGACTACGAATCCGCCGGCGGCACGCGCATAGAGGGCGTCGGCATCACGCCCGACGTGGAGACGCCCTACGCGCGCGCCTCGCTGCTCGCGGGCGAGGACGCGGCCCTGGACGCCGCCGTCGCCTGGATCACGGAATCACACTGACCTCGATAACCGGAGGGACGACATGTATCACGACCGCACACGCATCCTGCTTCCGCTGCTGCTCCTGGCGACCATCGCCGCGACCGCGCTGGCCGGCCCGCCTTCCGGCGAGGAGATCATGCTCAAGGGCCTCGAGGCCGTCGGCGGCGAGAAGGCCATCGCCCGCCATCACAACACCCTGCTCAAGGGCAGGATGCTCATGTCCGGCATCGAGATGGAGATGACCACCTATCTCGCCGAGCCGAACCTGCGCTACATGCTCCTGGAGTCCTCCATGATCGGCAAGATGGAGTCGGGCTGCGACGGGAAGGTCGCCTGGGACCTGTCGATGATGCAGGGCGCCAGCATCAAGGAGGGCGCGGAGCTCGAGAAGGCCCTCTTCGACGCGGCCTACAACCCTGAGCTGAAATGGCGCGAGCGCTACACGGACATCGACGTGCAGGGCGAGGAGGAGCTCGAGGGGACCGCGTGCTGGAAGGTCGTGGTCACGCCCAAGGTGGGCGAGCTCATCACCACCTGGATCGACAAGGAGACCTGGCTGCCCGCGAAGACGGAGACCAAGGAGGTCTCGTCCATGGGGAGCATCTCCATCGTCAGCTACCTGTCGGATTACCGCGAGGTGGACGGGGTCAAGATGCCGCACGAGATGCGGATGGTGCTGATGGGCGCGCAGGAGATGCGGATGGTCTTCGACGCCTACGAGTTCAACGTGGAGATCCCCGACGGGACCTTCGACCTGCCCGCGGAGATCAAGGAACTGGTCGCGGCGGCGGCGGCGGAGTGACGGTCGGCCGGCGGGCCGCGGCGAGCGCGTCTTGACAGGGCTGTATCACTTTGTTTCAATCCAACGGTAGCTGGCGCTCGTGCCCGCGCTCGTCCACGCGGCGCGACGCCTCACCGATTGGAGCCGACCGATGTCGAACGCCTCGGATGTCGCCCCCGTCGTGAACGATCTGGACGCGTCCTCTCCCCTCGCGGTACTCGATCGCGACGCGCCGTCGTCGCGATCTCCCGGATCCCGCGACCCCGTCCCGGATCCGTCCACCGACGAGCGGGCCTCCCCCACCGACGCCGAGCCCTGCGACTACGGCGCGATCTTCGAGCACATGTCGTCCGTCGTCCTCCTGATCGATCCGTCCACAGGCGAGATCGTCGAGGCCAACCCCAGCGCCTGCGAGTTCTACGGCTACACCCGCGAGCAGCTGACCCGCATGCGGATCATGGACATCAACACGCTCACGCCCGAAGAGGTGCGCCGGGAGATGGAGAAGGCGCGCAGGGAGAAGTGCAAGTTCTTCTCCTTCGAGCACAGGCTCGGCGACGGCCGGGTCACCCCGGTCGAGGTGTACAGCGGCCCCGTCCGCATGGGCGACCGAGAGGTCCTGTGTTCCGTCATCCACGACGTCTCTCGCCGGGTGGCCGCCGAGCTGGAGCGCGAAGAGCTGATCGAGAAGCTGAAGCAGGTCCTGGCGGAGATCGATACGCTGCGCGGGATCATCCCCATCTGCGCGTCGTGCAAGAAGATCAGGGATGACGAGGGCTTCTGGCAGAGCGTGGAGGTCTACATCTCCGACAGGTCGGACGCCCAGTTCAGCCACGGGCTCTGTCCGAAGTGCGCGGGCGAGTTGTATCCGGATCTCGAGTTGCCGGAGGATTGAGGCGGGGGCGGAGACCGTTCTCCCGGTCGAGCTCGCCCGCTTTACACGTGTAGACCGTTTCCCGGTGCGCCTTCCGCCCCCCCCCAGGACGACTTTCGCATCTCGACCTACGGAGGCTCCCCTCGTTGCCGAATTCCGATGATTTTGGTATTGTTTCCTCATCCCGGATAACATCGGACATGGCGAGAACACGGGGGGAAACCATGAAAACCGTTCCTATCCTGCTGTCGACGACGCTCTGCCTCTTCATCGCCTCGTCGGCCTTCGCCGGCACCATCTCCTCCACCGCCGCCGGCGGCCTGTGGAGCGATCCGTCCACCTGGCAGGGCGGCTTCGTCCCCGGCCAGGGCGACGACGTGATCGTCCTCGGTCCCGTCCGCATCGGCTCCCCCGCCGCCTGCGCGGGCCTCTACGTGGACACGAGCGGCCAGGTGATCGCCGACGCGTCGCCGGGCGCCCGCACGCTCGCGGTGCACGGCGCCCTGGTGAACGACGGCCTCGTCAGCGACGACGGCAACTACTGGCTCGAGCTCGAGCTGTACGGCGACGTCCAGCAGGGCGGCGCCTGGTCGACGCACCTGATCACCTTCGCGGGCGACGGCGACCGCTGGATCGCCGACACCTCCGGCTACGGCCTCGACAGCGACATCGCCGCGACACCCGGCGCCACGGGCGACATCACCGTGAAGACCCCGCTCTCGCTGGCCGGTTTCGTCGACTTCGGCGAGTACCGCGTCGTCCTGGAGCCCGGCTCCCATCTCGAGCTGCCGGGCACCGTGCTGAGCGGCGAGATCGCGGCCGGGGGCAACGAGCTGCGCTTCCAGAACTGGTCCTATCTCGAGGATTGCTCCATCGACGACGCCGTGATCACGGGCGCCGCCAGGGTCCACTTCAGCGTGTTCTTCACCACGCGCGTCACGGTGATGGGCGAACTGGAGAACATCAGCGGCGGCGGCTCGGCCACCGTCGAGGGCGACCTGATCAACCACGGCGTGATCCGCAACGACCAGTACAGCTTCCTCGTCCGCGTCCACGGCGACATCGAGAACCACGGCACCATCGACACGCCCCAGCTGGCCCTGGAGGGCGTCGGCGCGACCCACGTGCTGACCTCGGCCCCCGGCGCGGTCCTCGACGCCCCGGTCCTCCTGCCCGAGTTCCAGGCCGCCACGCTGGTCGTCGCCACGCCGACGACCTTCGGCGGGGGCCTCCGCATCGGCATAGGCACCCTGGTGCTCGATCCCGGCGCCTCCGTCCACTTCCCGAACCACGGCGGCGTGAGCGGCTTCGACGGCGTCATCCAGGCGGACGGCAACACCATCACCACCGAGGGCACCAACTCCTCCATCAGCGAGGTGACGGTCGACCGGGGCGTGCTCGGCGACGCGACCCTGCTGGGCGATCTCGAGTTCACCGGCGGACTCACGGTGACCGGCGCGGTACGGAGCTTCACCTGGGGCGCAGCCGACATCACGGTCGACGGTCCGCTGAGCGTGACGGGCAGCCTCGCCGACGGCGGCCACCCCCTGCGCATCACCTGCCTGGACGACCTGGAGAATCTGGGCGGCATGACGAACGCCCGCGTCGTGCTCGCGGGCTACGCCGACCAGTACGTGGGCACGGGAACCGGCATCGCGGTCCCGGAGTTCGTGATCGCCTCCGGCCTGACGGCGACGGGCTACCAGTGGTATCGCGACGACGTCGCGCTGGCCGGCGAGACCGGCCCCGACCTCGTCCTGGACACCGTGGGCGCCGCGGACCACGGACGCTACCACTGCGTCGGCGACGGCCAGGCCTCGCGCGACGTCCACATCGCCGCGGAGCTGGCCCTCACGCACGCGCCCGACCTCGTCCTCGCCTCGCTGGAGCAGAACCGGCCCAACCCCTTCAACCCCGCCACCGACATCTCCTTCACCCTGGAGCGCGACGGTCCGGTCTCGCTGACGGTCTACGACCTGGCGGGGCGCGTGGTGGACCGGCTGGCGTCGGGAGAGATGGAGGCCGGACGGCATACCATCGCCTGGCGGCCGCGGGAGGCGGCCTCGGGGACCTACGTCTACCGGCTGCGGGCCGGCGGGGTGGAGCTGACGCGGAAGTGCAGCCTGCTCAAGTAGAATGAGGAGCCCTGCCGCGGGATCGCGGGAGGGCTCCGGTTCATCGTCTCGTGCTCCCCACCTGATCTTCAGTCCCCGCTCCGGACAGCCTCCGTCCTTCGTCTTCGTGCCGAGCGGAGCACCCAGCCGTAGATCCCCAGGTTCAGGACCAGGACCGCCGCCCCCAGCAACAGCTGATCGGACCGCGTGAGCCCCGGCGGGTAGACCAGCGGCGTGATGTAGTGGTCGATGAAGCCGGTCGCGTAGGTGTCGCTGCCGGCCGCCGCGCGCAGGCGGTTCTCCAGGGGAGTCAGCGGGCAGATCCAGCCGCCGAACTCGATGGCCGCGCCCCAGAGGGCCGCGGGGATGTGCAGGAATGCGATCCGCCGCCGCTTCAGGACGAGCAGGCCGCCGAGGATGACGAAGAGGATGAAGAGGAAGTGGAGTGCTACGACGAGGTCGGCGCAGATGCGGTAGGGCATGGGGGCTCCATTGGGGTGAGGGAGTGGAGCCGGACGATCATATCACAGTCAGTACCCGCCGGAGTGGAGATCGGTTTACACGTGTAAAACCACCCTACTCCAACACCCCCAGATGCCGCCGCACATTCTCCGCCCGCCCCGCGTCCCCGGCCTCCAGATAAGCCGCCTCCGCCGCCCGCAGTTCCCGCCGCGCCCCGTCCATCTCCCCCAGATGCTCCAGCAACCTTCCCAGGCAAGCATGCGCGTCCCCGCGCCGCGCCGCCGGCAGCACCGCCGCGAGCTCCCCCATCGCCGGCGTCAAGAGGTCCCGCCCCTCGGCGTAGCGCTCCAGCTTCAGGTAGGTCTGCGCCAGGTTCACGCGCGCCGCCGCGATGGCCAGCCGGGCCTCGGGATGATCGCTCGACGGCAACGCCGCCAGCGCCTCCTCCAGCCGCAGCGCCGCCGTCTCCCAGTCCCCGTCGCGCACGTAGGCCTCGGCGACCAGCACCGCGAGCTGGAAGACGGGCACCGGGTCGCCGGCGGCGCGGGCCTCGGCGAGACGCCGCTCGCGTTCGGCCATCACCTCGTTGGTCGTCTGCGCGCCGGGTTCGAAGCCGGGATCGAGCCGGTATATCGACGCGGCCTCGTCCCGGTGGACCCGCACGACGCCGGCGTAGCGGGACAGCTCGTCCAGATACAGGGCCTCCGGGTAGTGGCCCCGCTCGACCGGGCCGACGACCACCAGCCTGGCGTCGTGCTCGGCGGCGAAGGTCAGGAAGTCCGTCGCGTCTCCCAACTCGGGCGGGTACTGCAGGTAGGTCAGCCCGGCGTAGTGGGCCAGATGCGGCTTGCGCGCCATGACCACCGCGTCGGGGTCGCCGGCGGCGAGACGGCGCAGCTCGGGGGCCAGCTCGAGCACGAAGTCGGGCAGTCGGCGGCGGTACTCCTTCTCCACCTTCACCAGATCGACGATCTGCAGGCCGAAGACCAGCGCGCCCACGATCGCCAGCGCGCCCAGGTCGGCCCGGCCTGGCAACCGTTCGCGGACGTGGGCCAGCTTCTCCCGGTAACGCCGCAGCGGCCCGCCGGCCCGGTCCACCCCGTCCCCGCCGAGCACCGCGAACCCCAGCGCGAACCACCCCGGCCAGGCCGCGAACGCGAACCGCGGCTGGTAGTACACCGCGCACATGGCCAGGAAGTAGAGCAGCGGGAAGGCCAGCACGGCCAGGTGTCGTCGTCGCGGGGGGAAGATCAGCAGGCGCAGGACGCCCAGGATCAGCAGCAGGGTCAGGTGGCCGTTCAGGCTGTTCTCGAGGTCGCGCCGCAGATGATCCGGCACGTTGGCCAGCCAGCGGCCGACGACGCGGCCGGGATCGCGGGCGACGATCCCGAGCAGGGAGTCGGGACGCTCCGCGGCGACGGCGTCTCCCCCGTCATGCAGCTCCTCCACGAAGATGTTCTGCAGGTTGCGCGTGGCGAGCAGGCGGCCGGTCTCGGCGTAGTTGATCGCGTACCAGGGCGCGATGGCTGCGATGAACCCGGCGATCAGCGCCGCCGACCCGAGCCACCGCGCGCGCCACGGACGGCGGTCGCGGTTCACCAGCAGCACGACCACCAAACCCGCCGCCGGCACGATCAGCCCGTTGTAGCGCGTCAGGAACGCCAGCCCCGCCACAGCCCCGGCCAGCGCGAGCCGCCGCGCGGTCCAGCCAGGCGCCGCGATCCGCGCGATCGCCAGGTAGGCCAAGAGCAGGAACAGCAGGTCCGAGGTGGCCTTGTGCGCGTGCAGGAAGAACTCGAAGGCCAGCGAGGTGCCGATCACGGCGCAGACGGCGGTGCGGCGTCCGAAGGCGGGCGCCAGGTGGCGATAGAGCACCACGATGGCCAGCCCGGCGCAGAGCAGGTTCAGCACCACGCCCGCGCGGTACCAGTCGCCGCCGAACAGGGCGACCGGCGCGTGCACCGCGACCAGGGCCAGGGAGTAGACCGGTCCCTTGAACGGGTAGCTGGCCACGCTGAACTCGCCGGCGGCCAGCTTCTGGGCGGCGAGCACGAAGTCGCCGTAGAAGTCGGACTCGGTGCCCAGATCGCCGACGGGGAACCAGGCGAGCTGCACGGCCAGGGCGGCCGTCATGTAGAAGGCGGCGTAGAGCCAGGGGAAGTGGCGGTCGAAGCGGTTCGGCACCATCACATGTTGCGGCGGTACTGCCCGCCCACCCGATACAGCGCGTCCGAGATCTGCCCCAACGAGCAGACCTTGGCCGCCTCCATCATGGAGTCGAAGATGTTGCCGTGGGCGACGGCCGTCTCCTGCAGCGCCGACAGGACGCCCGGGGCACGCTCGGCGTTGCGCGCATGGAAGGCCTCCAGCGAGCCGATGGCGAACTCCTTCTCCTCGGGCGTCGACCGGATCACCTCGTCGGGCACCAGCGTGGGCGAACCGTTGGGATCGAGGTACGTGTTCACGCCCACGATGGGCAGCTCGCCGCTGTGCTTCTTGTGCTCGTAGAGCAGCGACTCCTCCTGGATCTTCGTCCGCTGGTACATGCGCTCCATGGCGCCCAGCACGCCGCCGCGCTCGCTGATGCTGCGGAACTCCGCGAGCACCGCCTGCTCCACCAGATCGGTCAGTTCCTCCACGACGAACGCGCCCTGCAGCGGGTTCTCGTTCTTGGCCAGGCCCAGCTCCTTGTTGATGATCAGCTGGATGGCCATGGCGCGGCGCACGCTCTCCTCGGTGGGCGTGGTGATGGCCTCGTCGTAGGCGTTGGTGTGCAGGCTGTTGCAATTGTCGTAGATGGCCGACAGGCCCTGCAGCGTGGTGCGGATGTCGTTGAAGGCGATCTCCTGCGCGTGCAGAGACCGGCCGCTGGTCTGGATGTGGTACTTGAGCTTCTGGCTGCGCTCGTTGCCGCCGTACATGTGCCTCATCGCCTTGGCCCAGATGCGGCGGGCCACGCGGCCGATCACCGTGTACTCGGGATCGAGCCCGTTGCTGAAGAAGAACGACAGGTTGGGCGCGAAGTCGTCGATGTCCATCCCGCGCGACAGGTAGTACTCCACGAAGGTGAAGCCGTTGGCGAGGGTGAACGCGGTCTGGCTGATGGGGTTCGCGCCGGCCTCGGCGATGTGGTAGCCGCTGATCGAGACGCTGTAGAAGTTCCGCACGCCCTGCTCGATGAAGTACTGCTGGATGTCGCCCATCATGCGCAGGGCGAACTCGGTGCTGAAGATGCAGGTGTTCTGGGCCTGGTCCTCCTTGAGGATGTCGGCCTGGACGGTGCCGCGCACGGACTTCAGCGTGTCGGCCTTGATGCGGGCGTAGGTCTCGGCGTCGAGCACCTGGTCGCCGCTGACGCCCAGGAGCAGCAGGCCCAATCCGTCGTTGCCGCGCGGAAGGTCGCCGTCGTAGCGCGGGCGCTCGACGCCGCGCTCGGCATAGACCGCCGCGATCTTCCGCTCGACCTCGTCCTCGAGGCCCTGCTCGCGGATCCACTTTTCGCAGCCCTGGTCAACCGCCGCGTTCATGAAGAAGCCGAGCACCATGGGCGCCGGGCCGTTGATGGTCATCGAGACGCTGGTCTTGGGGTCGGACAGGTCGAAGCCCGAGTAGAGCTTCTTGGCGTCGTCCACGGTGCAGATCGAGACGCCCGAGTTGCCGATCTTGCCGTAGATGTCCGGGCGGCGGTCGGGGTCCTCGCCGTACAGGGTGACCGAGTCGAAGGCGGTCGACAGGCGCTTGGCCGGCATGCCGTACGACACGTAGTGGAAGCGGCGGTTGGTGCGTTCGGGACCGCCCTCGCCGGCGAACATGCGCGTGGGGTCCTCGCCCTGGCGCTTCAGGGGGAACACGCCCGACGCGAACGGGAAATTGCCCGGCGCGTTCTCGGTGAGCAGCCAGCGCAGGACGTCGCCCCAGCAGCTGTAGCGCGGCAGCGACACCTTGGGGATGCGGGTGCCGCTGAGCGACTTCCAGCTCAGGTCCTGCTCGATGGTCTTGTCGCGCACCTGGAACGTGAAGGTGTCGGCCTCGTAGCAGGCGACCGTCTCGGGCCAGCTCTGCAGGGCCCTGAGGCAGTCGGCGTCGAGGCGCTGGCGCAGGTCGGCGTAGCGGACGACCAGGGGGTCGTCGCCCTCGAGGGCCTCGGCCACGAGTTTGGTCTCTTCCCCGCGCTGGTCGGCGATCACGCCGCGCAGCTGGCAGAGCTTGCGCGCCGTCTCGCACTGCTCGTCCACCCAGGCGGCGTAGCGGTCGCTGTGCTCGGCGATCTCCGCCAGGTAGCGCACGCGATCGGGCGGGATCACGAAGTTGCGCTCGGTGACGTGGGTGTCGGGCGAGAACCCGGTCGGGAACGCGACGCCGGTCTTGTCCCCGATCGCCAGCAGCAGCTTGGCGTACAGCGCGTTCATGCCCGGGTCGTTGAACTGGCTGGCGATGGTGCCGTAGACGGGCAGCTCCGCGTCGTCGGCCTCGAAGAGCTCGTGGTTGCGGCGGTACTGCTTGCGCACGTCGCGCAGGGCGTCCTGGGCGCCGCGGTGGTCGAACTTGTTGATGGCGATGACGTCGGCGAAGTCGAGCATGTCGATCTTCTCGAGCTGGGTCTGGGCCCCGTACTCGGCGGTCATCACGTACAGCGCCACGTCGCTGTGCTCGGTGATCTCGGTGTCGCTCTGGCCGATGCCCGAGGTCTCCACGATCACCAGGTCGTAGCCGGCGGCCTTGCAGACGTCGATGCTCTGCTGCACGTAGCGGCTCAGGGCCAGGTTCGACTGGCGGGTGGCGAGCGAGCGCATGTAGCAGCGCGGGTCGCCGATGGCGTTCATGCGGATGCGGTCGCCCAGCAGGGCGCCGCCGCTGCGCCGCTTGCTCGGGTCGACGCTGATCACCGCGACGGTCTTGTCGTCGCTGTCGTTCAGGAAGCGCCGCACCAGTTCGTCGACGAGCGAGGACTTGCCCGCGCCGCCGGTGCCGGTCACGCCCAGCACCGGGATCGTATGCGCGCCGCCCAGCTCGGCGATGCGCGGCGCCAGGGTCTCGTACTGCTCGGGCTCGTTCTCCGCGAGGGTGATGACGCGGGCGATGGCCTGGTCGTCCTTCTCCGCCACGCGGTCCAGCAGGGCCGGGTCGGCCTCGGAGACGGTCGGGAAGTCGCAGCCCTGCATGACCACGTCGATCATGCCCTGCAGGCCCATCTCGCGCCCGTCGTCCGGCGAGAAGATGCGGTCGATGCCGTGGGCGTGCAGCTCCTCGATCTCGTCGGGCAGGATCACGCCACCGCCGCCGCCGTAGATCCTGATGTCGGCGCCGGCCTCATTGAACAGGTCCCGCATGTACTTGAAGAACTCCAGGTGGCCGCCCTGGTAGCTGGTGATGGCCACGCCCTGGGCGTCTTCCTGGATGGCGGTGGTCACGATGTCCTGGACCGAGACGTTGTGGCCCAGGTGGATCACCTCGGCGCCGCTGCGCTGGAGGATGCGGCGCATGATGTTGATGGACGCGTCGTGGCCGTCGAAGAGAGAGGCGGCGGTGACGAGGCGGACGTGGTGGGCGGGGGTGTAGGGCTTGGTCTCGGGCATGCTGGACCTCGGGCTATCAGTACAACCGGCTCCGTGGAGGAGCAGAGCAGGAAAAGCTGGAAAGTCTTGAATTTATATCACATGCCTCGTATCGAGGCAATGAAGAGTGGTCTCACCTGTATAGGATCTTCACGTCGCCCCAGCTTCGGTTCTCGTTGCTGATCGCCTGTCCCATGAGGGGTCGGTATTCCACGAATCCCCTCACATCCGGGTCATCGTTGCCGTCGTGGATCCAGGCCCGGATCGTAGTCTCATCGGTCGTTCCCCACCAGTTGTGCGACAGGTCGTAGATCCGGGTCGTATTACCCATGATTTCGACGGATAAGGACCCACCGTTCAGGATGTGGCAATCCTGCAGCGACACGTCGGCGTCGTAGAAGATGAGTGTTCGATAGCTGCCGCCCATGAAGATGTTATCAGAACCCGACAACACGGCCGATCCTTCCGCCAACAACGAAACGCCGCATTGCTCGATTCTGGCGCCGGTCATCGTCGTTTCGGAGCGATTCCCCATGACCACGCCATAGTTGCTCATGTCGCTGAACGAACAGTCGCGGACAGCTCCCGTACCCCGCGACCCGAAGTACAGTCCCACGACACCGCCCCGGAACGAACAGCTCTCGATGTCCGCCGCGCCCCCGGTGCCGATGCGAAGCCCGCTTTCGTTATCCAGGAAATCACAGTCTCGGAAGTGGGCGAGCCCCCCTTCGTCTCTGATCGTGGCTCCGTAGTCGTGATTCGACTCGAACAGGACGTTTTCCAGCTTCATCGTCGCCGCAGGTTCTCCCAGCAAGCCGACCTCGTTGTTCCTGAGCACGCAATCCCGCATGCGACCGCGTCCGCGCCAATGGACGCCGTGGTAGAGATTCTCGACGGCCAGGTTCTCGATCCGGACATAGTCGTATTCCCAGTACACGGCGATGCCGACCGGCCTGGGTCCACCGGGCCCGTCAGCAGAAGCGGGGCCGATGACCGTCTTGTCCGCGCCGGAACCGATCACCGTGATATAGGGTGTCCTGATCTCCGCGCAGACCTGTTCGTTCCAGCCGTACTGGGTGGCATGGGATTCAGCGTACCGCCCGGGACCGATCAGCACCGTATCTCCGATGGCCGCCTGGTCGAGGGCGGGCTGTATCGTCGAGTAGTCGCCCTGGCCGTCACGACTGACGAACCAGGTCCGGGCCGTCACGGACGAAGCGAACGTCAGGGAGATGAACAGAACCAGGGTGGCTGTCTTCACCGAGTACCATCCTCACGCATCGGCGTCACCGGTAGGCGGCCTTGACGGCGCCCCAGGTCCCGATCTCCGTCGCGACGGGGCCGAACCTGAACGTCGCCGAGTGGAACAGGAAAAAATCGCAGTAGATGCGCAGACGTGTCGCCGGCACTCCCTCTACATCGGCGACTATGGTCTCCGTCTCTTCCGTTTCGGTACAGGCGTATTCGGCCAACGGAACGACGTCGTCCAGCACCTGGACGAACACGGACCCGATGTCCCGGAAGTTGTAGAAGCTCAGGGAGACCGAACGCAGATCGGGCAGGTCCGTGAGATCGAATTCGATACAGGCGTCCGCGACGCACCATCCGAATTGCGAGGGGAGAGACTGACAACGCGATGTGTCATAGACCTGCATCGTGACGCCGGACATGTCCCATGCCGTACCGCATTCATCACCGGACATCAGGTCGAAGTCGAGAGTCAACTCATCGGCCAGCGTCGGGTGGGACACCAATATGAGACTGCAAAGACAGGCGAGTCGGATGATCAACTTCGGCATACTGCAGTCCTCTTGATATCGTGATTCCGTATCGTTTCGAGTATAGGGTATCGGTACTTTTCCTACAAGCCGCTGTGAAAGCACAACTGTGCCGTACAGGCCGTGGACGCCAACCTGCTCGGCGGTGATGAGTCCTGGGTTTGTGACCCGGATGTTTCAGCTCCGGATCACCCGGCCTTGCCACAGATCACAACCGAAATTGTGCTTCCGACGATTCCGTGATAGCTTGGGATCGGGTTTGATATTCCCATTTCAAGAGGAGGGCGATCGAAATGAAGCTGACGACCGCGATCCTGATGCTGGCCCTGTTCGCCACCGGGGCGACGGCCCAGCGTACCGTCGACTACGACTGGGAAACCGGAGGCACCGTGCTCGGCCTCTACGGCGACATGATCTGCACGAACGTCGACGCCACGGGCGGCAACCAGGTCTACGCCGGGACCTACGCCCTGCGTTGCGAGGACGCCGCCGTCAGCGGCACGCCGCAGGCCTACATCGCCTTCGTCTGGGGGCTGCAGAACGGCGACGAGGTGACGGCCAGTTTCTACCGCTACGACGACACGCCGGACGCCGCGCCCAGCGGCCGGATCTGGGGACACTGGAACGACAGCCTGCCCGGCGACCCCGCCGGCTACGACGGCTCGGCCAGTGGCCAGACCGATTACGGCCCGGGCCTGGGCTGGGACCAGGCCACCTTCACCTGGACCGTGGCCGACGACCACACCGGCCTGGTGATCGAGGTTCGCACGTACTCGAACGCGGGCGACACGATCTGGATCGACGATCTGCAGATCATCGCCCCGGAGCACTGCTGGATCCAGACGCCCGGTTTCGTCGTGGCGCCCGACGGCGGCACCGTGAGCAACCAGGACGCGACGTTCGGGGACATCAAGACCCTGTTCCGGTAGTCGGCGGCGGCATCGGCCGGTTCGACGAAACAGAAGCCCCGTCGCATCCGTGACGGGGCTTCCTTCTGTCGGCTCGTCCGGCTCTTCCACCGACGCGCCGCATTTCACACGTGTAAATCGGGTCGATCCGAAAAACGCCCCTGATCACGCGAGTTATTTCGTGAGCAGCATCCTCACGCTGCGCTCCTCGTCGCCGGCCCGCAATCTGAGGAAGTACACGCCCTGGCTCATCCGGCGCCCCCGGTCGTTCAGGCCGTTCCAGAACACGACATGAGGACCCGTCTCCCGGCTGGAGTCGACAAGGGTCCGGACTTCCCGCCCCTTCACGTCGTACACCACGGCGGTCACGAACCGGTCCGCGGCCAGGTCGTAGCTGATGGACGTGCCGGCGGTGAACGGGTTCGGGTAGTTCTGGTCCACCCGAAGGGCCGCCGACGTGCCGTCGGACACGCCGGTCAGGGAGCAATACTCGTAGGCGCCCATGTCCGGCGCCGTGTCGCAGTAGTCCTCCGGGGCCAGTTCGATCGTCTGGCCGCCGAGGACGATGTAGTCGGTACCGGCATTCACGCAGAGGGAGAACTCGCTGAGGTCGTAGCCGTCCACGAACAGGGGATTCACCTCGATGTTGTCGCCGCCCGTCGCGCCGTCCGGGAAGGGCAGGTTGCTGAAGTGGATCTCCGCATGCCCGCCCCAGTCCAGATACAGGTCGTCGCTGTACAGGCCGGGGTTGTCGTACACGATGGTGTTCACGAGATAGACCGTGCCGTAGGCCACGTCGACGGCGCCGCCGTCGCCGGTCACCGCGTAGTTGCTCGTCAGCGTGCAGTTGATCAGGAACAACGTGTTGCCGCTGCCGAGCGTGTTGATGGCGCCGCCGTTGCTGAACATGGTGTAGTTGTCGACGAACAGGCAGTTCGTGAACTTCGTGTCGGTCACGATATAGCACGAGACGGCGCCGCCGCCGTAGTTGCAGTCGTTCTCGATGAACTCGCAACGGGTGAACTCGGTGTTCATGTCGCCGGTGAACTTGACGGCGCCGCCCTCGCCGTAGGCGTGGTTGCGGATGAAGCGGCAGTCGACGAAGCGGGTGAGGGATTCGGTGGGGCTGCCGGTGCCGGTCGCGTACACCGCGCCGCCCATGCCCATGTCGTCGGCTGTGGCGTCGTTGTCGGCGAGAACGCAATGCTCGAGGACCGCATCGGATCCGAGCAGGGCCAGAGCGCCGCCGTGCATGTCGGGATATTCGCCTGCGGTCTTGCCGAATTCGATCCGGCAGTAGGCGAGGTGGCTGATGTCGGAGGAGGAGATCCGGATGCCGCCCCAGCCGGTGGCCGGGGAATCGGTCGTGAAGCGGATGGAATCGCCTTCGGCGCCCAGGGCCTGGAGGTTGCCGTCCACGTTGAACTTGTAGTGGCCCTGGAAGTTGACTTCCACGCCGGGGCCGATCGTCAAGGTCTGGCCGGCGGGAACGGTGATCTCTCCGGTGACCTGGTAGGGGGAGGCGGCCGAGGTCCAGGTGCCGGACTGGGGGCCGCTGACGTCGGTCTGGGCGAAGATCAACGTGGGGATGATCAACAGAAGTACAACGAGTGGTTTTCTCACTAGGCGGCTCCGAGTCGGTTTCGTGTAAGGTGTTGTGTGCATTTGGAATAGGATCGGTCATCATATCATGAATTTGATTGAGACGTCAAACAGGCGGGGAGACATGCAGCGCCGGCTTTCCACTTTCCGTCCGGCGGTGGAATCGAGTCATCCACACACTTACCGTCAGAGGTCGGCGAGCCGCAGCCGATTCCGGAACACCCGGCGGGATCCACCCCGTGATCCACGTCCATACCTTACTCCTTGTCTCCCAGCCCATTCGGTTGATACGGTCTTCCCGATGCGCACGGCCTCCGGCGACCCGCCGGCGGCGGCTGCGCTCACCCGAACCCCGAGGAGACCCCGTGAACAGACCCCTGCGCACCGTCCTGCTCGCGACGACCGTCCTCTGCGTCTTCCTCGCCCTGTCCTGCAGCGACGACCCGACCGCCCCGACCGCGTCGTCGCCCACGTTCATCGTGCGTCTGGACCTGAGCGGCTTCGACCGGTTCGACGACGTGACCGGCCTGGACGACGGTACGATCCTGGCGGGCGGAACCACACGCACGATGCGGATCGACACCGCCCCCACCCCGCCCGACACC
This sequence comes from uncultured Fibrobacteraceae bacterium, assembly GCA_964607825.1. GTDB lineage: Bacteria > Krumholzibacteriota > Krumholzibacteriia > LZORAL124-64-63 > LZORAL124-64-63 > JAHIYU01. Next base: position 46,273 of record CAZSNA010000005.1, on the reverse strand, counting down.
ACGCACGATGAAGACGCCTGCGTGATCCGGTTCGAGGCCTCCGGCGACACCATGTGGACCTCGGTCTACGGGCAGCCGAACCACAGCGAATTCGTGACGGCGGTGACCCGGTCGGCCGCGGACGGATACGCGACCGCCGGCAGCAGGGCGCCCTACGCGCCGACGTCCGACGCGTTCGTCGAGCGGGTCCTCGAGACCGGTGAGACCGGCTGGTCCGTGGAGATCGACCTGAACGGCTTCGACGTGCCCGAGCAGATCATCACGACCTCGGACGGGAGTTACGTGATGGCGGGACAGGCCTCCGACATGGGCGGCCGCTCCGCCGCTTCCGTCGTCCGGATCAGCCAGGGCGGTACGGTCGAGTGGGCGCACGCCTTCAGCTACGGCGACACCAACCTGCTGGGGATCTCGGTCGAGGAACTCCCCGACGACGGTCTGCTGGTCGTCGCCGACGCCTACATCCGGAACGAGACCTACGACGAGCTGTGGATCCTCGAGCTCTCCCCGACCGGCGAGCTCCTCGGATCCCTCCGGTTCCCCTGGCTCGAAAACATGTACGTCATCGCAGCGACCCCCCTCACGGACGGCGGCTACCGCCTGGTCGGACAGCACGCCGAGCAACCCGGAGCCGGGGTCTTCCACATGACGGCCAACGCCCAGGGAGCGATGACCTCCGCCCGCCTCACCTACATCGAGGCGAACTTCGCGTTCTACGACGGCCGATCCACGGATGACGGGGGGGCGATCCTCTGCGGCAAGGCGGACGGCGACGGCATGTTCATCAAGCTCGACGCCGAGGGCGAGATCGCCTGGGAGCGGCGATTCCCCATCGAAGGCGGCGAAGTCTCGCTGTTCGCGGTGGACGAGCACCTGGAAGGCTACGTCGCCGCCGGTGAATTCATAGAGGACGGCTCCACGAACCGGGACATGGTGCTGATCCGGACGGACGGGAACGGCGAGGTGGATTAGCCGGAGCCTTCCGGGGGCAGGCCCGCGCGGCCTCGTGGGGCTGTTCCGGCCGCGTGCCAATGCGCGGAGCGGTGGGGGTGACGACGCGGGGCGGGCGTGGTGCGCTCGGTTCGGATGGCAGGCGGCAATCCTGCTGGGGATATCGGGGGCTCCTGTTTCTCTTCCGATGATGGCGTGATATCTATTGAGTAAAACGTGAAACCCTACTGAGTATTTTGTCGCTTCTATCTCAACTCTATGTGAATAAGCCATCTATGGATTTTACACGTGTAAACCAACTTGGTGAGTAAAATGTTGACTCTTATTGAGTAAATTGTAAATATCTGCTTAACGATCTGTATTGGCGCTAGTTATGAACGAGGACAATGGAAATGCACCCGCTCAGGCGAAAACCCTTCTGGACGCTTGTCGAACGCCTCCGGGAACCCCGCCGCTTGATCCAGATCGTCTACGGCCCGCGGCAGGTCGGCAAGACGACCATGATACGTCAGGTGCTGTCCGAAGCGGGGCTCCCGGGCGATTATCATCTTGCGACGGCCGAAGGCGACCACGGAGCCGCATGGCTTCAGAACATCTGGGACATGGCCAGAACGGAATCGACGCGTGAAGGCGAGGCCCCGCGGATCCTGGTCATCGACGAGATCCAGAAGATCCCCAACTGGGCGGAGACGATCAAGCGCCTCTGGGACCAGGATACGGTCGCGGAACGTCGACTCCAGGTCGTCCTGCTGGGATCCTCGCCTCTGCTGATGCGCCGAGGGTTGACCGAGAGCCTGGCGGGTCGATTCGAGCTGATCCGTCTGATGCACTGGACATGGCCCGAAATGCGGGAAGCCTTCGGCTGGGACCTCGACCGGTTCATCTTCTTCGGCGGCTATCCCGGTTCCGCGGAATTCGTGGATGAGCCCGAGCGTTGGTCGTCGTACATCCTCGACGCCCTGGTGGAACCGACGCTCGCACGCGATATCCATGACCTCAGGGATATCCGCAAGCCGGCCCTGGTCCGGCGCCTCTATGATCTCAGCGTCGAGTATGCAGGTCAGATCCTCTCGTACAACAAGATGCTCGGACAACTGGACGACGCCGGCAATACGACGACGTTGGCGGAGTATCTGACCGTCCTCGGGCAGGTCGGCTTCCTGACGGGCCTGGAGAAGTACGACCCGGCCGCCGTGCGCAGGAAACGGTCGTCGCCGAAGCTGACCGTCTACAACATGGCCTTGATGACGGCGGCCCGACCCATCGACTTCCGGGCGGCGCGAGCGGACACCCGGAGATGGGGGCGGCTCGTTGAAGCGGCCGTCGGAGCCCATCTCATCAACGCCGTCGCCGGCACACGGATCGAACTCGGATACTGGCGGCAGAGGAACCTCGAAGTCGACTATGTCCTCAGCGGACCCGGCGGTCTCCTGGCCATCGAAGTGAAAAGCGGAACCAGGTCGCGTGAGACGCGTGGTCTTCGTACGTTCCAGAATCGATATCCCGGCGCCCGAACGCTCGTCGTCGGAGGCGAGGGCATGGATCTCCGGCACTTCTTCTCGAAAACGATCGATGAACTGGCCCCTGAACTCGCCTGACCCCAGACCGGAGTCGTGATCATGTCCGCAAGCACACCCCTCTACCTCGACACCAACGCCACCACCCCGCTGGACCCCCGCGTCGCCGAGGCCATGCTCCCCTACATCCGCGAGCACTTCGGCAACCCCAGCAGCAGCCACGTCTACGGACAGACCGCGCGCGCCGCGGTGGACAAGGCCCGCGCCCAGGTCGCCGGCCTGCTCGGCTGCTCGCCCCGGGAGATCGTGTTCACCAGCGGCGGCACCGAGTCCAACAACTGGGCGCTGAAGGGCGCGGCCTGGGCGCGGGAGGACCGCGGCCGCCACCTGGTGATCTCCGTGGTGGAACACCCGGCCACGACGGCCGTCTGCGACTGGCTCGCATCACGGGGCTGGGAGATCTCGGTGGTCCCCGTCGACGCGCAATGCCGGGTCGATCCCGCCGACGTGGCTGCCGTCCTGCGCCCCGACACGGCCCTCGTCTCGATCATGCACGCCCAGAACGAGGTGGGCACCGTGCAGCCCATCGCCGAGATCGCGGCGCTGGCCCGCGAGGCCGGCGCGCTCATGCACACCGACACCGCCCAGTCCGCCGGGAAGATCCCCGTGCGCGTGGACGAACTGGGCGTGGACCTGCTCTCGCTGGCGAGCCACAAGCTCTACGGGCCCAAGGGAATCGGCGCGCTGTACGTGCGCTGGGGCGTGGAGCTGGAGAACCTGGTGCACGGCGCCGAGCAGGAGGGCGGCCGGCGAGCCGGCACCGAGAGCGTGATCCTCGTGGCGGGCCTGGGCGAGGCGGCCGAGCTGGCGGCGGCCGACGTGGACGAGGAGGCCCCGCGCCTGTCGGCCCTGCGCGATCGGCTGCAGACGAAGCTCCTGGAGGCCGCCCCCGACGCGGTGGTCCACGCCGCCGAGGCCGAGCGGCTGCCCAACACGCTGAGCATCGGGTTCCCCGGCTGGCTGGCCTCCGGACTGATGGAGGCGCTGGACGGCCTCGCCTGCTCGGCGGGCGCGGCCTGCCACGTGGGCGACGAGGTGGAGTCGGTGGTGCTGGGGGCCATGGGCGTGCCGCAGAACGTGGCGATCGGCACGTTGCGCCTGTCGCTGGGACGGTTCACCACCGCGGAGCACGTGGACGCGGCGGCTGCGATGATCGCGGCGAAGGTCTCCGCATGACGTGGCTGATGCTCGCCGGCCCGCCGCTGGTGGTGGCGGCGACCCTGCTGGGGCTGCACAGCGTGTGGGCGACGTTCCTGGCCTATCACCTCGGGATCTGCCTGCTGCTGCCCTGGCTGATCGAGCGCGGCAACTGGCCCCGCGCCGTTGGCCTGACCGGCGGACGGACGCGCGCCGGCGCCATCGTCGGCCTGGTCCTCGGCCTGATCGCCGGCGGCGGTTCCTACCTGGCGCTCACCCTCGGCGCCGACCTCTTCCTCGCGAACGAGCGCGTGATCGCCACCCTGTCCGACTGGGGCGCGGACCCGGCGCAGGCCGGCGCCCTGATGCTCGTCATGCTCGCGCTCAACGGCGTCGCGGAGGAGCTGTGGTGGCGGGGATGGGTGCACGGCCGCCTGGCCGGGTGGCCGCGGCGAAGGGCGATCGGTCTGACCGCGCTGGCCTATGCGAGCTACCACGGCGTCACGGTGGCGGCGCTGTTCGGGTCGGTGGCGCTGGTGCCGGTATTGACGGCCGTGGTCTGGGGCGCGGGCGTCCTGTGGGGCTGGCTGCGTGACCGCTACGGGTGCGTGTGGCCGGCGTTGCTGTCGCACGTCGGGGCGACGATCGGCTACATGGCGGTGTACTGGGTGCGGTTCGCCTAGGGCTGGAGGCGGCGCCACACGCTGCGCGCCACCGCCATCTCCCGCCCGTCCCGCTCGCGCAGCACCTGATGCCGGTACGCCGGCGCGTCCCCGTCCTCCATCTGCTGCGCGCGGCAGATCACCCGGTCGCCCAGCCGGCCCTCCGACATGAAGCGCAGCTCCACCTCGGCCAGCTCGAACTCCCGCCACATGTCCAGGGGCACCGGCTCCAGGGCCCAGTCCAGGTAGACGACGTTGTTCACGTGGCGGTTGATGTCCAGGTCGCTCAGGCGGACGTCGTAGATCTTCTCCCAGTCGGGCGACTCGGGGCGGGACAGCGTGCCGTCGCCGAAACACAGGGCGCGCTCGCTCTCGGGCACCAGGTCGAGGATCTCCCGCGGGACGTCCACCGGGCGGCGTGTCTTCAGGTCGAGGACGCGCCAGGAGGTGGTGGCCACGGCGGCGGACGCGCCGTTCTCGCGGGTGAAGCGGAAGTCGCGGGTGGTGCGGCGCTCGGCGGCGCTCGAGGGCCAGGTCTCGGCGGTCACGCTCTCGCGCCAGCGCGGCACGCTCTCGAAGCGGATCATCAGGCGCGCCAGCACCCAGGTCAGGCCGCGGCGGAAGAGCTGGTCGACGGCGAAGCCCTTGGCCAGGGCGTCGCGATCGGCCAGCTCCTGCATCCAGTCGGCGATGGTCAGCACCGAGACGCGGCCGCGCGGGTCGGTCTCGCCGGCGCGGACGCGGAAGGTCTCGCGGTAGGTCTCCGTGGCGATCAAGTCAGTCCTCCCAGGGCGTCAGGTCGAGGGCCTCGAGCGCCGCGTGGGCCGCGGGATCGAACTCCCCCACACGATGCGGCGTGACGGCGATGCAGTTCAGGTTGTAGAGACCCTGGTCGGTGTCGGCCGGTTTGTCCAGGTCGCGCGAGTAGCGCAGGCGCCAGAGCTCGCGTCCCGCATCGTCCACACCCTCGGGCTCGAACCAGTTCACGTAGGTCGCGTCGGCGCGGCGGGCCAGCCGCACGCCGGCGATCTCGCCGGGAGAGACGCGCGGGAAGCTGACGGTGAAGTAGTCGCCGATCGCCATGTCGCGCACCGGGTCGCTCGTGCAGAAGCGGAACGCCCAGTCGCCCACGGCCGACATCATGTCCGCGTCCTCGCGCAGGCCGGAGAAGGCCACCGCGCGCACGCCCCGGCTCGCCGCGGTGCGCACCACGCCGATGGTGCCGCTGGCCAGCCAGCCGTCGGCCAGGTTGGGACTGCTGTTCACGCCCGACAGGACCAGGTCGGGCGGAGCGTCCTTCATCAGCGTGGTCAGCGCGAGGATGACGCAGTCGGCGGGATAGCCGTCCACGCCCCAGGCGGTCACGCCCGGGCCGAAGTCGCGCGGCTCGACGGACAGCACCCTGCGCGAGAACGCCGAGCAGTAGTTGGAGCAGCCGCTGCGGTTCTCCAGCGGGGCGACGACCCAGACCTCGCAGTGGGGGGCGAAGGCCTCGACGAGGGTGCGGAGGCGGGGGTTGTCGATGCCGTCGTCGTTGCTGATGAGGACGCGGGTGAACCAGGGGGTGGGGCCCGGGTCGGTCGACGAGGCGAGGGCGGGCATGGCCGCGAGGAGGAGGAGCAGGATGAGGATCTGGCGCATGGGCGGTCCTTCCGGGTCAGGGGCAGGGGGCGTTGCCGCCGATACTGACGTAGTCGAACGACGTCAGACCCTCGATCAGGTCCATGATGTCGCAGTGGGACAGGGACGGATTATCACGGAATGTGAGCCGCGAAGGTGTCGTCAACCCAGTCAAACCATCCAGGGAGGACAGGAGCGGGTTATCCAGGACATTCACATGCCAGGGATCCGTCAAGAATTCGAGTCCGGCCAGAGAGGTCAACGCTTCGTTGTACCCCACATTGACTTCGCTGAGGATGGTCGAGGCCGGAACGCCGATCAGGTCCGTCAACGTGTCGCAACGGTAGATGTTGATTCGCTCAAGGGAATCAGCACTCGAAAATCCCACCAGGGAATCCAGGCTCTCCAGGGAGTTCAGGCTCAGGTGTCTCAAGCCCGTCAGACCGGACACGTCCTCGCTGGACTCCAGATTGGAACACGTGTGGATCTCGAGAGATCGCAGGGCAGGCAGATCCGACAGACCTTCGAGATCGATCAGAGCGTCGGCTCGCGACAGGAAGATCGACTGCAGTTCGGGCAGTCCGGCAAGGGCGGCAATGGACGTCAGGCCCGTGCAATCCGAGAGCCTCAGGCTCCTCAGATCCCGGCAGTTTTCCAGTCCGGATAGATCGACGAGCGAACTGTCCTCGGTCACATAGGCAACCTGGAGATTCGGGGCGACAGACAGCCCCTCCAACGATGTGAGCGATGGGTTCTTCCAGCATTCGAAGACCTCCAGAGCCGGCAACTCACCCATACCATCCAGATCGGCAAGGATCGGATTCTCGTTGACCTTCAGGGATCTGAGGGAGGGCAGATCCGGCAACCCGGCCAGACCGGTCAAGGAATCGCACCAATAAATGAAGAGAGACCCCAGCATGGGCAGGTCGTGCATACCCGTGAAATCTACGATTCCGTCGAGATCGAACAGGTCCAGACTCGTCAACGAGGGCAATTCGGGCCAGGTCGCGAAATCGACGGGGGCGGAGGTGTAGCGGATCGAGATGGATTCCAACATGGGTGCAGATGTCAGACCGCTATAATCGACGAGCGCGTCACAGCCATACACGTGCAGTTGCTCCAGATCCGCACCGCCGGCCAGGTCTCCCAGAACGGGAAGATGTGTCAGATCCATCCGCGACAGGCCCACAACGTCGTCCAGGAATGACAAGGAGTGTATCCGGTCGCATCTGTCGAGTGAGATTCTTTCGAGTTCGACGAGAGTTTCCAGGGCGCGGAGGTCCCAGAGCTCAGGGCAAGACTGGATCACCAGGCCGGCCAGCGACGAGAGACTCGTCAGTGCGTCGAGGGTTTCCAGATAGGGCAGGCCACTCAACACGAGGCCGCCCGCAGAAACGAGATTCTCGAGGCCCGCCAGCGACCGAAAATGCAGTGAGTCGATTCTCAACTCACCTGTGACCACACGTAGCTCCGACAACGGCGAGAGATCGTAGACCGGCGCATCGCCCCGAGTGATGTTCAGATGACCATGGATCTCACGAACACCCGTGAGCGCATCGAGCTCGGTCTGGTTGTGAATGGTCACTATTGCCGGCAGCACCGTGAGTTCCGGCCCCACAGGCACGTCCTCGTCGCACCCGGACAAGACCAGCAACATCCCCGACGCCAGCACCATCATCATGATCCGCTTCATATTTCATCTCCCAGATAGAACCGACCCGTCATACGTTCCGAATCACACCAACCCCACCGGCAACACCACCGTGAACACCGCCCCCTCCCCCACCTCGCTCCGCACATGCACCTCGCCCCGATGCCGCTCCACGATCTGCCGCACCGTCGCCAGCCCCCATCCCGCCTTGACACGATCGTCCCCGGCGGTGAACCCCACCTCGAACAGCCCGTCGAGCCGCTCGCGCGGGATCCCCACCCCGGTGTCGGCCACCTCGACCGAGACCACGTCCCCGTCGTGTCCGGTGGTGAGCGTGATCACGCCCTCCCCCTCGATGGCCTGGGCCGCGTTGGTCAGCAGGTTCAGGAACAGCTGGTTGAGCTCGCCGGGGTACCCGGTGACCAGCGGCAGGTCTTCGTACTCGCGCACCACCTTGATGCGGTCGCCGAGCTCGTGCTTGATGACCGTCAGGGTGGTCTCGAGGCCCTGGATGAGATCGACGCGCTGGAGTTCGGCCTCGTCCAGGTGGGTGAAGTTCTTGAGGCCGCGGATCTGGCCGGCGATGCGGTCGCTGGCGGCCTCCAGGCTCTCGGCGCTGTCGCGCAGGGCGGACAGGGCGCGGGCCAGGCGGGGGTCGGCGCGCAGGGCGTCGAGGTCGGCGGCCGCGGCGACGATCTCGTCCACGCGCGTGCGGGCGCGGGCGACCACGTCGGCCGAGGCGGACACCGCGCCCACCGGGTTGTTCAGCTCGTGGGCCAGGCCGGCGACCATCTGGCCCAGCGAGGCCATCTTCTCGGACCGGATGAGCTGGGTCTGGGTGTCGCGCAGGTGGTTCAGGGCGTTCTCCAGCTCCTCGCTGCGTTCGACGAGCTGCTGTTCCGCCTCCTTGCGCGTGCTGATGTCGACGATGGTGCCGACCATGCGCGTCGGGCGGCCCCGGTCGTCCTTCGCCACGACCTTGCCGCGGGAGTGCAGCCAGCACCAGCCGCCCGCCTTGCGCTTCATGCGCACTTCGAGATCGAAGGGGAAGCCGTGGGCCAGGTGGGCCTCGAAGGCCGAGTCGAGCAGCTCCTCCTCGTCGGGATGCATCAGCTCGTCCATGCCCGCCATGGTGGTGGGCAGTTCCGACACCTCGTAGCCGAGGATCCCGGCGTAGCGCTCGCTGACGTAGAACTCGTCGTTCACCACGTCGAAGTCCCAGAGGCCGTCGTTGGCGGCGTCCATGGCCAGGGCCAGGCGCTCCTCGCTCTCGCGCAGGGCGGCCTCGGCCTTCTCGCGGCGGTCGATGTCGGTGATCAGGCTGTGCTGCATGCGTCGGAAGGCGTCGGCAAGGCGGCCGAGGTCGTCGTTGGAGCGGTAGTCGAGGGACTGGTGCAGGTCGCCATGGGCGATGGCCTCGGTGGCGTCACGGATCGAGCGGACCGGGCGCAGCACCGACCAGATCACGCCGATGGAGATGAAGACCATCGCGCCGAGGCAGGCCACGATGGTGGCGGTGATGATGCGGCGGAAGTCGCGAGCGCGCCGGGCGGCGTCCTCCAGGTTGGTCCGCAGGCGCTCGCGGCGGTCGTCGGCGGCCACGCGCACGGCCTCGAGCAGCTCGTCGTGCAGGGTGCGCATCAGGGCCAGGTTGGCGAAGACCCGTTCGTCGAGGTCGATGCCGCTGTCGATCATCTGGGCGGTGGCCAGGCGCGCCACGTCGAAGTAGGCGTCGCACTTGCGGCCGAGCACGTCGACGGCCGCCGCGTCGGCGTGGGGCAGGGCCCGGCTCTCGTCCAGGACGACGCGGAACTCGTCGCGCAGCGCCACCGCGTCCTCGATCAGGTCGGGGTCGCCGGCGGTCATGGCGCCCTGCAGGGTGTAGGGGAGCCGGACGGCCAGCAGCTCCAGGCGATGGCTCTGCTCCAGCGCCGTGTAGTACTCGGCCTCGATGCGCTCGATGATCCGCTCGCCCTGCTGGATGCCGATGCGGCTGAACACCAGGATCGCCACGAAGGCCACGGCGGCCAGCACGGGCAGGGTCATGATCCGGTGCGCGAACTTCACCTGCAGACCATCTCCTTCACGCCGCGCAATTCGGCGTCGCGCGAGACGTAGCCCACCGCGCCCGGCGTGTCGGCCACGTAGGCCATCAGCTCGGCCTCGTCGTCGAAGGCGCGGGGCGGAATGCCGCGTCCGGTGAACACGGCCTGCTTCCAGTAGATCTCGAACTTGGCCACTGATCTGTCCAGAAGGTCCTCCACGAACGCTTCATGAGTCTCGCCGTCCTTGAGCATGACCGGCACGATGGCCAGGCCGCCCTCCCAGCTCGTCTTCTTGCCCAGGAAGATGCGCTGGGCGTTCTTCTCGCTGCAAGCGGCATCGGGCACGTCGGGATGGGCGATCATCTTCACGTCCGGATGGTCGTCCGCGGCCACGGGCGCGGTCGCCAGCAGCATCCAGAGGAGCAGGACTGCGGTTCGTCTGAGCATGTCCCCCTCCCCCCTAGAAGTAGAACGTGGCCTTGGCGGCGGAATACTGCCACCAGCGGCGCATGGCCAGCGGATCGTCGAGATCGTTGCGGGACAGGTTGGTCAGCCCCGTGCCGTCGACCAGGTGATGCTCCAGCTTGAAGAGCCAGTGGTCGGAGACGTCGTAACGCAGGGCCAGGCAGTGGTCGTTCTGCCAGGCGAAGAAGTCGCGCAGGCCGAGCTCCTGCAGGAAGCGACCCTCACGGTCGTCGCGATCCGCGTCGTACTCGGCGTAGTAGCCGGTCAGCGCCAGCGCGTCGCAGGCCTGCCAGGAGAGCTGGGCGTACCAGCCTTCGGACACCACCTCGTTCAGCTTCTCCTGGGTGTACTCGGCGGTCAGCGTGAGCGGGCCGCGAACGTACTCGGCGGACAGGGTCAGGATGCGGCCGAGCTCGCCCTCGAAGCTGTTCGGTTCGATGACGTCGCGGGTGCCGTCGGCGTCGGTGACCCGGAACAGCAGCAGGGCGTCCATGTCGAACTTGGCCTTGAAGTAGGTCAGGCCGAGGCGGATGCCGTCGACGGGGCTCTGCCAGATCAGGCCGCCGCCCCAGACCCAGTCGAACTTGGCCTCCGACTCGTCCACGCCCAGGAACTCGAGCGTCGTGCCCTCGGGCTGGACGATCTCGGCGACCTTGCCCTGCTGCGCCCAGATGTCGTCCCAGAAGCCCGTGTCGGCGTCGGGCACGTTGAGGGTGCCGGCGAAGAGCTCGTAGTCGACCTGTCCGCCGTCGTCCAGGGGCAGGTTGCCGTAGACGCTCGCGCCCTGCATGCCCACGATGAAGTCGCGGTGCTCCTCGTTGTAGACCGACTGGGGCAGCAGGATCGTCGGGCGCAGCATGTCCACGTCGCGGCCCTGGCCGTGCAGGCCCTGCATGACCTTGAGCTTGCCGAAGCGGAAGCCCGTGTAGTCGCAGTGACGGTAGTCGGCGTAGGCCCAGTCGATCACCACGTTGTTGTTGCCGACCTCTCCGAAGTCGCGGGCCAGGAACTGCAGGCCCACGCGCAGCTTCTCCTCGGGCCGCGCCTGGATGCTGACGGCGGCCTCGTGGAACTCGGCGGTGCCGTCGCGGGAGTCGTCGACCAGGTAGTTCACGTTGAGGGAGTTCAGCCAGCCCTGGCTGACGAAACCGCGCACGTAGAGGTCCTCCATCTGGGCCGCGGCCGGGGCGGCGAGCAGGACCAGGGCGAACGGCAGGCAGGCGAGTCGCATCATCGCGTCTCCTAGATGAACGTCTTGAGTATGTCGGTCTGCAGTCCCTGCAGCTTGCCGTAGGCGGCGTCGATCTCGGCGATCTTCGTCTCCAGGGCGCGCAGCAGCCCCGTGCGCTCCACGGCGTTGCGCAGGACCAGCAGCAGGTGGTCGTTGTCCCAGGGCTTCTCCAGGTACTGGAACAGCCCCACCTCGTTGATGGCCTTGATGGCGTTCTCCTTGTCGGCGTAGCCGGTCAGCAGCACGCGCGGCACGTGGGACTGGAGATCGCGGAAGGCCTTGAGGAACTCGATGCCGTCCATGTCGGGCATGAGGTAGTCGGAGACCACCACGTCCGCGGCGTGCTCGCGGCCCCAGGCGAGGGCCTCGGCCGGGGCGGTGAAGGTCTCCACCGTGTAGTCCGTCTCCAGCCGCAGGAAGGCGGCCAGGCTGGTCAGGACCATCTCCTCGTCATCCACCAGCAGGACGGTGGGGGTGCGGGTCGGTTCGGTCATCACTCACCTTTTTCCGGACGGGTCTCGGCGCCCGCGGCGGCCAGGCCGCGCAGGCGTCGCGCCACGGCCTTGATCACGCCCTGGGCGATGCGGACGTGGTCGGCCATCAGGTCTATGAAGTCGTCGCGGTCGATGCGCAGCAGGGTGGCGTCGGCGGCCGCGACGGCGCTCACCAGGCGCGGCTCCTCGTCGAACAGGGCCCAGGTGCCGAAGGCCTCCCCCGGTCCCGCCTCGCTGATGACGCGCTCGCCGCGGGTCAGGTCGACGCGGCCGTCGAGCACCAGGTAGAGGGCGTCGGCGGGATCGCGCTCGCGGTAGAGGACGTCGCCCTCGAGCAGCGACACCTCGTCGGCGATGGCCGCCAGCACGGCCAGGTTCTCCGTGGGCACCTCGGCGAAGACGTCCACGTCCTGCAGCAGGATCACCTTCTCGATCACGGTGCGCATCAGGTTCGGGCCTCCACCAGTTCGACGGTCTCGCGGACCAGGGGCGAGGGATCGTCCGTCGCGCCCAGGATCAACCCCCGGGAGCGCGGCGTGCCGGCCGCGGCGGCCAGGTACACGGCGCAGGCGCGCAGCCAGGGGTCGCGGATCTCCGCCAGGTACGCCAGGGCGTCGTCCAGGTCGCGCAGGTCGACGCCGAACCGCTCGCGGCCGACGGAGAGGATCGCGGCCTCGGCGCCCTCGATCATCGGCATCAGCTCCGCCCTCAGCCGCGGCGACAGGATCTGCTCCAGATAGGTCACGGCGTTGGCGCGCAGCGTGCGGCCGCCGGCCAGGACGCCCCGTCCCGCGTCCCGCACCTCGTGGGGCGGGTAGCGCAGCGCGAGCAGGGCGAAGACGTTGACGAGCTGCTGGCGCTGCCGCTCGTCGAGCGAGCGGAGCAGCAGCCGGGCGGCGTCGCCCGCGGGCGCGCGCGCGATCCGGCGCCGCGCCTGGAAGCACGCATAGTAGCACCCGGCCTCGGCCCTCAACAAGGCGCCGACGGCCTCGCGGTCGGTCCGCAGGTGACGGTCGGCCAGGCGCAGCCGCTCGAGCTGGGCCAGGATCTCGTCGCGCAGCAGGGCGTCGGCGTCCGGGGCGTGGGACAGCAGGATGGCGGCGGTCTCCGGCTGCGGGATGCCGCCGAGGACGCGGGCGGCCAGGCGACGCGCCAGGGGGCCGCGTTCGGGATCGCCCATCACGGCGTCCAGCGCCAGCAGGGCGTCGGGGCCGAAGCCGCGCAGGGCGCCGCGCACCACGTCGCGCAGACCGCGGGCGGCCAGGCGGTCGGTCAGCCAGGGCAGGCGCCGCATGTCGCGGACGCGGCCCAGGCTGCGCACGGCCTCGCGGGCGACCCCGCGGTCGGCGTCCTCGAGCAGGTCGCCCAGCAGCTCCCGGCAGAAGGGGCGTTGCGCGTGGCGCAGGGCGGAGGCCAGGACGCGGCGGCCTTCCGCGGCGTCCGGAGCGGTGTCGGCCAGGATCTCGCGGCCGAGGGACTCGTCGAGCTGGACGATATCGGCCTCGTCGCCGCCCTCGGCGATCCAGTCCAGGGCGGCGTTGCGTCCGGGCGTGGGCCCCCGGAGCAGCTCCTCCAGCACCTCGGCGCGTCGCGGGCCCGCGGCGGCCGCCAGCACGCCCACCGCGCGACGTCGGACCCCCAGGTCGGGATCGGCGATCAGGTCGCGGGCGGCGGCCTCCGCCTCGGTGAGCGAGACCTCGGCCAGGGACGCCAGCGCGCCGCGCCGCACCGCCGCGCTGTTCGACCCGAGCAGGGGCCGCACGGCCGCCGGCGCGTCCGCGTCCTTCAGCGCCGGGACCACGCCCAGCGCGTAGAGGATCTGACGCTCGTTGCCCCCGGACAGGGAGGTCAGCACCGTCTCCGCGGTGGCGGCGTCGCCGATGCCGCCGCGCAGGTCGGCGGCATCGAGGCTGCGGCGCGCGATGGCCGCGCGGAAGGCGTCCCGATAGGTGCCTCGCAGCAGCAGCAGCAGCGAGATCCACACGATCACCAGTCCGGCCACCACGCCGCCCAGCCCGCGCACGCCCAGCCCGAGGCCGGCGGTCAGCCCCAGCAGCAGCAGGCCCGCCAGCCCGCGTCCCCAGCGGTCGACGATCAGGTCGATGGCCACCTTGGTGCGCTCCATCAGGGCGCGGGGTACGGGCAGGTAGAGCAGCTCGCGGCCGGTCTTGTCCAGGGAGTGCTTCAGGGCCAGGTCGCTGCCGCGCAGCAGCAGGCCCGCGGCCATGACCGGTCCGGCCAGCATGGCCGCGGTGCCGAAGGCCAGCAGCGCCGGCAGGATCAGCAGCGCGCCGACGGCCCCCAGCCAGCGCAGCAGGCGGTTGGTCAGCATCACCTGGATGAACAGCGACAGCAGGCTGACCAGGGCGTAGAAGCGGCCCAGGAAGGTGGTCAGGGCCGAGGCCTCGCTCAGCGAGGCGAAGGTGACGGTCTTGAACTGGTAGTCGACGAAGGCGGTGACCATGACCGACACCGCGATCAGCCCCACCATCAGGCTCAGATGGCGCGAGCGCAGCACCAGGCGCAGGCCCTCGCCGTGGCCGCGCCGGGCGTCGCGCCGGGCGCTGGCGCGCAGGTCGCGGGCGTTGGCGCGGGCCCGACGCCGCGGCCAGGCCAGCACCAGCAGCGCGCCGCTGGCCAGCAACAGCCCCAGGGCGGCCCAGGTCAGGTCGGCGGGCGCGATCCCGAGATGCTCGACGGCCTGCCCCGTGGTCAGACCACCCACCACCGCGCCGAAGATGCCGGCCATCCCCAGCGCCGGGAACACGCGCCGCGCCTGGACGCTGTCGAAGAGCACGTTGGCCACCAGCCAGAACTGGGCGGTGGCGAGCACGCCGTAGATGCCGACGAAGGCGTAGAACAGGTAGTAGACCCAGGTCCGCTCAAGGCCCAGCAGCGGCCGCAGCGCGAGCAGGCAGAGCGCCAGGACCACGACCGTCGCGGCGGAGAGACGGTCCAGGGACAGGCGCCGTCCGGCCCGGGCGTAGAAGGCGGTGGCCGGCGCCGCCACCAGGGCCGAGGCCATGAACACCAGCGGCAGCTGCGCGGGGCTGGCCCCGGTCAGGAAGAGGGCGTCGCGGGCGGGCTTGAGAAAGTAGTGGGACACCAGCAGCAGGAAGTAGCTGGCGCCGAGCAGCAGCGCGGCGGCCGCCTCCTCCTCGTGCAGGCCGAGCCGGGCTGCCAGTTTCCGTCTCATCACTCGGGGTCGCCGCAGTCGTGGGGACCGTCGCTCTCGAGGCAGACCTCGAGAACGCGGGGGAACTCGAGCGTGAAGAGGGCGCCGCCCCCCTCCGGGGTCGCGTGCTCGAGAACGCCGCCGATCTTGGCGGCCAGATGGCGGGACAGGGCCAGGCCGAAACCGGTGCCACCGCGATCGCTCTTGGTGGTGAAGCCGAAGTCGAAGATCTGCGCGACGGCCTCCGACGGCACGCCGGGCCCGTCGTCGCGCACGCGGATCACGACCCGGTCGCCCTCTTGGGCGGCGACGATCTCGATGCGCCCCCGCTCGGGAATCGCCTGGGCGGCGTTGAGGATCAGGTTCAGCAGGATCTGGCTGAGCGGGTCGGGAAAGCCGTGCAGGGAGGGCAGGCCGTCGTAGTCGCGCACCACCTCGATGCGGTGCTTCAACTCGTGGTCGAGCACGAGCAGCAGGTCGTCGATCAGGCCGGCCAGGTCGAAGTCGACGGCCTGGGGGCATTCGCGCCGGGCGAACTTGCCGATCTTGCCCACCAGCATGCGGATGCGCTCGGCCGAGGACTGCAGGATGCGGTCGCCCTCCTCGAGGGTCGTCACCAGCTTGACGAACTCGGGATCGGCGGCCAGCTCGGGCGCCTTCGCCTCCACCAGCGCGCGCAGCTTGTCGTGGACCGACGCGAGGGTCGAACCCGTGCAGCGCACCGCGCCCAGCGGCGTGTTGATCTCGTGGGCCAGGCCGGTGGCGAGCATGCCCAGGGCGGCCATCAGGTCCTGCTTGGCGATGTCGTCGATGTCGGGCAGGTCTTTCGAAGCCATGGTCGAGGGCCTCACTTGCGTGGGAAACGTTCCTGACAAGATACGACGCCGGGCAGGCTAATCCCAGCGCCCCGCCGCCGGATCCGTGGCGTCGACCGCGAGCTGCAGACGCTCCTCCAGCCGGCTGCTGTCCACGGTCGCCTCGAACTGCGGCGACTCCGTGAACACGAACTCCACCCGGGGATTCCCGAGCCCCTGCACCAGGGTCGACAGGGTGCGCACCGCCGAGTTCTGGGCCTCGGCCTCCACCTTGCGCACCAGCTCGGCGGCGAAGCGCCGCGACTCCTGCCGCGTCTCGGAGATGAGCTGGTTCTTGGCGTCCACGCTGAAGCCGCCGGTGAAGAAGCGCCCCACCAGGTCGGGCATCAGCCAGGGCAGCAGCTCGGGCTTGTCCTCGCTGTGGATGCGCATGTCGCGCAGGAAGACCTCGTGCTTGCAGGGCGGCAGGACGATGCGGAAGCCGTCGGGCCCGTCGCGCCGCACCTTGCAGGCCGGATCGGTCAGGTCGTAGCGGAAGTCCACGTCGAACTCCATGACCAGGGTGATCCGCTGCTCCGACAGCAGCCAGTTCAGGTACTTCTTGCCGAACTCCCCGAACCAGTGCTCGCTGGCGGTGATCACTTCCTTGGTCATGATGCGGAAGACGCTCAGCTCGCCCACGGCGCGCATGCTGGTCACGAAGCTCTCGATGGTCGGCGCCGCCGGCCCGCGCGACTTGCCGCGGCCGCGGCGTGCGAAGCGCCAGGTCAGCCCCATCAGCAGCGCGACGACCAGGCCGATCAGGATGCCCGTCAATGTGTCCTGCATGGATCTTCCTTTCGTATCCGAAAGTCAATCTAGCACCTTGCACCAAGGCTGACTAGCCCCGGCGCCCCCGCTCGGGTATCATCCCCCCATGACGACACGCACCACAGCCCTCACGTCACACACGGGCATCGAGGTGCCGCTGATCTGCGGCCCCATGTTCCCGTGCAGCAATCCCGAGCTGGTCGCCGCCGTGAGCGAGGCCGGCGGCCTGGGCGTCGTGCAGCCCATCACCCTGACGCAGGTCTGCGGCCTCGGGTTCCGCGAGGGTCTGGCGCGCATCCGCGAGCTGACCGACAAACCCATCGGGATGAACCTGCTGCTCGAGCACAGCTTCCGGCGCTACCAGGACCGCATGGACCGGTGGATCGACATCGCCCTCGAGGAGGGCGTGCGCTTCTTCCTGACGGCCCTCGGCCACCCGCGCCTGGTGACAGACCGCATCCACGCCGCCGGCGGCGTGGTCTACCACGACGTGACCGGCCGCGGCTTCGCCCGCAAGGCCGCCGAGGCGGGCGTCGACGGCCTGATCTGCGTGAACAGCGACGCCGGCGGGCACGCGGGCCGGCGCAGCGCCGAGCGGCTGTTCGAGGAGATGAGCGACCTGGACCTGCCCCTGGTCTGCGCCGGCGGGATCGGCTCGCCGGAGGCGTTCCGCGCGGCCATCGACCTGGGCTACGCGGGCGTGCAGTGCGGCACCCGGTTCATCGCCACCCCCGAGTGCGAGGTGCACGAGGACTACCGGCGGGCCATCGTCGAGGCCGCGGCCGAGGACATCGTCATGACCGAGAAGATCTCCGGCGTGCCGGTGGCGGTGATCGACGGACCGGCCGTGCGCAAGCTCGGCCTGAAGGCGAGCGGCCTGGCCAAACGGCTGCTGCGGCATCCGCGGACGAAGAACTGGATGCGGGCGTGGTACCTGAAGCGCTCGTTGTCGCGGCTGCCCGGGGCGGCGCGCGGCGGGTCGGCCTACCAGGCGTTCTTCCAGGCGGGCAAGAGCGTGGGCGGCGTGGACGAGGTGCTGCCGGCGGGCGAGATCGTGCGGCGGTTCGCGGCGGCGCTGGAGGACGGGGCGTGATCGCGTACGTCACCTACTGCTCGGCCGACAAGCGGGACGACCCCGGCGACCTGCCGGCCATCGAGCGCTACCTGGACGCGCGCATCCGCCGGGTGGCGGCGCGGGCGGAGGCGGACGGCGCGAAGTTCCTGATCATGTCGGGCCGGTACGGGTTGCTGGCGCCCGAACAGCCGATCCCCTGGTACGACCACCTGCTGACGTCGGACGAAGTGGACGACATGGCGCACATCCTGCGTCTGCAGCTGCGGATGCACGATGTGACCGAACTGGTGTGGTTCACGGAGGATCCGGAGGTGGATCCGCTGGTGCGGCCCTATGGGCGGGCGGTGTCGAGGGGCTGCATGCAAGCCGACGTGACGATGCGCGTGATGACCCTCGAAGACGGCGACCGCGCCTGAAGCCCCCTACTCCGCAGGCTCGAGCACCCCGAACAACGTCCCCTCCGGATCCGCGAAATAGGCGTGGTTCCCGACCCCGGGGATCGCCCGCGGCTCCACCACGACCTTCCCGCCGCCGGCCTCGACCTTGGCCCGCGTCTCCTCCAGGGACGCCACCTGGATGGTGTTGATCACGGTCTGCGGGAAGTGCTTGTCCATGAATCCGCCGTCGATCCCGCGGGGGCCCTCGCCGGTGGTGGCGAGCCAGTAGCCCTGGGGACCGTCCAGGGTGGCGATCTTCCAGCCGAAGACCTCGGCGTAGAACTCCGACAGCTTGGCCGGGTCGTCGCCGAGGATCTCGAAGTGTACGGGTCGGTTCATCTGTCCCCCTAGGGCTGCGCGTAGCGCGTGGAATGCGGCGCCGCATCCTCGTCCATCGCGTCCACCAGCGTGGCCGCGAGCTGCCGCAGATGCAGCAGGTCGTGGGCCGCCCACGCCGCCAGCAGATCGCCGACGGTCAGCGCGCCCAGCTTGGGGTGATCATAAGCCCGTTCGAGCGCATCCGCCCCCAGGTTGGCCAGCCAGGCCAGCGACTCCGCCCGCTCCATGCGGAAGCTGGTGAGCGCCACCTGGGGATCCTTGTCGTTGTAGGCGCGGTCGGCGACCCAGGCGGCCGGGTCGATGCCGGGCCACTCGGCGCCGGGATCCTCGAGCGTGGACTGGATGCGGGCGCGGAAGTCGTCGCGCTCCTCGTCGACCAGGTGGCAGAGGATCTCCAGAGGCGACCACCGCCCAGGTGACGGCCGACGCCGCATCGCTGCGTCGGGCACCTCCTCATACATGGCTGCGATCGCCAACCCGCTGCGCTTCAAACCGCCGATGAACTTCCCGGGCTTCATGTACTCCCCCTACTCAGCGAGCGACGTTCACGGCGCCGCGCTCCATGAAATCAAGGGAGCCGCGCATCTCGCTCGCGACTCCGCGATATACGGCCGACCGCATCGCCGCCGCCACCGGATCGTCCACGCCGCTCTCGCCTCCGAACAGCGAGCCGAGCAGCCCCTTCACCTCGGGCAGGTGCACGATCTTCGGCGGCTTCTCGGAATCGATCTCCGCCAGCTCCGCCGCCAGCGCCACCGCGTCGTCGTAGTTCCCCAGCGCGTCGATCAGGCCGTTGTCGGCCGCCTGCCGGCCGGTCCAGACGCGGCCGTGCCCCAGCAGCTCGGCCTCCTCGAAGCTCATCCCCCGGCGATTCGCCACGTCCTGGAGCCAGTCGTCGTAGCTCTTCCAGTGGGCGTCCACGTGGCGCTCCCACTCCGCGGGGGTCGGATCGCGCCAGTCGTTTCCGAGCAGGGCGTTGGGGCCCTTGGTCACGAAGTCCTTGCTGAAGCCGATCTTGTCGTAGAAGCCGCGCATGTTGAAGATGCCGTTGATCGAACCGATGGAGCCGGTGACGGACAGGGGATTGGCCATCATCTTCGTGGCCTTGTAGGAGATGGAGTAGCCGCCGGAGGCCGCCACGTCGACCATGGACACCACCACGGGCTTGGCCGCCGCCAGCAGCTCCACCTCGTGGGCGATCAGGTCGCTGGCCAGGCTCTCGCCGCCGCCGGAGTCGACGCGGAAGACCACGGCCTTCACCTCGTCGTCCAGGCGGCAGCGGCGCAGTTCGCGACAGATCGACTCGTGGCCCATCATCATCCCCCACATGGGATCGTGACGGTTGACGCGGCCGCCGATGTTGCCCTGGGCGTGGACCACCGCCACCGTCTCGTCGGACTGGTCGAGCACGTCCTCCAGGGCGACCTCGGCGTAGTCGCAGTGGGCGACCAGCGGCGGATCCTCGTCGCCGTCGCCGCGCAGCTTGTCCAGCAGGTCCTGCCAGTAGAGCACCTCGTCGATCAGGCCGGCCTCGGCGGCCTCGACGGGCATGAACTCGGCGTATTCCATGAGCTCGACCAGGCGCTGTTCCGTCAGGCCGCGCTCGCTCGCGATCACCGGGACCATCATGTCCCACATGTCCTCCACCAGCCACGTGCGCTGCTCGCGGGCGGCCGGGGTCATCTCCGTCTCCATGATCACCTCGGCGGCCGACTTGTAGTCCTTGATCTTGCTGAGGTGCGGGACGATCCCGAGCTTGTCCAGCAGGCCGCGGACGTGGAAGCTGCCCTCGGCCACGCCCGTCCACATCAGGAAGCCGCCCGCGGGCATGGCGATGTCGTCGCAGCCCGACGCCAGGAACAGGACCGCGGGATCGAAGGTGTCGCCCCAGGCATGGACCGGCTTGCCGGCGGCCTGCACCTTGTCCACGGCGCGGCGCAGCTCCTGCAGCTTGCCCGTGTCGGCGTCGTGGGACCACGAGACCTTGAGGATGACGCCGGCGATGCGGTCGTCCACGGCCGCCTTGGCGAGGTTGTCGATCATGTCCTGCAGGGTGAGCGGATCGCCGCTCATGACCTGGCTGAAGGGGTCGCCCGGCGGGGCGTACTCGGTGACCGGACCGTAGAGATCGAGCACCAGCCAGCTGCCGTCCTCGATATCGGGGCCGCGGCCCACCAGCAGCCAGACGACGCCGACGATGATCAGCAGGGTGATCACCAGGGACAGCAGGGACAGGGCGACCGAGCGCCATAGATCGTGCAGGAAGCTCTCGCGGGCCATGAAGCGACTCCTCGTCGGGGGAACGGTGACGTCGGCATGGTACGCGAGGATAGCGGAACGGTTGCGTCATGAAAAGCAGGCCCGTCGCGAGGACGGGCCTGAAGGCGTTACGTCGGCTCTCGGGATCAGGCCGGCGGCCGCGGCAGAACCGCCCCGCCCCACTCGATCACCGTGGTGCCGTTGCGCTCGACGACGGGAAGCTCCGGCTCGGCCATTCCGATCGGCGAATCCAGCGGCGCGAAGAACACCCACACCCGCCAGACCGAATCCGGCGCGGGCTCCACATCCAGCGCCGACCAGCCGTCCAGCCCCTCGTTCCAGACCGGCAGCGCCGCCCAGTGCTCGCCATCGGGAAGACGTTCCGACCAGAAGGCGACGAATTCGGTGCTCTCGGCCTCGTTCAAGCCGATCCGCCCGGCCAGCGCGGCGAGCTCCTCGTCCAGCCGCGCGCCATCGAGGCGCCATCCGGCCGGCGGCGGGGTCGGGCGCGGCATGGCCAGCTCGTAGAACAGGAAGTCGTGGGCGTCGTCGATGCGGCCGTCGGCGGCCACGTGCACGGTCCAGCCCTCGCCGTAGTCGGGATCGCTCGCGGTGATCCGCACGCCCGCGCCCAGGTCCAGGCGTACCGTGAACTCGCCGGGGATCTCCGGGTAGATGTAGATCGCGGGCTCGTCCACGTGGACGTCGCCGAGCCACAGCGTATCGAGGGTCGTCGTCGCGGGGGGAGACGCGAAGAAGGGATGCGTCTCCTCGAACGCGGGGAACGGACCGTCCGGCGCATCCGTCCCGTACCAGGCCGCCCCGCTGACGATGTGGTTGCCCGTGGCCACGTCGTGGAACCCGTAGGCGCCGGCGGTGTCGGCCCGCGCCGAATCGACCCGAGCGAAGACGGGGCCCTCCAGGCGCCACAGCTCCATCAGCGCGAACTCGGCGGGCCGGGGCGGGGCCTCCCCCTCGTCGAACACGGCGACGCCCACGACCGTGGCGCCGGTCGTCACCTCGTGCAGATCGAGCCGGGTGAGCGTTCCGGACGCCATCAGCTCGTGCCCGGACACGCTTTCGGACATGGGCGACACGTGGCTCCACGTCGAGGCGGTCTTCGCGTCGTAGAGACCGGCGACCAGCCGGTACGGCACGTCCTGCAGGTCGGTGAACTCGAACCGGCCGTCGTATCCCGTCAGGGTGGAGTCGGTGACCACGTAGGTGCTGAACCCGTGCAGGCTGGCCAGGGCGTAGACCGTGGTGCCGACCGGGGCCGCCGTGCCGTCGGGCATGACGACGCGTCCGTGGGCCGCGTCCACGGCGGAATCGGAGTCGCAACCGATCAACAGGACGAAGGCGGACGCGAAAGCGAGACAGAGGACGAGTGCGCGCATGGCATACCTCCGGACGGAAACATCGGAAGATCAGGGAATGATCTCGCCATGAGGATACGGACCGATACATCAATCGTCCAGGAAAGGAAACCGGGGGTTCGTGCGTTGGGTGGTAGCACACGCCCCATTCCGGAGGACCCGATGACCGATCTGGACGCCATACTCGTAGTCGACCGCCCCGAATCGGCCGCCGTCTTGAGCGACGCCCTGGCCCGCCACGGCTGCCGGGCCGAGATCCGTCCGCGCCACCTCACGTCGCCCACGCGGATGTCGATCGCCGCCGACCCCCTGGTGATCCTGAGGATCGAGGCGCCCGGCCGCGGCGCCCTGGCCTGGTGCCGCGATCTGCGCGAGGCCCTGCCCGAGAGCCGCATCTGCGTGCTCCTCGCGGGGGCGAACGACCTCGATCGCGTCGTCGCCCTGGAGACGGGCGCCGACGCCGTGCTGACCGATCCCGTCGACCCCCGCCTGCTGGTCGCCCAGCTCCGCGCCCTGGGGCGCACCCTCCCCCGCTGCACCGGCCGCCACGTGGCCGGATCGCTGGAGGTCTTCGAGACGCGTCGCGAGGCACGGCTGGACGGCCGCGTCCTGGACCTCACCGACACCGAGTACGACCTGCTCCTGCTGCTGATCCGCCGCAAGGGCCTGGGCGTGAGCCGCGACGTCATCAAGCGCGAGCTGCGCGGCCTGCCCTACGACGGTCGCGACCGATCCATCGACCTGGGCATGGTCCGCCTGCGCCGCAAGCTGGGCGACAGCTCCCGCCGCCCCCGCTACATCAAGACCGTGCGCGGCGTGGGCTACATGCTGGTCTCGCCCGCCAACTGATACACGAACGACACGAACCGGGGAACGGGTGTTGCGACGCGGGCACCGCCGAACGCGCCGGGATCCGCCCGGCGGCGCGCAGGCGCGACCCTCTCGCAAGGAGGCGCATCTTGATCCAATCCATCGGCATGGCGTCGATGTCTCAGACCGCCATGACGCAACACGCTGATCGTCCCTCTCCCGAGGAGATGTTCCAGCGGCTCGACGCCGACGGCTCGGGCGGACTGGACCGGTCCGAGCTGCAGGCCATGATCGACCGCATGGCCGAGCGGCACGGCGGCGAGGGCCCCTCGGCAGAGGAGCTCATGTCCAGTCTCGACAACGACGGCGACGGAACGGTCAGCTTCGAGGAGCACGAGGCCGGTCGTCCGCAGGGACCTCCGCCCGGCGGCGGCCCGCGGGGCGCTCCCCCCGAGTCGGGGACCGCCACCGAGACCGACCTCCTGCAGAGGCTGCTGGAGGCGTTCGCGGCGAGCGACGAGGAGGACACCCTCTACGAGGGCGTGCTCGCCTGAGCGCGGCACGGGCCGGGGCGCCCACCCCGGCCCGTATCGCCTCGTATCGTGCGGTCGAAAAGCCGTCGCCGACGCCAGGAACCTGTCGCCCCCCGCACCCGCCATGGCGTAGACTCGCCCCATGCTCGACTTCTTCAAGAACCGTCGCCGCCGCAAGCTGGCGGCGCAGCCCTTCCCCGAGGCCTGGCGCCGCCACGTCACGCGCAACGCGCCGCTGTGCGCCGAGCTGCCGGACGATCGCCGCACCGAGCTCGAGGGCCTGGTGCAGGTCTTCGTCGCCGAGAAGAACTTCGAGGGCTGCGGCGGACTGGAGATGAGCGACGAGATCCGCGTCACCGTCGCCGCGCAGGCCTGCCTGCTGCTGGCGGGCCGCGAGACCGACGTCTTCCCGCGCGTGCAGTCGGTGCTGGTCTACCCCACCACCTTCGTGCCCCGGATCACCGAGGAGTACGACGACGGCGTCGTGGAGGAATACGACGACCCCATGGACGGCGAGGCCTGGGGCACCGGGGCGGTGATCCTGGCCTGGGACGACGTGCTGCACGCGGCCGAGGGGCTGAGCGACGGCTACAACGTGGTGCTGCACGAATTCGCCCATCAGCTCGACCTGGAGACCGGGGATGCGGACGGGGTGCCGAAGCTGCACGCCGGGGTCGATCCGCGCGCCTGGGCCGAGACCTTCGGCCGGGAGTACGAGCGCCACTGCCGCGCGTTGGACCGCCGCCGGCACACCCTGCTGGACGACTACGCCGCCGAGGATCCCGCCGAGTTCTTCGCCGTGGCCGTGGAGAACTACTTCGTGCGGCCGGCGGCCCTGGCTCGACGGCACGCGGAGTTGTTCGCGCGTCTGCGCGAGTATTTCGGGGGGAAGACGTCGGAGTGACGACAGGTACGGATGCGCCGACGCGGCAGGGCACCCTCATCTGAAGAACATGGAGCGCCGGGCCCCACACACGGGTCCGGCGCTCTTCATTCCCGCGCCCGGGGCGCCTACTCCCCGAGATACCAGGACTTCACCACGGACCAGGCGATCCCCGACGGCACGTCGGGCACGCCGGTGAGCTGATCCTTGCAGGCGGCGATCATGTTGCAGACGAGGTCGATGGTCTCCTGGTGCAGGTACAGGCCCATCAGGTGCGACGAGTCGCTGCACAGCAGGACCGCGCCGCTGCCCGGCCCCAGGTCGCCGAAGTCGATGTAGGCCAGGGAGGTCTCGCCGGTGGGCATCTGGTCCAGCGCCAGGGCGTGCGGGCCCAGGGCGTCGAACCAGCCGGGCACGTCCACCTGGTAGCTGGTGAGCGTCCCGTAGGGTCCCATGGTGGCCGGGCACGCGGCCGGCGCCAGGATGGTGCAGGTCAAACCGAGCTGGTCGATCTTGCCCTCGGTGTCCAGGCCGAAGGGATCGAGCAGGCTCTCGTGCGACGCGTCGCTCAGGTCGTGGTTGTCCATGAAGATCATCGCGCTGCCGCCGCCGACCACGAAGTCGTACAGGACCGTCTGCTCGGACGCGCTGAGCGGCGTGACGCCCGTGCCGCTGGTCCACCAGGACGTCAACAGCAGGAGCTGCACGCCCGACAGGTACTCGGCGGTGAGCTCCGGCGCGCCCGAGAGGATCAGGTCCGGAAAGGCGGCCTGCACGGCCAGGCGCAGGTCCTCAGGCGAGGCGTGCCCCGTGCCGGACACGAGCGAGCCGAGGTTGCCGCGGTCGGAATCGAAGCCGCCGATCTCGAAGGCCGCGGCCTGGCCGGCGAGCAGGATCGGTAGGATCGTCGATACGGTCGTGAAGAGGCGTCGATTCAGGCGGTCGATCATGCTCCCCCTCCTCGTCGAAACGCTCGTCGGGCGACCGGATATCGGTCCGACCCGGTGACCATACCACATCCATCGGTGTGACGGACGACGCCCTGCTGCTGGGCTACGCGGCCCTGCTGCGCTGGGTGCCGGTGCCCGGTGCGGGCGGCCCCGTGCTGACCCCCGAGCTGAGTTGGCCCGTCTGGGCGGACGGGGCGCCGAAGCTGCATGCCCTCTTGACGGCATACTTCGGATAGACGTCATCGGCCCGTCCACCTCGCCCGGAGTCCCGCCATCTTCGGCGAAGTCGGCGACCACGACCAGGACGGCACAGGTCAGAACATGACGGACGTGACGCTGGACGAGAGGGTCACGGTCTCGCGATATGTCGCCTCGCTGACCGTCCCGCCGTCGAACAGGCCATCCGTCGCGCTGCCCGACACGGATCCGCCCCGGTGCAGGTCGGCGCTCCCGCCGCTCGAGAGCCAGGGCGCAGAAACGATGAGCGACTGGAACGACTTGGCGGACTCGAACGCCATCGCGTCGTCATCGCCCTTGATCGTGATCAGGGTTCCGGCCGGCTGGGAGGCCCAGAACGTGATCGCGAGCGAGGGCTGGCTCGAGGTCGTGCTCGGCGCCTGGGCCATCACGCCGGCCGCGCCGGCCGCCGCCAACACGCCGCCGGAGATCTCGAAGTCACCGTTGTAGTCGATCGCTCCCTGCTCGGGCCTCGTACCCGGTACCGGACCGTCGATGGCGAGGCAACCGCCGGTCATCACGATGTAGCCGTTCGAGTCGATGCCGTCGTTGCCCGCCGTGATCGAGATCCGGCCGCCGTTGAACACCATGTCGTAGGGGTCGCCGGGCGTATGGACGCCGTTCGGGTCGTCGCCGTCGCCCGCCAGGTTGATCCCGTCGTCGGTGGCCGTGATGTCGAGGGTGCCGCCGTTGATCACCAGGTCGCCCAGGACGGACTCGAGCCCCTCGAAGCTCCGGGTGACGGTCACGTCGCCGTCGTTGATCGTCAGCGCGAGGTCGCCGTGGACCGCGTCGTCTCCCGTCGCGATCTCGATCGTGCCGCCGTTGATGACGACCGAGCCGTCGGAGTGGATCCCGTCGTCGGAGGCGTCGATGGTCAGCGGGCCGTCGTCGACGACCACCAGCGCGCCTCCCTTGAGTCCCTTGGTCGATACGTCGTCATCGGGTGTGACGTAGGCCCCGCCGCCCGACCGGACGGACAGCGTCCCGCCGCGCAGGAGCGCATCGGTCTCGGCCGTCACGGCGTCGCCGGCGGCTTCGACGGTGATCGTCCCGTCCTCGATCAGGACGTAGCCGAGCGCGGCGTCCTCGTCCTCATCCGACTTGAGGCCGTCACCACCCGCATTCACATGGATGTTCCCGCCGCGAACGACGAGGTAGTCCTTTCCGCGAATGCCCTCATCAGGCGCCGCGACGTTGATCGTTCCGTCGCGGATCACGAGCCCGTCCTTGCCGGCGATGCCGTCCTCGAACCGGCCGGAGACGATGAGCGTGCCGGAGCCGCCTATGGAGAGGTCGTCGTCGCTCCAGACGGCTGCGTTCTGCTCCGCGTCGACGGGATAGGTCGTGCCGTCGGTGACGGTGTTCGTCGTGCCGTCGGCCAGGATCAGCACGGCCCTGTCGGCCTCGTCCACGCGGATGCCCGAGTCGGACGAACTGGTGATCGACACGCCGGAGAGCACGATCTTGACGGCACCGTCGTCTGGCGAGTCCACGACGACCTGTCCATCGGTCAGAGTCCCGTCAAGGATGTAGGTGCCCGGCTCATGAACGATGACGGTGCCGGCGCCGGCGGTCGCGCCCGTTCCGTCGACCTCGACGGAGGTCCCGTCCAGCGTGATCGTCGTGGCGGACGTCACGTCGTATGCATAGTCGCCCGCGACCTCGTGGTCCGCGTCGTTGACGGCGAGGGCGTCGGCAACCGTGAATGGTGCGTCGTTGACGCTCTCGGCGGCGCTGGAGAGCGACGTGAGCGTGATCGGGTCCGCCTCCACGCCTCCGTCGTCGATGGTCGGTTCGGTGATATCGTCTCCGCTGCAGCCGACCAGGAAGGCGATGGACAGGAATAGGACGGCCGACAGCATCGTGGTCGATTTGGTCTTGTCCGTGATTCTCTTCATGACTGACTGTCCTTGTTACGACGATGGGGAGAACGTGATCGGCTCTTTCCACGCCGAACTCGCGAGCCCTGATTACCTTTCTCCGGAATCGCGGATACCTTGCTTGCCGGGATCGCAGCGCCGCTTGCCCACCCACCCCGCAGCATATACCCTCTCCCCATGATCCAGACGCCACCACCCCGCCTCCGCTCCGTCGACGCCTTTCGCGGTCTCGCCATGGCCGCCATGATCGTCGTCAACAACCCGGGCTCCTGGTCGCACATGCACCCGATCCTGCGCCACGCCGGCTGGGGCGAGACCCCCATGCTCGCCGACCTGGTCTTCCCCGCCTTCCTGCTGCTGGTCGGCGTGTCGACGACCCTGGCCCTGGGCCGCGGACTCGACGCCGGCGCCGCCCGCGGCGAGCTGATGCGTCGCGCCGCGAGCCGCGCCGCCGTCCTCTTCGTCATCGGCCTCTTCCTGAACCTCTACCCCGACTTCGACCTCGTCACGCTCCGCATCCCCGGCGTCCTGCAGCGCATCGCCCTGGTGTTCCTGGCCTGCGCCGCGGCCTACGCGACCCTCGGCGAACGCTCCCGCACCGCCCTGGCCGCCGCCTTGCTGCTGGGCTATGCGGCCCTGCTGCGGTGGGCGCCGGTGCCCGGTGAGGGCGGTCCCGTCCTCTCTCCCGAGCTGAGCTGGCCCGTCTGGCTGGACGAGCGCCTGCTCGGCGCCCACACCTGGCGGGGGCCGGGCGATCCGGAGGGCCTGCTCTCGACGCTGCCGGCCATCGCGACGGGGTTGATCGGTACCCGGATCGGGGATTTCCTGCGGGCGGGTGGCCTGCGCCCCGGTGTGGTGGCGCGCATGGCGCTCGCGGGCTTCGCCCTGATGGGCGTGGGGTTCGCGTGGTCCCGCGACCTGCCCTTCGCCAAGGAACTGTGGACCCCGCCCTACGCCCTGGCGAGCGCCGGGGCGACGCTCGTCACGCTGGTGGCGATGATCGCCGTGGCGGATCCGGAGGACCGCGCCCGCTGGCTCGCCCCGCTCGAGCTGCTGGGTCGCCGCGCGTTGACCGCCTTCGTGGCGGCCCACCTGCTGTCGGACACCGCCATCCGCGTCATCCGCTGGTCCGACGGCGACGGCGGCACGACCTCGCTGCATCACACGATCAAGGGGGCGCTGCTGGATTCATGGCTGCCGCCGGAGTGGGCCTCGCTGGTGCAGTCTCTCCTGCTGTTGGCGCTGATCACGGCGGGGCTCGCGGTCCGGGAGCGCCGGCGGAACGGGAGCGAGTAACGCCCGCGTAACGGACATGGCCGATCATGACCTCGCCCACAGATGATCCCCCCGAGCGAGAGGCCCCGACATGCTCCGCGTATCGATCCTGATCCCGCTGCTCGCGATCCTGGCCGGCTGCGGCTCAGACGACCCGACCGCTCCCCTGCAGACCGATCCACCGGAGCGGCTGTTCGTGGCGCCGGGCGGAAGCGGCGATGGCAGCGCCGACGCGCCGTACGGGGATCTCGAGGAGGCCGTAACCGCCTCTGGTCCCGGCGATACGCTCAGCCTGGCCACCGGCGACTACGACCTCGCCGAGGACCTGCAATTGGGCTGGAACTTGACGATCGTCGGAGCCGGGATGGATTCGACCCGGATCGCCGGCCGGATCCTCAACGCCGCGCCCGATTCGGCGACCGCCGTGCGGATCGCGCGCCTGGCCTGCGACTTCATCGGCTTCGCGGTGGGCTGTCCGGACCGTCCCGCCAAGCTCCTGGCCGACAGCTGCGCCGTGGACGGGGTGATGGTCTCAGAGCCGTACAGCCACGTGATGGAGTTCCGGGGCTGCGACATCGAAGGGGGCATCGGCTTCTCGCACGGCGGCGGCGACGGGCGTCACGTCTTCGAGGAGTGCCGGATGAGGAGCGCGGCGTACAGCCACGGCAGCGGCGCATACCACAACGTCCTCGACGACTGCGAGATCGAGGCCGGCATCGCCATGACCCACGGCGACGGCGGGACCGTACGGGTCGAGGACTGCACGATCGGCGTCGGGATCTCGGATTCCAGCGGCGAAGTGACGACGATCATCCGCAACAACCATTTCCTGGGCGGCGGCATCACGGATGCCAGCGGCGGCGCCAGCACCCCCGGCAATCCGGTGGAGGATCACATCGTCGAGGGGAACGTCTTCGACAACGGCTTCATCGTGTCTTCGGGCGCCAGCATGGTCATCCGGGGCAATACGATCACCGTCCCGGCCGACACGCCGGGGATCCTCCTGTCGACCGGTGCGCCATCGGTGATCAACGACAACGTGATCAACCTGCCGGAGGCCGACCTGCCCCCCGGTTTCGACTGGAGGCAGCCCTCCATGACCCCGTTCGTCGCCGCGATCCACACCACGTCGAACGCCGGGGAGATCGTCGGCAACACCATCACCGGCGGCGCGATCGGCCTCTACGACAACAGCGGGGCCGACCCGGTGGCGGACAACGTGCTGACCGGCCAGAAGATCGGCGTGCTCACCATCGGCACCGGGGCCTACAGGGACAACACCATCACCGGTTGCGCTCTGGACGGATTGATCTTCGGGGCCGGGGGACCCATCGAGGGAAACGTGATCACCGGATGCGGCGGCGCGGGCCTGCGTCTGATCCAGCCGGCGGACCTGGGCGGCGGCCCCGACGGGAGTGCGGGAGGGAACGTGCTGCGCGACAATGCAGGCTATGATCTGGTGATCGAAGTGGACGCCGCGGCCGACACGCTCTATGCCCGCCACAACCTGTGGGACCATGTCGACTTGAGCGAGATCGACGCCCTGGACGTGTGGGACGGCAAGGACGATCCGACCAGGGCCACGGTGATCGTGGATCCGGTCGGCAGCGAACGCTGACCGCCCTCACTCGTATCGCAACGCCTCGATCGGATCCAGCGCCGCCGCCTTCCGCGCCGGCCAGAACCCGAAGAACACGCCCACGCCGGCGGAGAACCCCAGCGCCAGTGCCACGATCCCCGCGTCGATCACGGTCGGCCAGCCGGTGAGCTGCCCGATCAGCCGACTGCCGCCGACCCCCAGGGCCAGCCCCAGCAGGCCGCCGCACACCGACAGCACCACGCTCTCCACCAGGAACTGCACCAGCACGTCCTCGGCCCGCGCGCCCACGGCCATGCGGATGCCGATCTCGCGGGTCCGCTCGGTCACCGAGACCAGCATGATGTTCATGATGCCGATGCCGCCGACCAGCAGGGAGATGCCGGCGATGGCGGCCAGCATGAGGGTCATGACCTCGGTGGTGCCGGTGGCCGCCTCGGCCAGGTCGGCCTGGTTGCGGACGGTGAAGTCGTCCTCCTCCCAGTCGGCCAGGCCGTGGCCCTCGCGCATGATGGCGGCGGCCTCGTCCATGGCCGCCTCCACGTCGTCGGCGGTCCAGGCCGAGCCCAGGATCTGGGCGATGAACTGGCGGCCGGCCAGGCGCTCCTGGACGGTGGTATATGGGGCGACGACCATGTCGTCCTGGTCGGTGCCGTCGGCGGTCTGGCCCTTCTCCTCCAGCACGCCGATCACCATGAAGGGCGCCCCGCGCAGGATCACTTCCTGGTCCACGGCGTCCTGGCCGGGGAAGAGCTGTTCGGCCACGGTGGCGCCCAGCAGGCAGACCTTCCGCCGCGCCCGCACGTCCTTGGCGTCGAAGAACTGGCCGCTGCTCACGCCCCAGTCGCGGATCTCCGGATAGGTGACGTCGACGCCGTAGATGGGGGCGCGCCAGTTGCCGCCGCCGCCGCGGACCATCGACCCGGTCATGATCACGGGCGAGACGGCCGACAGGAGCAGCGATTCCTCGGACAGCTTCTCGGCGTCGTCGGTGGTCAGCCGGTTGAGCGTCCCGGCGCCCTGGCTGACGCCGCCCGACGAACTCGAGCCCGGCGTGATCACCACCATGTTGGTGCCCAGGTTGCGGATGCTCTCCTCGATGCGCGAGGTGGCGCCGTGGCCGATGGCGACCATGGCGATCACCGCGCCCACGCCGATGATGATGCCCAGGGCGGTCAGCACGCTGCGCATCTTGCTGCGGGCGATGCTGCGCAGGGCGATCCGGATCAGCTTTTCGGGCTGCATGTCGCCTCCTTCTTCCGGATCCGCTCGGCGTCGAGCAGGACCAGGTCGGTGCGGGCGTCGCCCCGGTCGGCCACGGGCTGGTCGCGCACCACGCGGCCGTCGCGCAGCTCGATCACGCGCCGCGCGTAGCGGGCGATGTCGTTCTCGTGGGTGACCATCGCCACCGTGAGCCCCTTCTCGTTCAGCTCCTGGAAGATGGACAGCACCTCGATGCCGGTCCGCGTGTCCAGGTTGCCGGTGGGTTCGTCGGCCAGCAGCAGAGCGGGCGAGGTGACCAGCGCTCGCGCGATGGCCACCCTCTGCTGCTGGCCTCCGGACAGCTCGTTGGAGAGGTGGTCGCACCGGTCGCCCAGACCCACGCGCTCGAGCGCCTCGCGGGCGGCGACGGCGGCGTCCTTCACGCGGCCGCTGCGGTCGTAGAGCAGGGGCAGCTCCACGTTCTCCCGGGCGCTGGTGCGCGCCAGCAGGTTGAAGCCCTGGAAGATGAACCCGATGTGGCGGTTGCGGATGTCGGCCAAGCGGCGCTTGTCCAGCGTGTCGACGCGGACGCCGTCCAGGACGTAGCGCCCGCTCGTCGGGCGGTCCAGGCAACCGAGCAGGTTCATCAGGGTCGACTTGCCCGAGCCCGAGGCGCCCATGATGGCGACCATCTCGCCGGGCTCGATCGTCAGGCTGACGTCGACCAGGGCGCGGACCTCGTTGGAGCCCATGGCGTAGGTCTTGGCGAGCTCGGTGATCTCGATGACGGGCCTGGTTTCCATGACGTCCACCTCGCCTCAGAAGCCGGCCGGGGGCGGCGGGCCGCCCCCCCGGCGCTGCTGCTGTTGCTGGAAGGGATTGCTCGAGGCCTGGGCCGCCTGGCTGGTGACGCCGGCGACGACCATCAGGCCCTCTTCGAGATCGCGTCCGGTGACCTGGGTGTAGCTGCCGTCGCTCAGGCCGGTCCGGACCATGCGCACGTCCAGGTCGCCCGCGTCGTCCAGGCACCAGAGCATGCCCAGGTCGTCGGGCATGCCGCCGGAAGTTGGACCGCCGGAACCTGGACCGCGTCCCTGGCCGTCTCCTCCGCCCTCGGCCTCGCGCCGAGCCCGGCGCTCGGCCCGCTTGCGCTCGAGCACGGCCTGCATGATCTCGGCGTCGGGCTTGTAGCGCAGGGCGGCGTTGGGCACGCTCAGCACGTCGGTCGCCCGATCGACGACGAAGTCCACCGAGGCGGTCATGCCCGGCAGCAGCCGCCCGTCGGGGTTGTCCACCGCGACCACGGCCAGGTAGTTGACCACGTTGTCCTGGGTGACGGACTGCAGACGCACCTGGCGCACCGTGCCCGTGAACTCGTCGTCGGGATGGGCCTGCACGGTGAACAGCGTCTCCTGTTCCTCGGCGATCCGGCCGATGTCGCTCTCGTCCACCGAGACCAGGATCTCCATGGAGGTCAAGTCGCCGGCGATGGAGAAGAGCTCGGGCGCCGAGAAGCTGGACTGCACGGTCTGGCCCGGGTCGACGCTCCGGTCGATCACCACGCCGTCGATGGGCGAGGTGATGGTGGCGTAGCCGAGGTTCAGCTCGGCGCGCTCCAGGTCGACCTCGGCCGATTGCAGGCCGGCGCGGGCGACGTCCAGGGCGTACTGGGCGGTGTTGAACTCGGTCTCGGAGATGATCTTCTCGTCGTACAGCGCGCTCTGACGCGTGAACTCGCGCTCGGCCTGGTCCAGCTCGGCCCGGGCGCGGGCCAGCGAGGCCCGGCTGCCGGCCACGGCCGACTCGAGCAGCGTGGTGTCGATGCGGGCGATCACCTGGCCCTCGCGCACCGCGTCGTTGAAGTCCACCAGCACGCTCTCGACGATGCCGCTGACCTGGGCGCCCACGAGCACCGTCTCCACGGGCTCCAGGGTTCCGGTGCTGGAGACCATCGCGGACAGGTCGCCGCGGGTCACCTCCATCAGGCGGTAGTTCGGCGCGGTGTCGGACCGGCCGGCCCGGACGCGCCAGACGACGACCGAGGCCAGGGCCAGCAGCAGGACGAGCCACAGGATCTTCTTCATGACGATCTCCTCGTCGCGGAGGCTTGTATCGGAGGGTTGCAGTCGGCCCAACGCGCCGGGGGATGGGAATCCTTCGGTCCAAATCGGCGGGATGTCGTGGAGGTGTGGGTCAAGAAGCGGCGTGGCGGCCGAGAGCGACGCTGAAGCGTCCCGCTGCGGCCCCGTCCCGCCGATAGCTGGGGAACCCCTCGCCGCAGATCGTGCAGCGCCCGTCGACCTCCACGGCCGACAGGGGTACGCCCGCCCGCGAGAGGGCGTCGCAGGCGGCGGCCCACAGGTCGAACACGTAGCGGTCGCCGCGGGGCGGGAACCAGCCGTCGGCGCGGGAGCCCTTGCCCGCCAGGGCGGCCGCCCGCACCTCCGGCCCCACCTCGTAGCAGCAGGGGCCGGCCGAGGGCGCGATCCAGGCGGACGTCGCCGCGGGATCGGCGCCGGCGCCGACCAGCGCGTCCATCAACATCGGCACGATCCCGGCCACGGTCGCGCGCCAGGAGGCGTGGGCCATGCCCCACAGGGACGTGCCGTCGCTCCGTCGCGCGGCGATCAGCACGAGCGGACAGTCCGCGCTGCGGCCCATCACGCCCAGGCCGGGGACGTCGGTCCAGAGGGCGTCGGCCTCCCCCGCACAGCCGGGCGTATCCACGTGCAGAACGCGGCCGCCGTGGACCTGGCGCGCCCAGGCGATGCCGTCCAGGCCCAGGTCGGCGGCGACGCGGGCGACGGCGGCGGCGTGGACCGGCGCGCGGGGATCGGTCTTCAGATCCAGACCGGGTTCGAGGGCGAGACCGGCGACCCAGGGCAACGACAGGCCCGGGAAGGCGGGACTGCACACGCGGCCGGTCGTCATGCGCCCTCCACGGCCGCCAGCACCGCCCGGGCCAGGTCGCTCAGGGCGGGATCACGGGCGCCCATCACCATGACCACGTCGCCGGGACGGGCCGCGGCCGCGACGGCGGCGGGCAGCTCGTCGCGGTGGGCCAGGTCGCGGGCATCGGCGCCGGCGGCGCGGATCCCGCGGGACAGGTCGGTGGACTCGACGGCCCGCTCCACCGTGCCGCCGGCGTAGTAGATGGGCGGCAGCCAGAGGACGTCGCCGTCGAGCAGGGCCTCGGCGAAGGCCGTCACGAGGTCGTCGAAGAGGAAGCGGGTGGGGCCGTAGCCGTGGGGCTGGAAGAAGGCCAGCACGCGACCGCCCGCGCCGGTGCGCAGACGGGCGGCGGCCATCGCGGCGCGCAGCTTCTCGGGGTTGTGGGCGAAGTCGTCCACCACCAGGACACCGCCCGCGTCGCCCACCACCTCGAAGCGGCGCGACACGCCGCGAAAGACGCGCAGGGCTTCGGCGGCGACGTCCAGGGGCACGTCGGCCGCGCGGGCGGCGGCGACGGCGGCCAGGGCGTTCGACGCGGTGTGGCGCCCGGGTGCGGGCACCTCGAAGGGCGCGCCGTCCACCCGGAAGGCCGTGCGGTCGGGTCCCAGCTCCAGGTCGGTCCCGCGCACGTCGGCGCCGGTCCCGAACCCGAAGCGCAGGTCGGCCCCCAGGAAGTCCAGCTCCGCCTCCTCGCCGGCCACGAACGGTCCGGTCGTCCGCCCGCGGAACACCCGGAACATCTCCGCCACCTCGGCGGGCTCCTTGTGGTCGCGCTGCAGGTTGAGCGCCACGCCGCACCAGGGACGGTAGCGCACCAGGGAGCCGTCGCTCTCGTCGGCCTCGATCACCAGCCACTCGCCGTCGGGCTCGGCCCAGGCGTTGCCGAGAAGGCCCTCGTCGCGCAGCTCGACCAGGGGGCCGCCCGTGATCACGCCGGGACGTCGCCCCGCCGCACGCAGGATCGCGAAGACCATGGCCACCACAGTGGACTTGCCGCTGGTGCCGGTCACCGCGACGGTGCGCTCGCGGGCGACGAAGCGGGCCAGCAGCTCGCTGCGGTGCAGCAGGGGAACGTCGGCCGCGCGGGCGGCGCGCACGTCGGGCACGGTCTCTTCGACGGCCGTCGACACCACCAGGGCGTCGTGCCCCGCCACGCCCGAACCGTCCTGGGGATGGATCGCCACGCCCGCGGCTTCCAGCGCCGCGCGGATCTCGCCGCGCTCGCCGACGTCGAAGGCGCGGTCGCTGCCGCCGGCGCGGCCGCCACGGCGCACGAGGTACTGGGCCAGCGCCGACATGCCGCTGCCGCCGACCCCCGCGAAGAAGCAGGCTTGCGGGATCTCAGACGACGACAACGGGGTCCCCCTCCTCGACGTGATCGAAGAGGTGGATCACGTCGGTGTTGCTCATGCGGATGCAGCCGTGGGAGCAGGGCTCGCCGATGCGGTCCTCGTGGTTGGTGCCGTGGATGTAGATGAAGCGCGAGAGGGTGTCGCAGCCGTCGCCGCGGTTGATCCCCTCCTCGCAGCCGTCCAGGGTGAGGATGCGGGTCAGCACCAGGTCCTCGCCGGAGCCCGGGTCGCCCGGAGTCCAGTGGCCGGCCGGTTCGCGGCTCTTGAACCAGGTGCCCAGTTCCATGCCGTCGCCGATCTTGCGGGCGACGCGGAGCACGCCGGGCGGCGTGCCGAAGGAGCCCTCGGTCCCGTCGAGGCCCGCCGTCGCGGTGGACACGCCGTAGCGCCGTTCGGCGCGGCCGTCCACCAGCTGGGTCAGGCACTGCCCGTGGACGCAGACCAGCAGCCAGCGCGTCGGCTCCTCGCCGAGGACGCGGCGCAGGCGCGCGCGGGCGGTGAGCAGGGACTCGGTGTCGGGGGCTGGATGCCGATTGTCGTGCATGGATATATCCTTTCCCGGCCAACGTACCATCGCCGGCCGGCGGATACAACGACCGGCCCCGTCAGGCCGTCGATTGTGAAGTTGATAACAGGCTGTTCCGTGACCACTATTGGAACGCAGGGGGCGGGCCCGCCCCCGCCAACGGGACCGATCCGCGGGAGCGTCTTCTCATGAGCGATCCGACCGACGGCCGCAGCGCCGAATCCTCCATCTTCGACATCGAACAGGCCCTGGACGACCAGGTCCTGGCCGTCATGAAGAACCGGCCGACGGTGGTCCTGTCCGAGGCCACCGACCCCCGCATCGTGGAAGCGGCCTGCAGTCTGGCCCGCTTCGCGCGGCTGGTCTTCCTGGCCTCCGAGGACGCGGTGCGCACCGTGGTCGACCGCGACCTGCCGCACCTCGACCCCACCCGCGTCGAGTTCACCATGCAGGCCTCGACCTTCGTCGATCCGCGTACGGCCGACGATCTGCTGGACGAGTTCGCGGAGGAATGCCTGAACCTGCCCGAGGAGCTGCGACGGGCCTCGTCGCTGGGCGTGGTGCGCGAGTCGCTCATGCATCCGGCGCACTTCGGCATCATGGCCGTGCGCTGCGGCCACGCGGACATGGTGGTCGGCGGCCTGACCCACAAGCCGCGCGAGTACTTCCGCCCCATGCTGCGGCTGCTGCAGGTCAACAAGATCATGTGCGAGACGGGCGTCTTCGTGCTGCCGCCGGAGCATCCGACCGACATCTTCCCCCACAACATCGTGGTCTTCGGCGACGTGGGCGTGAACGCGACCATGGATCCCGAGACCCTCGCGCGGTGCGCGGTGGGCACCTGCGCCATCGCCCGCGACATCATCCCCGAGGACGTGCTGCCGACGATCAACGGCGCCATCGTCTCCTACTCCCACAAGGGCTCGGACGAGGGCGCATCGCCGGACCTGGTGCGCAAGGCCACGGCCATGCTGCCCGACATCCTCGCGGAGCGGATCGAGCGGGGCGAGCGCTACAAGACCATCCACATCGAGGGCGAGGTGAAGATCTCCACCGCCCTCTCGCGACGTTCGGCCATGTACTACCGGGGCGGCGCGGCCGAGTCGCTCAGCGGCCGCACCAACGTGATCATCGCCCCCAACCTGGACCTGGGGAACCTGCTGTTCCACCTCTACTCGACGCGCTATCCCGAGGCCAAGAAGATCGCGGCCATCTACGGCATCCGCTTCAAGGGCGTGGACCTGTCCATGGACAGCACGGCCAAGGACGCCGAGCTGTCCATCAAGGCCAACATCCTGCGCATGCACAAGTTCGGACACTGGGACCGCACGCCGCGGGACACCTTCTTCCCGCGCCGGCGCATCCTGGCCGTCAATCCGGGTTCGACCAGCACCAAGATCAGCGTCTACGAGGGCGACCTGGAGCACTTCACCACCGAGCTGCAGCATCCGGCCGAGGTCCTCGAGCCCTACGAGGGCCAGCCCATCACCGCCCAGTACGAGTTCCGCAAGGACGTCATCCTCGACGTGCTGGCCGAGCACGACCTGGGCGTCGGCGACCTGGACGCCGTGGCCGGACGCGGCGGCCTGGTGCGGCCCATCCCCCACGGCACCTACCACGTGAACGACGCCATGCTGGAGGACCTGCGCGCCGGCATCGGCGGCGAGCACGCCTCGAACCTGGGCGCGCTGATCGCCAACGAGCTGACCGCCGCCGACGGCAAGCCCGCGTTCATCGTCGATCCGGTGGTGGTGGACGAGGTGTGGGAGCGGGCCAAGATCACGGGCTTCAAGAAGATCCGGCGGCTGGTCATCAGCCACGCCCTGAACCAGATCGCCACCGCCCAGCGCTTCGCCCAGGAGAACGAGTCCTTCTACGAGCGCATCAACGTGATCGTGGCCCACATGGGCGGCGGCATCACCGTCGGCGCGCATCGGCACGGCCGCTACATCGACGTGAACAACGGGCTGAACGGCGAGGGCCCCTTCACGCCCCAGCGCTCGGGGTCGATCCCCACCGGCCAGCTCATCGACCTCTGCTTCTCGGGCGACTACACCCAGCCCGAGCTGAAGAAGCTGAACAAGGGCCGCGGCGGCCTGCTCGACCTGCTGGGCACCGCCGACCTGCGCGAGGTCGAGGCGCGGATCAACGACGGCGACGACGAGGCCCGCCTGGTCTTCGACGCCATGACCTACCAGATCGCCAAGGAGATCTCGAGCCTGCTGCCCGCCTTCCAGGGCGAGCCGGTGGACGGCGTGCTGCTGACCGGCGGCATGGCCCGCAGCGAGATGCTCGTGTCCGGCATCAAGTCCTACCTGCCGCAGGCCTGCACGCCGGTGGTGGTCTACGCCGGCGAGAACGAGATGTTCGCCCTGGTCAAGGGCGTCCTGAGGGTGCTCAACGGCAAGGAAGAGGCGCGCAACTACGACCCGGAGGCTTCGCGATGACGACCATCCGCTCCCTCGACGAACTGATCGCCGCCCTGCGCGACGCCCCCAGCCGCCGCGTGGCCGTCGCCGCGGGCCACGATCCCAACACCATCCAGGCCGCCGCCCGCGCCGCCGCCGAGGGCGTCGCCGAGGTGACCCTGGTGGGCGACGGCGCCCGCATCGACGCGCTCTGCACCGAACTGGACCTGGACCGCTCCGGCTTCGAGGTGGTGGACGAGCCCGAGGTGCTGGCCGCCGGCGAGACCGCCCGCGATCTGGTGCGCGAGGGACGCGCCGACGTCCTGATGAAGGGCCTGATCGGCACCAGCGACTACATGCGCCTGATCCTCGACAAGGAGCGGGGCCTGCTCCCCAAGGGCGCCGTGCTGACCCACCTGACGGTGATGGAGCTGCCGGCGTTCCTGGAACGCCACGGCAAGCTGCTGTTCGTCAGCGACGTGGCGATCATCCCGCTGCCGGACAAGGAGACCAAGAAGAAGATCCTGCGCTACTGCGTGGACGCGGCCCACAGCTTCGGCCTGGCGCGGCCCAAGGCGGCCCTGATCGCCGCCAGCGAGAAGGTCAGCCTGAAGATGCCGGCCACCGGCGAGGCCGCCGAGATCACAGCCGACGCCGCGGACGAGTTCCCCGACGCGATCGTGCACGGCCCCCTGGCCCTGGACGTGGCCATCTCGCCGGAGGCCTGCGCCATCAAGGGGCTCGACACCCCGGTGGGCGGGGCCGCGGACATCCTGGTGTTTCCCAACATCGAGAGCGGAAACGTGTTCTACAAGTCGGGCACGCTGCTGTCGGGCGGGCGGCTGGCCGCGGCGGTGGTGGGGACCACCGCGCCCTGCGTGCTGACGTCGCGGGCGGACAGCGAGGAGTCGAAGTTCCTGTCGATCGCGTTCGGGTGCCGGCTTGCGGGCGGCAACTAGTTACGATCAAGCACGTTGGAGCACTTCCGCGGGGCGGCCGACCGGCCGCCCCGTTTTCATGCGCGCCTCCCACCGTATCCGGCGATAACCCCCTATCAATCCATCAATTCCACTAAATCCCGCCATCCCCCGGTCGATACAGGAACAGAGGCAACAGACAACTGCAACCCACGCCCGGAAGCAGCAATGACGAACATCGCCCAGGTGGAAAAGTACGAGTCCGCGCGAGAGGCCTTCGCCGAGCAGTTCCGGTTCATCAAGATCCCGGTGCTCCCGGCCGCCATCGCGCGCCTGCTCAACGAGATCAACAAGGACGAACCGGACATCGCCAAGCTCGAGACCATCGTCTCGTCCGAGCCCCAGATCAGCGCCAAGATCCTGCGGACGGTCAACTCCTCGCACTTCGCGCTGCGGGTGAAGGTGACCACCATCCGTCACGCCATCGCCATGCTGGGTCTCAACCGCGTCCGGTCGATCGGCCTCTCCTACACCATGCACGACGCGCTCCAGGAGCCCGAGACCAAGCTCTTCCGGCACGAGGCCTTCTGGACAGACACCCTGCTGCGCGCCCTGCTCGCGCGGTCGATCTGCCAGCGCGCCCTGCCCGGGCAGGAGGACGAGGCCTTCACGGCCATGATGCTGGCCGACATCTCCATCCCCATCCTGCTGACGGCCTGGAGCGAGAAGTACGAGCCGGTGTTCGCCCGCTGGCAGGGCGACATCATGGAGCTGGCCCATCTCGAACGCGAACTGGTGGGCTGGGACCACGCCCAGGCCAGCGCCTGGATCCTGCGCAAGTGGGAGTTCCCGGACAAGCTGGTGACGGCCGCCGCCCTCCACAACTGCTCGTCGGAGGAGATCCGCGCCGACGGCCAGGCCGAGGGCATCGCGCTGCCGGTCATGTGCGCCTCTCACATGCCCAGCTCCCTGAAGCCCTGCCGGGACCGCTCCCGGCACATGGTCAAGCTGACCTGCTCGGAACTGGACGTGGAGCGTTCCGAGTGGCCGTTCATCGTCGACGAGGTGTCCGAGAGTTTCCGCGCCGTCTGCAAGGAATTCGAGCTCAGCGGACGGCTGGCCAGGGGGGTCCTGGGGGTCATGAGGGATGTCGTCTGATTCGCGGGAACGACCGCGCAGGCGGCGGGAAAGGCGTCAAACATGGGTCTGATCAACACGCTGAAGATGCACGCGGCCATCGCGGGCGGCAATTTCGGGCAGATGTTCGGCGAGGTGCGCCTGCCGGTGCTGCCCCAGGCCGTCTCGCGCGTGATCGACGAGGTCAACAAGGACGAGCCCGACGTCGCGGTGCTGGAGGACATCATCGCGGCCGAGCCCGAGTTCAGCGTCAAGGTGCTGAGCACCATCAACTCCTCGCTCTTCGCCCTGCGCGCCCAGGTCACCGGCGTGCGGCACGCCATCACCCTGCTGGGCTTCGACCGCATCCGTTCGGTGATCCTCTCCTACTCCATGCTCCAGGCCCTGCCCGACCCCGAGGGCGAGCTCTTCGACCACGAGGCCTACTGGACCGACACCCTGCTGCGTTCGCTGACCGCGCGCGCCATCGCGCGCCGCGTGCGTCCCGGCGAGGAGGAGGAGGCCTTCACCGCCATGCTGCTGTCGGACGTGGCCGTCCCCGTCCTGCTGACCGCCTGGCGCAAGTACTACGAGCCCATCCTGGAAAGCTGGCGGGGCACCCGCCGTCGCCTGGCCGACCTCGAGCGCGAGGCCTTCGGCTGGGACCACGCCCAGGCCGGCGCCTGGATCCTGCAGAAATGGGACTTCCCCGAGCGGCTCGTCTGCCTGACCGGCGCCCACACACTCAACGCGGAGCAGATCCGCGAGTACGGCCTGGACGATTCGGTGGCCGGCTGCCTGTCGGTGGCGGCGATGCTGCCGAGCAACCTGCGAGAGAGCGCCCGCAACACGTCGCTGATGATCGAGCGCGCCGCGCTGGAACTGGACCTCCCGCGCGACGCCTGGCCGGAGCTCCACGAGGAGGTCCGCGACAGCTACGACGCGATCTACGCCCAATTCAACCTCACCAGCAACCACGCCGCCAACACGCTCGACGGCCTCGCGCGGGCCGTCCGCAAGCTGGGACTGACGCCATGCGCGTGAACGGGACGGTCGGCGATCCCCGGCACGGCGCCCTCTACCGGCTGGTCCGGGGCCTGACCAACGCCCAGCTCCGCACCTCCCTGCGGCAGGGCGACGGCGCCCGCGCCCAGACCCTGCTCTACTCCGTGTCCTGCGGGGCCGTGTCCCTGGGCATCATCACGCTGATGGCCATGTGGACCGACATGCCCCTGCTCTTCTCGCCGCTGGCCCCCTCGGCCTTCATCCTCTTCTCCACGCCGCTCGCGCCGGCGGGCAGTCCGCGCAACCTGATCCTGGGCCACAGCCTGGCGGTGGCGATCGGGCTGGGCCTGCTGCACGGGGCGAACGCCCTCTGGCCCGAGGCCGGGCTGCTGACGCCCGCCACGCTCGGGAGCGTGCGGGTCGGCGTGATCATCGCGACCATGGCGACGATCAGCGCCGTGATGCTCCTGATCCGCTGCCAGCATCCGCCGGCGGCCGCCTCGGCGGTGCTCGCGGTCATGGGGCTCCTGGATCCCATGCAGGCCCTGGGACTGGTGACGGCCGCGACCCTGCTGGCGGTGCAGGCCACGTTCATGGCGCGCGTGGTCGCCGGCCTGCCCTACCCCCTGTGGCGGGCTGACGCGAGGGCCGTCCGCTGCTATGGTGAGCTGGCCGGACTGCTTCCCGACCACGAGGACCGATGGCAGAAACAGCGAGACATCATCCAGAAGACCCGGACGGGTTGAACCGACCGCGCGTGATCGCCCACCGCGGCGCCTCGTCGCGCGCCCCCGAGAACACCCTGGACGCCTTCCACATCGCCGTCGACCTCGCCGTCGACGGCGTCGAGCTCGACGTGCACGAGACCGCCGACGGCCGCTTCGTCGTGCACCACGATCCCGACACGCCCGCCGGCCTCATCGACGAGCTCCCCCTCGCCGCGCTCCGCGGACGGCCCGCCAAGCATGGCGGCGAGGTGCCCTCCCTGGCCGACGTCCTCGAGCTGGCGGCGCGCCGCCGGCCCGGCTGGGCGGTCTGCGTGGAGGTGAAGGGGATGCGCACCTGGTCGAACCTGTGGGACGAGCTGGCCCCCTGGCGCGACGAACTGCACCTGGAGGTGCAATCCTTCGAGCTCCGCCTGCTGAGGGTGATGGCCGCCGTGTCGGGCGGCCACCGGCTGGGACTGATCGCCGTGGATCCGCCGGAGGCCTCCCTGCTGGACGAGCTGGGGGCGGTGGGGCTGTCCCTGCGGGAGGACCGCATCGTGCCCGGCCTGGCCGACGCGCTGCACGCGGCCGGACGGCGGCTCTACGCCTGGACGGTGAACGACGTCGCGCGGGCGCGGGCGCTGGCGGGGATGGGAGTCGACGCGATCATCTCCGACGTGCCGGACGAGTTGCTCGCCGCGCTCTGAAGTGTGTCCGACCGGACACGTTCGCCGTGTTCCCCGGGACCCGGCCCTCGTCGCGACCGCGATCACGTCACGAATGCGTCCTTGCAACCTCCCGACTTTACACGTGTAAACTCGATCCCGCTGCATCGACGTCGGGCACGCCGCTTGATCCGGTCCGTCTGGAAACACATCCACACCGGCGGAAGGATGGACTCATGACTTGGATGATTCTGACGATCATCGGCTTGTTCGGCCTGGGCGTCGGCCCCGTGATCGCCGGCGAGGACGTCACCCGCGCCGAGAACGTACTCGAGCGGTACGTGGAGGCCCTCGGCGGCCGCGCCGTCCTGGACACCCTGTCGGTCCGCACCTGCGCGGGCCGTTTCGTCGACGACCGCCCCTACCGCGGCCTCGCCGACACCACCGACTGCCTGGTCCGCGCCCCGGCGGGCGGGGCCTGCGAGATCGTCCGCGACGGCGCCGCACGCCTGGACCGTCGCGGGCGGGACGGACTGCGGGGCAAGCTTTCGTGGCTGCTCGACCCGCGGGGGGCATTGACGGTCGCCCGCGACTTCCCCGGCCTGCGCCACGACGGCGAGCACCTGGTGAACGGACGGATGGCCCACCGGCTGGTCGGCGAGCGCGATCCCGACCACTACGCCCTGCACTTCGACATCGAGACGGGCCTGCTGCTGCGCATCGGCCACTACTGGGACGTCTCGGACTGGCGGGAGACGGACGGCGCCCTCGCGCCGCACCGCATCGAGTGCAGCCGCAAGGGCGGCGTGAACGTGTGGATCTTCGAGGAGATGGAGACGGACTAGTCGCCGTACCCGTCCCGATACCGCATCACCCGCGCCGGATTCCCCGCCACGATCGCGCCGGGCGGTACGTCCCTGGTGACCACCGAGCCGGCGCCGACCACGGCGTCGCGGCCGATGGTCACCGGCAGCAGGGTGGCGTTCGAGCCGATGGACGCGCCGTCCTCG
This sequence comes from uncultured Fibrobacteraceae bacterium, assembly GCA_964607825.1. GTDB lineage: Bacteria > Krumholzibacteriota > Krumholzibacteriia > LZORAL124-64-63 > LZORAL124-64-63 > JAHIYU01. The sequence continues at coordinate 2,128 of CAZSNA010000005.1, read as the reverse complement.
ATGACCGTCGCGCGCCACTGGTCGCGGTCGACCTGGGGCGGCATGGTGTCGTTGATGAACATGATGCCGTGGCCCACGAAGACGTCGTTGCCGATGGTCACCATCTCGCAGATGAAAGTGTGGCTCTGCACGCGGGTCCGGTCGCCGATCTTCACGCCGGCCTGGATCTCCACGAAGGTGCCGATCATGGAGTCGCGGCCCACCTCGCATTCGTACATGTTGACGAAGTTCCAGACCTTGGTGCCCTCGCCGATCCGGCAGTCGCGGATCACCTGCTTGTCGTTGACCGGATAGTCCATCGCGTCTCCTCGGGAAATGGGTCGGGGTCCGCGAGGAATCTACTCCATGACAGCCGCCGCGTCAGCCTGTAGATTTCCCCTGTCGACGGAACTGGAACCCACTCGGGGAGCGGCCATGAACGGCACGATCATCGTCACCGGCGGCGCGGGATTCATCGGCGCCAACATCGTCCGGAAGCTCAACGCACGCGGCTGCGACGACGTGATCGTGGTCGACCGCCTGCGCGACGCCGACAAGTGGCGCAACCTGCTCGGCCTGCGCGTCGAGGACTACCTGGACAAGGACGACTTCCGCGACCGCGTGCTGATGGACGACGTGCCCGGCCGCCCGGCCGCCGTCATCCACATGGGCGCCTGCAGCGCCACCACCGAGACCGACGCCGACTACCTGGCCGACAACAACTACCGCTACACCCGCGACCTCTGCGAGTGGTGCCTGGCCAACGACGTGCGCTTCGTCTACGCCTCGAGCGCCGCCACCTACGGCGACGGCGTCCTGGGCTACTCCGACGACGACGCCCTCACCCCCGACCTGCGCCCGCTGAACATGTACGGCTTCAGCAAGCACATGTTCGACCTCTGGGCCCTGCGCACCGGCGTGCTGGACCGCGTCGCCGGCCTGAAATACTTCAACGTCTACGGCCCCCGCGAGGACCACAAGGGGGACATGCGCTCGGTGGTGCACAAGGCCTTCGGCCAGATCGGCGAGACCGGCCGCGTGGGCCTCTTCAAGTCGTACCGGCCCGAGTACCCCGACGGCGGCCAGGTCCGCGACTTCGTCTACGTGAAGGACGCCGTCGACCTGACCCTGCACCTGGTCGAACACGCCGACGTCAACGGCCTGTTCAACTGCGGCACCGGCGAGGCCCGCACCTGGAACGACCTGGTCACGGCGGTCTTCGCGGCCCTCGACCGCGAACCGGCCATCGACTACATCGAGATGCCCGACCACCTGCGCGACCGCTACCAGTACCACACCCAGGCCGACCTGGCGAAGCTGCGCGCCGCCGGCTACGACAAGGCCTTCACCCCGCTGGAGGACGGCGTGGCCGACTACGTCCGCACCTGGCTGGCGGCGGACGCGTGAGCGGCGCCCCGTCGATCGGCTGGAGCGAGTTCGCCCGCGGACGCTACCGTCCCGGCTCGACCCACAGCCACTACCTGGGCTCCGAGGACGAGCTGGTCGCCCTGGTCGCCGCCCACTGGGCGGCGCGGCGTCCCGGCGCCGGCCGCGACGGTCTGGACGAGGTGGTGGTGGTGCCCGTCCCGCCCGAGGGCTTCGTGGGCTCGACGGTCAGCGTCGACGAGACCACCCGCCTGAGCGCCGCCTACAGCCGCCGCGCCGAGGGCGAGGACGGCTACGTGGAGGTCCGCGCCGACGGCCCCCGGGAGCCGGTCCGCCACGCCGCGGTGGTCCTCTACGCCGCCGCCGTGCTGGAGCTCAACGACGGCGTCCGCAGCACCGACCGCGACTGGGAGATCGTCTGCGTGATCGCGTCGCCCGTCCCCGAGGAACCCCTCGACCCCCTGACCATGGCCCGCAACATGCTCGCCAGGCCCGGCGGCACCCCCTGCGACTACACCGCCGAGCAGTTCGCCGAGGCCGTGTGGTACTGGAGCGGCCGGGCGCGGATCGCCGATCCGGAATAGACGGAGGCCGCGTCCCGCGGGACGCGGCCCCTGCACTCCGGATCCGGCGCGAACCTACCTGTAGAGGTTCTTCACGTCGCCGAAGGTCATGTCCTCGTTGCTGACCGTGCAGTCGATCATCTGGAAGAGGTGGTCCCCAGATTTCGGACAGTATGCTAAGGTGGCTCCCGCCCTCTTTC
>CAZSNA010000004.1:10759-85152 GCA_964607825.1 uncultured Fibrobacteraceae bacterium | reverse complement strand
GACGCCCAGCGAGCCCGGCCCGTACGCCTCCGCCTTGTCGCCGCCCGCGGCCGCGAACTCGATGCGCACCGGCGCGCCGCCGCCCGCGGGATTGGGATACGCCTTGAGCGCGTGGACCGGCGGCGGACCGTCGGGCACGGCCACCGCCGCCTCGTAGGTGGCGTACCAGATCCGCTGATCCGGATCATCCACGTACGTGACGTGAGGCGTGCCGTCCGGCGCCAGGGCGATGGCCGAGCGCAGGCCGCGGTCGTCCGTATCGTCGACGATCTCCTCGTACCAGGTGCCGCCGGTCTTCCAGATGTGGCGCAGGCGACCGCGGCCGGTGTGGTAATAGGAGATGTGGGGATCCCCGTTGTCGTCGACGGCGATGGACAGGCCGTCGCCGGTGTTGTGGTTGTCGGGGATGGACTCGGTGGTCCAGACGTTGTTGTTGCGGCGGGCGTAGCGCAGGGCCTCGGTGACCTCGTTGCGGTAGCAGATGTGGACGTTGCCGTCGGGTCCGATGGCGATGCTGCTCCAGGTGCCCACGTCCGGCAGGTCGTCCACCAGCTCCAGCGTCCAGACGCCGGTTCCGGAGCGGCGGGCGAACATGAGGTTGCCGTTGGTGCGGTCGTAGTAGGAGACGCGCGGCCGCTCCAGGGCGCTCAGGGCGATGGACGTGTATTCGCCCACGTCGTCGGTCCCGCCGTCGACGGTCTCGACGTACCACGTGCCGCCGCTCCTGTACGCCACGCGCAGTTCCGCCGTCGGTGCGGCTTCGTACTCCTTCCACCTGTAACTGATCCAGGGCACGTCGTTGGAGTCGATCACGAGATCCGGCCAGCCGCCGGAATACGAGCCGGGCATGCCCGACTCCGGGTCGCTGATCGTCCAGAAGCCGCCGTCGTAGCTGATGAAGCGCAGCCCCATGCCGAGATAGGTCCCCGAATGGATGGCGAAATGCGGAACGCCGCTTCCGTCGAGATCGATGGCGCATTGGCTGATGTACTGGCCGACGTGGTTCTGCGCGTACTCCCAGACACCGTCGTCCAGCCATTCGTAGTAGATGTAGGCACGGCCGCTGCCCGAGTGTTCGACGCCGTAGACCACATGGGGCGACCCGGCGGGGTCGATGACGATGTCCGTGTACTGGAGATTCGTGCTGTTGTGAGCGCTGCTCAGGAGCTCGGGCACGAAGGTCCCGGCGGCGGCGGGGCCCGCGGCCGCCGCGAGGGCCAGGACGAGGATCGTCGTTCGGATCGATATGGCTGAGATACGCATGGTGCCAGCTCCCGTGTTGAGGTCTGCGAGCGATGCGGAGAAGCGACCTGTCCGGCGGCATTCCGGATGTGTCCCGGATTTGACATGGCGACGGATCGCGCCGCCCCGTCTCCGGCGAACGCTCGCTGGGTTCGTAGATATACGCGGCGTTTCGGGAGGAATCGGACCACGAAAGCAGGGGCTCCACGGCGCCGCCGGGGCGGCTTTGACGGCGGACGACCCGGGTGCTAACCTGGCCCGGGCCCGCATCGGAAGGCACAGCCGTTGAAGAAATTGACCAGATACAAGGTGTTGACGGTGAGCTGCCGGTGCGGCCAGGTGCTGCTGAAATACAAGAAGGGCCCGGGGAGACGGCTGTTGAAGATCCATCGGGACCGCATCACGGAGGACTACACCGGGATCTTCATCAACGACTACTCGGAGATCGGTACCGACATCCACTGCCCGTCCTGCAACAAGAGGATCGCGACCGTGCAGGTCGTGAACGGGAAATACGTCAACAAGGTGAACCAGGGACAGCTGGGTCTGACCCGATAGGCCAGGCGATCATCGCGACGGGCGGACCGCCCCGTCGTCTACGGCCCCGGCGCCGGGTTCTCCCGCCGGATCCTCGCCCCCAGCCCGCGCAGCTTCTCCTCGATGCGCTGGTAGCCGCGGTCGATGTGGTAGACCCGCTCCACGATCGTCTCCCCCTGCGCCGCGATCCCCGCCAGCACCAGCGCCGCCGAGGCCCGCAGGTCGGTGGCCATCACCGGCGCGCCCTTCAGCTCGGGCACGCCGAAGATGGTGGCGGTGGCGCCGTCGAGGCGGATGTCCGCGCCGAGGCGGCGCAGCTCCGCGGTGTGGGTGAAGCGGTCGAGGTAGATGTTCTCGGTGATGTGGCTGACGCCGTCGGCCAGGCTGGCCGCGGCCATCAGCTGGGCCTGCATGTCGGTGGGATAGCCCGGGAAGGGCCGCGTGTTGATCTCCACCGCCTTCAGCCGGCCGGTCGCCGTGATGTGCACGCGGTCCTCGCCCACCTCCAGTTCGCAGCCCATGCTGCGCAGCGCCGAGATGGACGCCTCGAGGTGGTCGGGCCGGCAGTCGCGCACGACCACGTCGCCGCCGCTGATGGCCGCCGCGGCCAGGAAGGTGCCCGCCTCGATGCGGTCCGGGATCACGCGGTGGCGGACGGGCGCCAGTTCGCGGACGCCCTCGATGACCAGCGTGGTCGTGCCCACGCCCTCGATCCGCGCACCCGCGCCGGCGAGCGCCTCCACGAGCTGTGTCACCTCTGGCTCGGTGGCGCAGTTGTGCAGCCGGGTCTCGCCGTCGGCCAGCACCGCGGCCATCAGCACGTTGCAGGTGGCGCCCACGCTGCTGGGCTCGAAACGGTACTCGCCGCCGCGCAGTCCGCGCGGTGCGCGGGCGTGGATGTAGCCGCCGTCCAGCTCGGGCTCGGCGCCCAGGGCGCGCATCCCCTCCAGATGCAGGTTGACCGGCCGCGGCCCCCAGGCGCAGCCGCCCGGCAGCGAGACGCGGGCCTCGCCGCGCGCCGCCAGCAGGGGGCCCAGCACGTAGATGCTCGCGCGCATGGTCTTGACCAGGTCGTAGGGCGCCTCGATGCCGTCGGCGTCGCTGGTGTCCATGCGCAGCACGCCGTCCTCCAGCGAGCAGCGCGCGCCCAGGATCTCGAACAGGCGCATGAAGGTGCGCACGTCGCGCAGGTCGGGCACGTTGTCGATCACCGACTCGCCCCGCGAGAGCAGGGCGGCGGCCATCAGGGGCAGCACGGCGTTCTTGGCGCCGCCGGCGACGACCTCGCCCGCCAGGCGGGTCGGTCCCTCGATCACGAACCGGTCCACGTCAGTCCTCCGGGGTCAGCAGGTCCTCGCTGCGGGCGGTGACCACCCGCGGCAGCTTGGCGTAGTCCAGGGTCGTCTCGATGTCCGTCAGGCCGGCCGCCGCGAAGATGGCCGACACCGGCTCCCCCTGGTCGGCGCCGATCTCCACGGCCACGCGGCCGCCGGGCGCCAGCCACTCGCCGGCGCGACGGGCCAGCTCGTGATAGACGCGCAGCCCGTCCGGTCCGCCGTCGAGGGCCTCGACGGGGTCGTGGTCGCGCACCTCGCGGGGCAGGGTCGGGATGTCGCCGCTGCGGATGTAGGGCGGATTGCTCACCAGCAGGTGGACGCGGCCCTTCAGGTCGGCGGGCACGGGGTCCAGCAGCGGCCCCTCGAAGACCTCCACGCGCGCCGCCACGCCGAGGCGCTTGGCGTTGGCGCGGGTCAGGGACGCCGCGGCGGGATTCACGTCGGTGGCCAGGACCTGCAGGCGCGGCACCTCCGCGGCCAGGGTGCAGGCGATGATCCCCGTCCCGCAGCCCACCTCCAGGGCCAGGGGCGCGATCAGGCGGCTGGTGCCGGCGGTGAAGCCCGCCACGCACACCTCGATCAGGCGCTCGGTCTCGGGTCGCGGGATGAACACCCCCTCGGCCACCTTGAAGGGCCGGCCGTAGAACTCGGTCTCGCCCAGCAGGGTCTGCAGGGGGACGCCGGCGCCGCGCTGCTTGACCAGCGCGCGGTAGCGGTCGAGCTCGTCGGGGGTCAGGGGACGGTCGTGGTTGAGGTAGAGCTCGATGCGGGCCAGGCCGAGCACGTCGCCCAGCAGCCGCTCGGCGTCGAGACGGGCGGCGTCGACGCCCTTGCCCTCGAGGTAGTCGGCGGTGACGTTGATCAGTTCGCGCACGGTCTTCAGAGATCCGGCCATGGCTCCCTTGCGGCGGCCGGCGCCCGTCGGCGAGCGGCTCAGCCCCCGCGGCTCTCCTCGAGGATCTCGCGGCGTCGGTAGTCGCGGATCGCCTCCACCACGTTCTCGAGGTCTCCCTGCATGATGGCGTCGAGACTGTGAACGGTCAACCCGATCCGGTGATCCGTCACGCGGCTCTGGGGGAAGTTGTAGGTGCGGATCTTGGCGCTGCGGTCGCCGGTGCCCACCATCGAGCGGCGCTCGGCGGAACGCGCGGCCTCCTGCTCGGCGATGGCCGCCTCCAGCAGGCGCGAGCGCAGCACGGTCATGGCCTTGGCCTTGTTCTTGTGCTGGGACTTCTCGTCCTGGCACTGCACCACGATGCCCGTGGGCTCGTGGGTGATGCGCACCGCGGAGTCGGTGGTGTTGACGGACTGGCCGCCCGGGCCCTGGGCGCGGTAGACGTCGATGCGCAGGTCGTTCTCCTCGATCTGCACGTCGACCTCCTCGGCCTCCGGCAGCACCGCCACGGTCACCGCGGAGGTGTGGATGCGGCCCTGGCTCTCGGTGGCCGGCACGCGCTGCACGCGGTGCACGCCGCTCTCCCAGCGCAGCACGCCGTAGACGCCCTCGCCGCGGATCGCGTAGCTGATCTCCTTCATGCCGCCGGCGGTGCCGGGGGTGCCGTCGAGCAGCTCGGCCTTCCACTTGCGGCGCTCGGCGTAGCGCACGTACATGCGCGCGACCTCCTCGGCGAACAGGGCGGCCTCGTCGCCGCCGGTGCCGGCGCGCACCTCGAGGATCGCGTCGCGGTCGTCGTTGGGGTCGTGGGGCAGCAGGGCCACCTCGAACTCGGCCGCGACCGTCTCCAGGTCGGCCTCCAGCCCGGGCAGCTCCTCGCGGATCATCTCCAGCAGCTCGGGGTCGTCCTCGCTGTCGAGCATCCCGCGGTTCTCGGCCACCGAGTCGCTCAGCGAGACCCAGCGGTCGCCGATCTCCAGGATGCCGCCCAGCCGCGCGTGCTCGCGCGAGACGTCGCGGAAGCGCTTGAGGTCCTTGACCAGCTCGGGGTCGCTCAGCTCGGTCTCCAGGGCCGCGCGCTGCTCGCGCAGGCCTTCGATGATCTCACGCATCGTCCCCACCTCCGGTCGGCGCGGACTCCAGCTCGTAGTAGGTCTTCTCCCGGAACCCCTCGGCCTCGGGCGTGAGCACGGCCTTCAGGGCCGCCAGGCCCACCTCGATCTGGTCGTCGTCGGGACGGCTGGTGGTGATCCGCTGCAGCATCAGGCCGGGCCAGATCAGCGGCTTCAGCCAGGCGGCGTCCTTGAACTTGCCCGACAGCTTGATGGCCTCGTAGGCCAGTCCGCCGATCACCGGGATGAAGCACAGGCGCAGCAGGCGCTCGCCCACGGTCTCGGGGCGGCCCAGGAAGCTGAACACCACCAGGGCGATCAGCATCACGAAGAACAGGAAGCTGGTGCCGCAGCGCGGGTGCAGGGTGGTGAAGGGACGGGTCTGCTCCACCGTCAGGTCCTTCTTGGCCTCGAAGGCGTGGATCGACATGTGCTCGGCCCCGTGGTACTCGAAGACCCGCGCCATGTCCTTCATGCGCGAGATCAGCTTGAGGTAGAGCACGAACATGATGATGCGGATGATCCCGTCCACCACGTTGAACCACACGCTGTGCTCCACGCCGAGCCAGTCGGTGATCAGCAGGGGCAGGTAGAAGAACAGGCCCATGCTCAGGATGAAGGCCAGCACCACGGTGCCCCACATCATGAGGGTGTCGCCGAGGCCCTTGTTCTCCTCGGACACGCGGTCGTCCTCCATGGCCTGGTCGGCCGAGTACATCAGCGAGCCGATGCCGATGCTCATGGACTCGATCAGGTGCACGCCGCCGCGCAGCAGGGGGACGTTCAGGAAGGGCAGCTTCTTCATGACGCTGCGGAAGGGCTTCTTGCGCACGACGATCCGGCCGGACGGCGTGCGCACCGCGGTGGCGACGGCCGAGGGCGAACGCATCATCACGCCCTCGATGACCGCCTGGCCGCCGACGGCGAGGTCGAGCTGGGCGGGATCCTGGGCGCCGGTCTCGGGGCCGGGCGTGTCGGGACTGGTCTTCATGCTCGCTCCAGGGGTGGTGGTGTCCGGTCTGTGGACAAGAAAGAGGGGGCCGGTCGTTTCGCCAGCCCCCTCATCAAAAACCGAGAATCAGGCGCGCGGCGCAGCCGTGGTGACGGGTGCGCGACGCTAATTCTTCTTCTTGTCCCCGTAGACTCCCTCGTACCGGCGCATGAAGCGCTCCACGCGGCCGGCGGTGTCGACGATCTTCTGCTGGCCCGTGAAGAACGGGTGGCAGGCGGAGCAGATCTCCACGTTGATCTTCTCGAGGGTGGAGCGCGTGCTGATCACGTTGCCGCAGAGGCAGGTGATCTCGCAGTCCACGTACTTGGGATGGATGTCCTTCTTCATTTCCTTACCTCGGACTGAGAACCGTATTCAGGAACAGCCAACTAGATAACTCCCGAATGCCCTCGGAGCAAGTTTTTAGTGCCGGAGGCGACTGTAGGCCCTAGGCGTTCATCGCGGCCAGGAATTGGTCGTTCGTCTTCGTTTTTCCCAGCTTGTCGATCAGGAACTCCATGGCCTCCTGGGGGCTGTAGTCGCCCAGGTACTTGCGCAGGATCCAGATCTTGTTGAGGTCCTTGGCGTCGATCAGCAGGTCCTCCTTGCGCGTGCCGGACTTGAAGATGTCCACCGCCGGGTAGACCCGCTTCTCCGCGATCTTGCGGTCCAGGACCAGCTCCATGTTGCCGGTGCCCTTGAACTCCTCGAAGATCACCTCGTCCATGCGCGAACCGGTCTCGATCAGGGCCGTGGCGATGATGGTCAGGCTGCCGCCCTCCTCGATGTTGCGCGCGGCGCCGAAGAAGCGCTTGGGCTTCTGCAGGGCGTTGGAGTCGACGCCGCCGGAGAGGATCTTGCCCGAATGCGGCACCACCGTGTTGTGGGCGCGGGCCAGGCGGGTGATCGAATCGAGCAGGATGACCACGTCCTGGTGGTGCTCCACCAGGCGGCGGGCCTTGGCCAGCACCATGCTGGCCACCTGCACGTGGCGCTCGGCGGGCTCGTCGAAGGTGGAGCTGACCACCTCGCCCTTGACCGACCGCGCCATGTCCGTGACCTCCTCGGGCCGCTCGTCGATGAGCAGCACGATCAGGTGCACGTCGGGATTGTTCTCGGTGATGGCGTTGGCGATCTTCTGCAGGATGATGGTCTTGCCGGCGCGCGGCGGCGAGACGATCAGGCCGCGCTGCCCCTTGCCGATGGGCGCCATCAGGTTGACCAGCCGCGTGGTGATGTCCCCGTTCTCGCACTCGAGGTTGAGCATCTCCTCCGGATACAGCGGCGTCAGGTTGTCGAAGAGCGTCATGGTCTTCGCCTTCTCGGGGTCCTCGTAGTTGACGGACTCCACCTTGAGAAGCGCGAAGTAGCGCTCGTTGTCCTTGGGCGGACGCACCTGTCCCGCGACCGTGTCGCCGGTCTTCAGGTCGAACTTCTTGATCTGGGACGGGGAGAGATAGATGTCGTCGGGGCCGGGCAGGTAGTTGTACTTGGCCGAGCGGAGGAAGCCGTAGCCCTCCTGCAGCACCTGCAGCACGCCCTCGGCGTAGATCAGTCCGTTCTTCTCGGTCTGGCCCTCGAGGATCTTGAAGATGAGCTCGGACTTGCGCAGGGTGCTCAGTCCCTCGATCTGCAGGTCCTTGGCGATGTCCACGAGCTCGATGATGCTCTTGTCCTGGAGTTCCTTGATGTCCATGTCGCTCCTGTGCGCTGTGATTGACGGGATTCTCTGGTAGGAGTCGCTGTCCCGGAAACGGGCTCGAACGAGCGGTGGGATTCGCCGGACGCGGCTCTCCCCGGGCCGGTCACGACGTTTGCGGTTTGCGATTTATTTCGTGAGAGCGGATTCCTTGCAGCCCAAGGATCATACACCAAGGGCCGCGCCGTGTCCAGCGGCGTTCGACCCCGCCCGAAGGCGGGGTCACGTCTATTCGTCGAGGTTCGAGAGCTTCCGCCACTGCTCCATGTTCGCGTTGAAGTTGGCCTCGTCGCCCAGCAGGCGATGGCACTCGGCCAGGTAGTAGAAGCCGTTGACGCTCTCGAAGTACTGGCCGATGAGCGCGTTGCCCACGGCGACGCCGGCCTGGAACTGCTCGGTCGCCTGCGTCTCGTACTCGGCCTTCCGGACCGGGTCCTCTTCCTCGTTGTACTGCGCCACGATGGCCTGACCGTAGTTGTAGTGCAGCATCAGCTTGTTCAGCAGCGTGCTCTCGGTCGGGATGTCCTCCATGCGCAGGGCCTTGTCGTAGAGATCGATGGCCTCCTGGAAGCGGCCCACGCGGCTGTCGCCGAAGAAGGCGGCCGCCTGCAGCGAGAGGAAGTAGACGTCCTCGTCGTTGGTGGTGTCGTCGTCGTTCTCGTAGATGGTCATCACCCGCACCAGCAGGTCGCCGGCCCGCTCGAAGTCGCCCTGCTCCTGGGAGAGGTTGGCGATGTCGATCATCAGCGGCGCGTCGTCCGGGTGCTCGGCCAGGAGCTGGTCGTAGATGGCGGCGGCCTCGTCCTTGCGCTCGAGGCGGCTGAGCACGTTGGCCTTGTCCGACAGCAGCTCGTAGGCGCCGGGGTTGCCGGCCAGGACCTGGTCGATCAGAACGAGGGCCTCCTCGAGGATCGCGGCGTCGTTGTCGTTCTCCATGGCCAGCTGGATCTTCATGCGGGCCAGGTTCTTGATGGGCGCGACCGAATCGGGCAGGCAGGCGTAGGCCAGGCGGAAGTAGCCCTCGGCGGCCTCGTAGAAGCCGGCCTGGTACTCGTTCTTCGCGTTGTTGCTCTGCATGACGTAGCTGTAGAGCAGCGACTCCTGCACCTTGTCGTACAGCTCGGGCATCATGTCCAGGGACTGCATGTAGTAGTCGTAGGCCATGACGTAGTTGTTCTTGGCGTCGAGATAATCGTTCTCGCGGATCATCTCCTCGGCCTTCTTGGAGTGGGCCTCGCCCAGGTAGAAGTAGGCCTCCGCCTCGTCGGGACTGTACTCCAGACCCTCGTGCAGCACCTCGATGGCCTTGTCGAACATCTGCTGATCGATGTAGATGATGGAGCTGGTGACGTGGGCGGATCGGCAACCCACGAACAGGGCGAGAGCCAGCAGGCCGGATACGACGAGGATTCTCTTGGCGCTCATGCAGACAACTCCCTGGATCGCGCGAAACGGGCTATCGGGGTCGATATCGATGACCGTAGTCGGTGGAGCCGGAATCGCGCGCGGACGGACCCGCAGCGCGTATCCCGTAACTTCGGTAAGCTACGGGAATTAAACGCTACGGCGCAAGCCGTGTCAAGGGGAGACGGACGGGCGACCGCCCCTACGGCCGCCGAAACGGCCCCTGCGACGGTCATCGAAGCGATCGAGCAGGCGGATCACCTCGCGGCGCGACTCGGGAGCCATGCCCTTCAGCTCCTCGACCAGGTTGGAGGTCATCAGGGAGTCGATGCCGCCCTGGACGGTGATCACGTCGCCGACCCGGGCCAGGATCTCGTCCTCGTCCATGGGCTCGCGGGCCAGGGCCTCGTACAGGGCCTCGCGCGCCGCCTTGAAGGCCGCCTGGCGGGTTTCCATCTCCGGCTGGATGCGATCACGCATCTCGCGCAGGCGACCCATGTGCCCGCCGTGATGCGGGCCTCCCCCGGGCCGGCCGGCCTCGGGGCCGCGATCCCGGAATACCCAGGGGGGCAGACGGTCCAGTTCGCTCCGCTGGCGCTTGAGGGTGATGCCCAGGCCGATGTTCAGGCCGATCGAGAGCAGCAGCAGCGGCAGGATCAGGCGCTTCATGTCAGTCCTCCTCGCCCGTGTCGAGAGACAGCGCGTCGTCCAGGGCGTAGCCGAAGCTCCAGGACGTGTCGCCGGCGAGCGTGGTGCCGTCGAGGGTCTCGTCCAGGGCGGCCAGGTCGACCAGGCCGCCGGACGTGTACTGCTGGACGCCGATCAGCAGGCCGCCGGCCGCCGCGGCCGCCGAGAGCGTCCCGAAGGCCGCGCGGCGCCAGGCGGGCGCCTGCCGGGGCGCCGTCGACTCGACCACGTCCGGCCAGACGGAGCGGGTCGGCTCGGGAGCGTGCGCCTCGCCCATCAGGTCCCACACCGCCCGGGTCTCGGCCAGGGCGCGGGCGCAGTCCGGGCAGACGGCGCAATGGGCGTCGACGGCCTCGCGATCCGCCTCGGCGAGGCGTCCGTCGACGTAGGCCGCGATGAGGTCGTGCATGTGCGTCATGATTCATCTCCCGTCTGGGGCGCGAGCCGCCGGCGCAGGCCCGCCATCGCCCGGATCAGCAGGGATTCCACCGCGCCCTCGGTCGTGTCCAGGGCCTCGGCGATCTCCCGCTGGCTCATCTCGTGATACCGGCGCAGGACCACGGCCTGCCGCTGCCGTTCCGGCAGTTCGGCCAGGGCCGCCTGCACCCGCCGGCTCGTCTCGTCGGCTTCCAGGCCGGCGTCGGGGGCCGGTCCGTCCCCGGGACGATCGTGGTCCGAGGGATCCCAGCGGATCCAGCCGACGATCTTCCGGCGACGCGCCCAGCTCCGCACCAGGTTGCCCGCGATCCGGAACAGCCAGCTCTGGAAGCGATCCGCCGGCACGTAGCGTCCGGCGTGGGCGTGGACCTTGACGAAGGTGTCCTGCGTCAGGTCCTCTGCCTCTTCCCGCGAGCCGGTCATGCGCCACAGGAAGGCCTGGACCGGGGCCTCCCACCGCTCGACGAGGAGGCGGAAGGCCGCCTCCTCGCCCGTCGCGATGCGCGTCATCAGTTCGTCGTCGTTCACGGACGTTCACACCTTCCGGTCCTAACGTCCCCGGGGTCCGCCGCAGGCGCCTTCGCCGCCGTGCCGGCCGTGGCCGTCGCAGCCGGACCGCCGGCCCGGGCCGCCGCGGCCGCGCTTCTTCTTGCCCTGCATGGCCATCATCTTGTCGCGCTGCTCGTCGGTCAGCTCGGCGCGGACGGCCAACCGGGTCTCCATGCGCCGCACCTGCTGCTCGCTCTTGAGCTCGCCGATGCGCTTGATCAGCTTGCCGGCCTCGCCCGCATCGGGATCGTCCTCGAGCATCAGGCCCTGGAGCTCGTGACGCAGACGCATGATCTGCTTGCGGGTCTGGAGGCCCTCGTCGCGGCTCTCCTCGCGGATCTTCTTGATGGCGGCCTGCTGGGCCTCGCTCAGGTCGAGCATCCTGGTCATGCGCTCGAAGCGGGGGGCCTCGCCGTCGCGGGGTGCGTGGCCGCACTGGGCCAGGGCCGGCAACGCGGTCGCCGCCAGCAGGATCAGCGTGAGGGCCAGGATCGTCTTGGTCTTCATGATCTCGTCTCCTTCGAGAGGGGTTGCATTCTGGGATGCATCTCCCCCAACGCTTCGGCGGCGGACATCCTGCGGCCGGATTTCACTCCGGGAGACGGGCCTCCACGCGCTCCAGGTTGGCCTGCAGCCGCGGATCGCCGGGAACACGCTCCAGCCCCTGTCGGAACACCGTGCGCGCCTCCTCCAGCCGCCCCTGTCGCGCCAGGATCACGCCGAGATCGATGTAGCCGCGCGGGTCGTCCGGCGCGACCATCACGAGCTGTCCGGCCACGAACTCGGCCTCGTCGGCCCGACCGGCGCCGGCCAGGGCCACGGCGTAGTTGTGCATCATCTCGTGGTCGTCGGGACGGGCGCGCACGTGCTCGCGCAGCAGATCGAGGGTCTCGCCCGGACGTCCGGCCTCGAGCAGCAGATTGATCAGGTCGCGGCGCAGGTCGTCGGGAGGGACGGCGATCTCCAGGCCGCGGCGCAGCAGCCGTTCCGACTCGTCGATCCGGCCGGCCGCGGCGTGGATCCGCGCCGCGGCGCGCCGGGGCCGGGGATGGTCGGGGATCAGGGCCAGGGACGCCTCGTAGCGGGACAAGGCCTCGGCCGGAACCCCGAGCCTCTCCCAGCGCACGGCCTCGTTGGCCCGTCCGGCGGCCTCGAGCCGCTCGAGCACGGAGCCCAGCCCCCAGGGCGCGACGGCCAGGGCGCAGGCCGCGCCCAGGCCGAGTCCCGCCGCCAGGCGCCGGCCGCGTTCCGCCCACAGGGTCCCCACCGCCGCGGTCCCCAGCAACGCCCAGAGCGGCACCAGCACCAGCCGATACCGCGAGACCACGAAGAACAGGCTCTGGCCCGCGATCAACAGCAGCGCCGCGAGGGCCCAGGGCCGCAGACGCGGTTCGCGCAGGCCGACCAGCAACAGCCCGAGCAGACCGGCCGCCGAGAGCAGACCGTAGGGCACGGGCAACGCGCGCAGAATCGGGACCTCGCGCCGCCAGGCCGACAGGGGCGATATCTGCGGGATCTCCGCCGCGACCAGGTGCAGACGCAGCTTGCGCAGCCACAGACCCAGCGCACGGAGCGGGTCGTCGAGCACCGCGCGGCGGCCGGCCCGCGCCCAGGCGGCGTCGGCGGCCGCGGCGTCGGGCACCTCCTGCCCCATCCGCTCGCCGAGGAAGGCGCGGCCGGTGAGATCCCGGCGCACGTCCACGCCCCGGTAGCTCACGTAGAAGCCCTCGGCCTCGGGTCCGTTGCCGATGTAGAGGTTCACGCCGCCGTTGAGGCTGGGCCCGACGAGCCGCCCCGTCTCGAGGCTGTTGAAGGCCACGGCCGGCAGGACCGTCAGCACCGCGGCGAGCAGGGCCGGTACGCCTCGGCGCCAGGCCCGACGGTCGGAGCCGACCAGCGCCAGGACGACCGGCACGATCAGCAGCCCCCCCGACGTGCGCAGCAGGGTCGCCGCGCCGACGAGGACGCCGGCGGCGACGGCGCGGCGGGTCGAGGCCGGTCCGCCCGTGGCGACGAACAGGGCCGCGGTCGCCGCGAGGGCCAGCGGCACCTCCAGCAGCACCGCCGACGCGAACACGGCGGCCGGTGCGTAGAGCATCCACGACGCCGGCGCGAGCCAGGCGATCCCCGGCGGCGCGAACCGGCGCGCCGTCCGCCAGAGCAGGACGGCCGTGCCCAGCCACATCAACGCCTGCACCAGACGCAGGACGTGGGGCGGCGCCCCGAGCCGCACCCCCTCGGGCGAGAGCTCGCGGCCGCTCCCCGTCGCGGCGACCAGGTAGGGATAGAGCGACGACATGAAGAAGGGTTCGTCGGGCAGGAGCCGGCCGTCGGCCATTTCGGCGGCCTGGGTCAGGTAGATGGCCTCGTCGAGGACCGGCACCCGCGACAGCACGGAACGGTCCAGGTCGCTCCACACGGAGGACCAGAACACCGCCAGCAGCGCCACCGCCAGCAGTCCGCCGAGCCGGCGGAGGATGGGTCCGGTCCAGGGTCTCGTCACGGCCCCCCTAAACGCTGAAGCGGATGTTGAGGACGTCGCCGTCCCGCACCTCGTAGCTCTTGCCCTCCAGGCGCATCCGGTTGAGCTTCTTGACCTCTGACAGGCCGCCGGCCTCGACCAGGTCGTCGTAGCTGCAGGTCTCGGCGCGGATGAAGCCGCGCTCCATGTCCGAGTGGATGGTGCCGGCGGCCTCGGGCGCCAGCGCACCCCGGCGGACGGTCCAGGCGCGGCATTCGTCGTCGCCCACGGTGAAGAAGCTGTGCAGCCCCAGCGCCCCGTAGGCCGAACGGGCCATGCGATGGGACGCCGGCTCCGCGATGCCCAGGTCCGCCAGGAACTCGGTACGCTCGTCCTCGGGCAGCTCGGCCAGTTCGGCCTCCACCTGCGCGCACAGATCGACCACCTCGGCGCCGGTGGCGCGCGCGGCCTCGATCACGTCCGCGTCGACGCCGTCCTCCGGCCCGTTGAGCACCAGGATCATGGGCTTGAGCGTCAGCAGCGAGAAGCCGCTGGAGAGCTTGATCTCGTCGCGGTCGAGCTCCAGGTCGCGCAGGGGTTCGCCGGCCTCCAGCCGCTCGCGGAAGCGCTCCATCAACGGCGGCTCCAGCGGGTTGTCGACCTTGCCCTTGCGCGCGCGGTCCTTCTCGAGCCGCTCGATCCGGTTCTCGACGATCTGCAGGTCGGCCAGGGCCAGCTCGAGCGCCAGCGACTCGATCTCGTCGGCGGGAGCCGGCGGTTCCATCCCGTTGTCGAAGCAGCGCACGACCTGGGCCAGGGCGTCCACCCGCCGCGCGTGCTCCAGGAACCGCGTGGCCTCGCCCTGTCCCCCCGGCTTGGTCGGCTCGAACCCGGGCACGTCCACCCAGTCGACTGTGGCGGGGACGGTGCGCTTGGGTTCGAACATGGCCGACAGCCTGTCGAGACGCGGATCGGGAATGCGCCCCACCGCCAGGTGCGGCTCCACGCCCCCCTGGCCGACGGGCTGGTCGCTGCCGGTCACGGCGTTGAACAGGGTGGTCTTGCCCGTGAACTTGAAGCCCAGGATGCCTATCTGCACGGTCGATCTCCTTGGTGTGCGAGTGGCGACGATGATAGTGCGGGGGTGGGGGAATGGCAATCGGGGGGTGGGGCCAAGGGGGGTGTCGCGCTGAAATGGCCCGGACGATCACTCGCCCGCCGACAACCGCGCCACCACGCCCACCGCGGGCCGATCGTCGTCGAAGCGGTCATCGATGCAGCGGAGGATCTCGAAGCGATCCGGCGGGAACAGCACCGTCAACTCGTCCATGTCGACGCAGTACTTCCGCCGCGGCAGCCGCGGCTCGTCCTCGATCCAGCGGAAGGTCCGCAGCAGCACCATGCCGCCGGGCCGCAGCAGGTCGGGCAGACGTTGCAGCAGGGGACGGTCCAGGAAGCGCACGCTCAGCACGAGGGACCAGGGGCCCGGCGGCACCTGGTCCGGATCGCCCAGGTCGCGGCGCAGGAAGGTCGGCGCCGCGTCGTGGAGCTGCGCCAGGCGGCGGGCGAGGGCGAGGGCGTCTTCGAGGTGGTCCACGGCGGTCACGTCGTAGCCCAGCAGGGTCAGCCACACCGCGGCGCGGCCGCCGCCGCAGCCCAGGTCCAGGACGGGGCCGGCGCCCGGGGGCGGCAGCAGGCTCGCGGCGTCGGACAGGAAGCGGGGCGGGCGCCAGAGAGGGGTCGAGTCCGCCCCCGGCACCCAGAGGCCGGACGGGGCCGTGGTGCCGTCGAGCAGGGCGCCGTCGACCGCCTCGCGGCCCCGGTCGCGCAGGAAGGCGACGATCTCGCGCACCCGGTCGGCGTCGTCGCCGCAGACCAGCAGGGGGGCGCGGCGCGGGGGCAGCAGCACGCTCGGCAGGGCCTCGGCCAGATCGTCCCGTCCCGCGGACAGGATGGCGAAGCTGGCGGCCCCGGGGAGATGACCCGCGGCGAACGCGTCCGGCGAGCGCAGGTCGAGCACGTGGCCGAGCGGCACGGCCGGATGCTCGTCAAGCTCTTGCCAGCCCAGCAGTTTCATGGTCCCGACCCCTTCCTATCCACGTGCGTTTCTGCTAGAATGCGCCGATCGTCGTTCCCGGCTCCCCGGCGGAAAGGCGGATCGATGCTGTACTACGCGCTCCTGCGGACCGTCCTGAACCCGATGCTGGCCCTGGCCAGCGATCAGGGTCTGATACGTCTCGAGTTCCTGCCCCGGGCCTACCGCTATCACACATGCGCGGCCGCCCACGTCAAGAAGATACGCGCCGACGCGGACGGCGATGAGGAGACGATGCAGGAGAATCCGGAGGTCTTCGAGGATCTCCGCCAACAGCTCGGCGAGTACTTCATCGGCGACCGGGAGGGCTTCGACATCCCCCTGGACCTGCACGGCAGCAGCTTCCAGCTGCGCGTCTGGACCGCCCTGATGCGCATCCCCTACGGCCGACTGAAGACCTACAAGGAGATCGCCCGCTCGATCCGTCGCCCCAACGCCACGCGCGCCGTGGGCCAGGCCGCGGGCCAGAACCCGGTGCCGATCCTGGTGCCCTGCCACCGGCTGGTGGGCGTGAACCGTTCGCTGGTGGGATTCGCGGGCGGGCTGTCGCTCAAGGCGCAACTACTGCGCCTGGAAGGACATACGCTCGGCGACCGGGCCCGGATCGAACCCGCTCAACTCTTCTGATCCGACGCCGAAAAATGCATCTCGACTGGCCATACCGGCCATCCAGGCGTTATCTTCCTCGGCCAACATCCGACGACCGGCCCCCGGGGCCGACGACCCAGGAGCTACGATGTCCGTGATCGACCACTACGGCGCCGAGCTGGCGCTGCCCGAATCCCTGCTGCCCCTGCGCGACCTGGCCCGCAACCTGTGGTGGTGCTGGGACCACGAGGCCACGACCCTCTTCCACGACGTCGATCCCGCCCGCTGGGACGACGTGCGCCACAACCCCGTCCGCCTGCTTCATGAAGTCAGCGAGACCCGACTCTGCTCACTGGCGGCGGACGAGCGCTTCGTGGAGGTGCTGAACCGCATCCACGCGCGCTTCCTCGCCTACATGGAGGCCGGCCCCGCGCCCGAGGCCATCGACCTGACGGGCAAGACGGTGGCCTACTTCTCCGCCGAGTTCGGCATGCACGAGAGCCTGTCCCTCTATTCGGGCGGGCTTGGCATCCTCGCCGGCGACCACCTGAAGGCCGCCAGCGACCTGGGCACGCCCCTGACGGCGGTGGGCCTGGCCTATCGCTACGGCTACTTCCACCAGCACATCGGTCTCGACGGCCGCCAGCGCGAGGACTACCGCCGCAGCGACTTCGAGATGCTGCCCATGGCCCTGCAGTGCGGCGAGGACGGCGAACCCCTGGTGATCGACCTGGAGTACCCCGGCCGCACCCTGCGCGCGCAGATCTGGAAGATCCAGGTGGGCCGCGTCCCCCTGTACCTGCTGGACACCGACCGCGACGACAACGACGAGGAGGACCGCTCCATCACCGGCCACCTCTACGGCGGCACCGAGGACACCCGCGTGCGCCAGGAGATCCTGCTGGGCATCGGCGGCCTGCGCGCCCTGCAGGCGGTGGGCGTCGAGCCCGACGCCTGCCACCTGAACGAGGGCCACTCGGCGTTCCTGGCCGTGGAGCAGATCCGCCGCGGCATGGTCGAGGACGGACTGGACTTCACGGCCGCCTGCGAGGCCGCGCGCGTGAGCAACGTCTTCACGACCCACACCCCGGTGCCCGCGGGCAACGACGCCTTCGACCGCGAGCACGTGGGCGAGTACCTGCGCCCCTACGCCGAGCAGATGGGCGTCGAGCTCGACGAGCTGATCCGGCTCGGCCTGGTCGATCCCGCCGACGCGCGCGAGCGCTTCGGCATGACCGTCATCGCCCTGCGGCTGTCGCGTTTCGCCAACGGCGTCAGCGAGCTGCACGGCGAGGTCGCCCGCGACATGTGGCGCTTCCTCTGGCCCGAGAACGACGTGGACAGCGTGCCCATCGAGCACGTCACCAACGGCGTGCACCTGCCCACCTGGATCGCGGGCGAGATGGACCCCATCTACCGCGAGCATCTCGGCGGCGGCGAGTCCCTCCCCCGCGACGTCTTCTGGGCGGAGCACGAGCGGCGACGAGGCCACCTGGTGCAGATGGTGCGCGAGCGCATGATCCGTCAGGCCCGCCGCGAACGCGGCGACGCGGAGATGGCGGAGGCGGCGGCCCGCGTCCTGGATCCCCGGGCCCTGACCATCGGCTTCGCCCGACGCTTCGCGCCCTACAAGCGGGCCACCCTCATGTTCCGCGACGCCGAGCGCCTGGCGCGGATGCTCAACGACGCCGAGCGCCCGGTCCAGATCGTCATCGCCGGCAAGTCCCATCCGCGCAACGAGCTGGGCAAGGACCTCATGCAGGAGGTCTGGAACATCTCCCGCGAGACGCGCTTCCGCTCGCGTCTGGTGCTGGTGGAGAACTACGACATCGACCTGGCCCGCCACCTGGTGCAGGGCGTCGACATCTGGCTCAACACCCCGCGCCGTCCCATGGAGGCCAGCGGCACCTCGGGCATGAAGGCCGCCGCCAACGGCGCGCTCAACCTGTCGGTGCTCGACGGCTGGTGGTGCGAGGGCTACGAGGAGAACAACGGTTGGGCCATCGGCGAGAACCGCGAGTACGAGGACCCCGAGCGGCAGGACGCCGCCGACGCCGAGTCCCTCTACACCCTGCTGGAGGACGAGATCGTGCCCCTGTTCTACGAGCGGGACGCGGACGGGCTGCCCGGCGAGTGGATCCGCCGCATGATCGAGGCGGTGGAGACGGTCATCCCCCAGTTCAGCACGGCGCGCATGGTCGACGAATACGCCGACCGCTTCTACAGGCCGTGTGCTTTCAGGGAGTAGCTACTCGTCGAGACCTGGAACTATGTCTCGCAGTTCCTGGACGTAGCGATTGAAGAGCGAGCGCCCGCGGCGGGAGATCCGGATCATCGTCCGCGGGCGCTTCCCCACGAACTCCTTCACGATCTCCACCACGCCCCCCTCCTCCAGCTTGGACAGATGCACCGACAACGACCCGTCGGTCATGCCCAGTCGCACGCGCAACTCGGTGAACGGGGTCGCGCCGACCCTGATCAGGTGGGACAGGATGAGCAGTCGCGCCCGGCCGTGGATCAACGGCGACAGGGGCGCGCCACCCCCGGTATTTTCCGGGGATGGTGTCGAGGTGCTCACCTCGAGGCCTCCTTGCCTCTGCCCGCATCCGTGCGGACGGCGTGAGCGAATGGGGGCGGCGGGAACGGCCGCCGCCCCCCCGGGTCGGTCTGTCTCCCGGCTGGAGCCGGAACGCGTCGGCCAGGCGTGTGCGCGCGTTCCGAACCGGGAGGCCGCGCCGATCTCCGACCGGCGCGGGCCTCCGGGAGGTAGCCGGCGGGGGTCCTTCCCCGACCCGCGGAGCGGGTGCCTCGGCCTTCAACCGGTGCTCCTTCCGGACCCGGCAATCTCCCTCGGACAGACCTTCAAAGAACGATGAGACCCGATGCGCCTCCGGCTCCCTTCCCTGGGATCCCTCGGGCGCCAGAACTTTAATAAGCCAAGTACTTTTATTATTCAAGTATAAAAACAACCGAGGAGCGAAATTTTTTCGCGAGGGCGCAATGGGCGTGTATCTTTGCGAAATCGCGGCTTGAGCCGCTGCCGATAAAGCGCGCCCGATCGGGCGGACACCCTTTCCACCTTCCCGGAGGTCGACATGAAGACGCGGAAATTCATCGAGATGGAGGACTCGTACGGCGCCCACAACTATCACCCGCTCGACCTGGTCATCAAGAAGGCCGACGGGATCTGGGTGGAGGACGTCGAAGGCAACCGCTTCATGGACTGCCTGGCCGCCTACAGCGCCGTGAACCAGGGCCACTGCCACCCGCGCCTGCTGAAGGCCTTCAAGCGCCAGGCCGCCAAGTGCACCCTGACCAGCCGGGCCTTCCGCAACGACCAGCTGCCCGGCTTCTACAAGCTGCTCAGCGAGATGACCGGCTACAAGCGCGTGCTGCCCATGAACACGGGCGCCGAGGCCGTGGAGACCGCCATCAAGGCCGCGCGCAAGTGGGGCTACAAGATCAAGGGCGTGAAGAAGGACAAGGCCGAGATCATCGTCTGCGCCGACAACTTCCACGGCCGCACCACGACCATCGTCGGCTTCAGCACCGAGGACCAGTACAAGGACGGCTTCGGCCCCTTCACCCCCGGCTTCAAGGTCATCCCCTTCGGCGACGTCAAGGCGCTGGAGAAGGCCATCACGAAGAACACGGTCGCCTTCATGGTGGAGCCCATCCAGGGCGAGGCCGGCATCATCGTCCCGCCCAAGGGCTTCCTGAAGAAGGCCGCCGCGCTGTGCAAGAAGCACGACGTGCTGCTGATCGTGGACGAGATCCAGAGCGGCCTGGGCCGCACCGGCAAGATGTTCGCCCACGAGTGGGAGGGCGTGCGCCCCGACGGCGTGATCATCGGCAAGGCCCTGAGCGGCGGCTTCTACCCCGTCAGCGCCTTCCTGGCCGACGACGAGGTCATGGGCGTGTTCAACCCCGGCGACCACGGTTCGACCTTCGGCGGCAACCCCCTAGGCTGCGTCGTGGCGAGCGAGGCGCTCGAGGTGCTGGTCGACGAGAAGCTGATACAGAACTCGGCCAAGCAGGGCGAGTACTTCATGGACCGCATCCGCAAGGTGAAGGCCAAGAGCATCAAGAAGGTGCGCGGCGTGGGCCTGTGGATCGGCGTGGTGCTCGACCGTCCGGCCCGCCCCTACTGCGAGGCGCTCATGGCCGAGGGCATGCTCTGCAAGGAGACCCACGAGAACGTGATCCGCATCGCCCCCCCGCTGACCATCAAGCGGAAGGACATCAACTGGGCCATGCGTCGGATCGAGAAGGTGTTCGGGCGGCTCGGCTGACCGGTTCACACGTGCAATGAAATGGGGCCCCGGTCCAGGGATGGACCGGGGCCCCGTCTATCCGGGACCGGGCGACGCGCTCAGACCGCCGCCCGGCACACGTACACCATCTTCCCCGCCCCTTTCCGGAACGGCGTCCCCTCGAAGTCCCCGAACTTGTCCTCCACCTCGAACCCGTGGCGCGCGAGGACCAGGTCCATCTCCCGCGGATAGAAGCAGCGGATGTCGAGCTGCGCGCGGCGCTCCTCGTCGCCGGCCTCGTAGCGCCAGGTGACGCGGTTGACCTGCGCGGCGTCGTCGTAGTCGCAGCGCTCGCTGACGACGCATTCGCGGCCGTCGTCCAGCATGAAGCGGAAGGTCTCGGTCCAGCCCTCGCTGCGCTCCACCAGGACGCGCGGATCGGGGTTGAAGACGTCGAAGACGAAACGGCTGTCGGGCAGCAGATGGGCGCGTATCCGCTCGAGGGCGCAGGACACGTCCTCGTCCGTGTAGAGGACCTGCAGCGAGTTGAAGGGGACGAAGATCAGGGCGAAGCGGCGGCCCAGGTCGAAGTAGCGCATGTCCCCCTCGACGAACTCCGCCTCGACGCCGCGGGCGGCGGCCTTGCGGCGCGCGGCGGCGAGCATGAGCGGCGAGACGTCCAGGCCGGTCACGGCGACGCCGGCCTCGGCCAGGGGCAGGGTCAGGCGGCCCGATCCGGCGCAGAGCTCGAGCACGGGCCCGTCGGCCTCCTGCGCGAGGCGGCGGTAGAACGGCAGGTCGTGGTCGAAGGTGTTGATGCGGTCGTACCAGTCGCCGTCGTGGATCAGGTCGTCGATGCGGAAGTCGGTCATGGCGTCTCCTCTTCGGCGCGGACGGCGCGTCGCGCCCGTCCCCGCGACTGCTGCAGCAACGGAAGTATGTCGGGATTGTCCGGCGCCAGTTCCAGGGCGCGTTCCAGGGCGGCGGCCGCGTCGCCCCACCGATGGGCATAATAATGCGAGAGGCCGAGGTTGTACCAGGCCTCCGGCAGGTCGGGATCCAGGGCGAGGGCGCGCTCCAGGGCCGTCTCGCCGGCGGCGCCCTGGGCGGTCATCAGCAGGTTGAAGCCCAGGGCGCTCCAGGCCCGCGCCAGGTCGGGGCGCACGTCCACGGCCTTCTGCAGGTACGACAGGGCCTGCTGGTACTTGCGGTCGCCGTTGAGCAGATGGCCGTAGAGGGCGAAGATCTCCGGCTCGATCTCGTCGCGGGACTCGAGATCGGCCACCACCCGGCGCAGGTCGGCCAGCGCCAGTTCGGCGAAGCCCATCTCGGCGTAGAGCAGGCCGCGCTCGCGACGGCAGCGCAGCTCGTCCAGGCCGTGGCGGATGCAGTCGCTGAGCAGGTCCTGGGCCGTGTCGGCCCAGATCCCGCGTCCGGCCGGCGGACGTTCGACGCGGAAGCTGTCGACCGCCGCCAGGGCCGCGCCCAGGCGCGAGCCGGCGACGGACAGACGGCCCAGGGACCACCAGATCGGAACCCGGTCCGCCCCGCCCTCCGCGCGGGGGATCGCCACCTCGACGGGCTCGCCGCAGAGGCCGGGCTCCAGATCGAGGGCGGCCAGGCTGTAGCCGTGGAAACGGCGGGCCTCGCCGAGGTTGCCGACCTGCTCGCAGACCTGGGCCAGGTCGCGGTAGAAGCGGGCGGACCAGGGGCCGTCGGGGCGCGCGTCGCGGAGCCAGTGGTAGGCGTTGTCCACGCTGCCCCGGGCCAGTTCGGCCATGCCGCGGATCCAGCGCCATTCGAAGCGGAAGAAGTGCAGGCGTTCGATCTCGCGCGCGATGTTGAAGGCCCCGCGCAGGTCGCCGTGGTTGGCGCGGGTCAGGCCCTGCAGCATCTTGGTCTCGCGCTCCTCGGGGGCGTAGCGCGCGGCGCTGTCGGCCCAGGCGTGGGCCTCGGCCCAGCGGCCTCGGTGGCGGTGGAGCCAGGCGCGGGCCTGGGCCAGGCGCCGGCGCAGGTCGCGACGGTCCTCGGCGTCGCGGACCAGGATGGCGGCCTCGGCCCGGTCGAGGTAGTCCAGCGCGCGCCGCGTGTCGCCCAGGCCGAAGGTGTCCTCGGCCAGGCGGAACCAGATCACGGGATCGTCGGGCGTCAGGCCGGCGGCGGTGCACAGCTGACGTACGCGGGGGGCGACGCCCCGGGCGCGATCGGCGCGGACGAGACAGGCGCGGGCCCGTTCGCGACGGGCGGCGGCCGTGGGCGACGGCAGGCGACGGAACGCCTCGAGCCCCAGGGAGTCCGACGCGGCCCGGCTGACCCACACCGTGTCGTAGGGCACGGGCACAGCCTGGCGTCCGCCGCAGCCGACCAGCAGCAGGACGGCGACGGACAGGATCAGGCTGGCGGCGACGGCGACGCGCATGGGCACTCCTCCCGAACCCTCATTCAATCCTCTTCCCGCACGGCGGACAAGCGGAACTTGGTCTGCGCGGCGACGTATGGCATGATCTGTCCGGATCATCCGAGACGACGACATCTCCGAGACGGGAGCCCGCGTGCGACTCTCCAAGACATCCGAATACGCCATCCGCGCCCTGATCTACATGGCCGCCTCCGACTGCGCGCCCTGCTCGGTGCGCCGTCTCCACGACAAGCTGGCGATCCCCGAGAAGTACCTGGCCCAGCTGATGAGGACCCTGGCCGAGGCCGGCCTCGTGACGGCCACCCGCGGCATGCGCGGGGGCTACCGCCTGGCCCGTTCCCTGGACGAGACGACGCTGCTGGACATCGTGGACGTCGTGGACGGACAGGAGGACTACGAACGCTGCATCCTCGGGTTCCCCACCTGCGGCGACGACGATCCCTGCCCCATGCACCAGGAATGGGGCCCGCGCCGCGACGCCATCAAGGAGATGCTCGGCCGTCTCACCCTGGCCGACATGAAGGACGGCGGACCGTTGAAGTTCTGAGTCGCGCCCTGTAGGGTCGGCCCCGTCCGCAACCCGTCGCCGTACGACCCGTCGCCCCGGAAGACCCGACGACCCGTTTCGCAAAGGAAGCCCCATGCCCCGCACGGACGCCCGCACCGTCTTCGCCGCCCTCGCACTGGCCTGCCTGGCCGTCGCCGCGGCACCCGCCGCCGAGACCTCCGGCGACTACGACTCCGCCCTCGTGATGGACGCGAGGACCGGCGACGTGCTCTTCGCCGAGAACGAGCACGAGCCCCTGCCCCCGGCCTCGATGGTCAAGATGATGACCGAGCTGATCATCCTCGAGCTGATCGCCGAGAACGACCTGCGCATGGAGGACCAGGTCACCGTGTCGGCCAAGGCCAGCAAGATGGGCGGCTCGCAGGTCTACCTGAAGCAGGGCGAGGTGTTCAGCGTCCACGACCTGCTGCTGGCCCTGGCCGTGCACTCGGCCAACGACGCGGCCGTGGCCCTGGCCGAGCACACCAGCGGCAGCGTGGAGGCCTTCGTCGACCTGATGAACCGTCGCGCGCGCGAGCTGGGCATGCACGACACCGAGTTCCACTTCGTCCACGGCCTCCCCCCCGGCTGGCGCCAGGAGGCCGACCGCTCATCGGCCTACGACATGGCCCTGCTCGGGCGCGAGCTCAGTCGCTACCCCGAGGCCCTCGAGTGGGCGGTCAGCGACCGGGTGCCCTTCCGCGACGGCCAGTTCATCCTGACCAACCCCAACCCCCTGGTCGGCAAGCTGCGCGGGCTGGAGGGCATCAAGACGGGCTTCCACAGCCAGGCCGGCTACTGCCTCACCGCCGCCGCCACCCAGAAGGGCGTGCGCCTGATCTCGGTGATCATGGGCGCCACCACCAACGAGGCCCGCGGCCGCGAGACCACCCGCCTGCTGGCCCGCGGCTTCGCCGAGTACACCCGGCTCACCCTGGTCGCCGCGGCGGGCGATCCCTGCCCCGAGGCGCTGTCCATCAAGGGGGGCAAGAGCAAGGAAGCCGCCCTGGCCTACACCGATCCGCTGGTGGTCGGCGTGCGCAAGGAGCGCAGCGGCGACATCGAGTTCCGCTACGACCTGCCGGAGAAGGTGGAGGCGCCGGTGCCGGCGGGAGAGCCGGTCGGGCGGGCGGTGGCGCTGCTCGACGGGGTGACGCTCGGGTCGGTGGACCTGGTGACGGCCGAGGCGGTGGAAAAAGGGGGGTTCTGGGACAGGTTGTTCAATCGGTGAGGGCCGGGCGGCGGCAGACAAAACGCCGTCGAAGCGCTACCATCTGAAGTGGATGACGGCACCCCCTCGAACCGGTGATGTGTGATGAGATCGCGTCGGCTCCTTCCCCTTTTATTGCTCACCGTCCTCGCCTGCGGACGGAACGACGAGGCGCCGCGCAGCGACGCGCCCGTGTTCGGACCCGGGCCGCGACGGGTGATCGTGATCTGCCTGGACAGTCTGCGGGGCGACCACCTGGGTTGCCACGGTTACGGGCGCGACACAAGTCCGCGCATGGACGCGCTGGCGGCGAAGGGCGCGCGCTTCGCGCGGGCGACGGCGCCGACCAACTGGACCCTGCCGTCCCACGCCTCCTTCTTCACGGGCCTGTTCAACAAGGGGCACGGCGTACGGCGCGAGGACCAGGCCCTGGGCGAGGACGTGCCGAGCCTGATGGAGCCGCTGCTGGCGGCGGGCTTCGCGACGGCGGCCTACACCGGCGGCGCGTTCATGACGCAGACCTACGGCCTGCATCGGGGCTTCGAACTCTGGTGGTCCTCCGAGAAGGAGACCGGCCAGTGGGGCAACATCCTGCGTCACGGCCTGGACTGGCTGCGGGAACACCCCGCGGAGGACATCTTCCTCTTCCTGCACACCTACGAGATCCACGCGCCCTACATGCCGCCGCCCAGGGAGACGCGGGAGATCCTCGGCTATCACCGCACCAAGATCTCCGCGAACATCCGCGAGCTCGAGAAGCACCGTTTCGGCCGGCCCGACGACGAGACCGCCACCGAGATCGTCGGCCTCTACGACGCGGGCATCCGCTACACGGACCGCCTGCTGGGCGCCTTCCTGGACGACCTGGCCGAGGAGGGCCTGGACGAGAACCTGCTGCTGATCGTGACCAGCGACCACGGCGAGTCGTTCTGGGAGCACGGGGGCTGGGGCCACAACGGCGACCTGCTGGGTCCGCAGATCACGGACGTGCCGCTGATCGTGACCTTGCCCGGCGGCGCCGCCCCGCGCGAGGCGGTCGTCGAGACCGAGGTGAGCTTCATGGACATCCTGCCCACGGTGCTCGACGCCGCGGGCCTCGAGCCCGACAACGACATCGACGGGTTCTCCCTGCTGCCCGAACTGGTCGGGCGACCGGTCTCGCCGGCCGACGAGGCGGCGCGCGCCCGGCGCAGCGTCCGGGTCGATGGGCGCGAGGTCCTGACGGGCTTCTGCGAGGCGCGGCGCTTCACCTGGACGCGGGCGGGCGGGCGCAGCGTCGTCCGGCCGGGCCCGCTGGGCGACGACGAGACCCGCGACGCCCCCGTCGCCGTGTACGACCTGGACGCCGACCCCTGGGAGCTGTCGCCGCGCCTGCCGACCGACGCCCTCGACGCCGCCCTGGACGCGGCGGCCGAGGCCCTGGCGGGCCGTCCCGGCGACGAGACGCGGACGCCCCCCACCATCCAGATCGATCCCCGCATGCGCCGCAACCTGGAGGCGCTCGGCTACCTGTAGCCCGAGGAGGAGACCATGCCCGAGTGGTTCGACAACCTGGACACGCGGATCATCGCCACCCTCATGCGCCTGGCGATCACCCTGGTGGCGGTGCTGCTGATCCGGCTGGCGGTGTTCCCCCTGCTGGTGCGCCTGAGCCGCCGCAGCGCCACCGATCTGGACGACGAGGTCGTCAACCGCCTGCGCGGCCCGGTCATCCTGACCGTGTGGCTGGCGGGCGCGGCCTGGTCGCTGCTGTGGATCCAGACCGCGGCGGCCCACTTCGCGCTGGTGGGCGTGCTGAAGACCGTGGGCATCGTGGTGTGGTCGGTGGTGCTGGTGGGCATCGGCACCCTGCTGCTGAAGGCCGCCAGCCGCAGGGGCGGCGAGACCGGCGTGGTGCAGACCAAGACCCTGCCGCTGATGATCATGCTGTGGAAGATCCTGGTCTACGGCGCCGCCTTCTACTTCCTGCTCTCGGCCTGGCGGATCGAGGTGACCACCTGGCTGGCCTCGGCGGGCGTGGCCGGCATCGCGGTGGGCTTCGCGGCCAAGGACACCCTGGCCAACCTCTTCGCCGGCGTGTTCATCCTGGCGGACGCGCCCTTCAAGATCGGCGACTTCATCGTGATCGACGACGTGACCCGCGGGCAGGTCACCGAGATCGGCCTGCGCTCCTCGCGCATCCTGACCCGCGACGACGTGGAAGTCACCGTCCCCAACGCCATCATCGGCAACGCCAAGATCATCAACGAGACCGGCGGCCCCTACGACAAGATGCGCGTGCGGGTGCCGGTGTCGGTGGCCTACGGCAGCGACGTGGACCAGGTGCGCGCCCTGCTGCTCGGCTGCTGCGACGGGGTCGCCCACCTGATCGCCGAGCCGGCGCCGCGGGTGCGCTTCCGGCTGCTGGGCGAGTCGGGGCTGAAGTTCGAGCTGCTGGCCTGGGTGAGCGAGCCGGTGTACCGCGGGCGGGTGATCGACGCGCTGACGGAGCGGGTTTATGGGACGCTGGTGGAGGCGGGGGTGGAGATTCCGTATCCGAAGCGGGATGTGTACCTGCGGAATCAGGCGGACGGCGGCGAGACACCCTGACGAAAAGCGACGATCCGGCAGCCCCACCTGCCGGATCGTCTTACCTGCACTCGCAGAACACGAAAGGGGGAAGTGTCCTGTCTACTTCCCCTGTTGCAGGAACGGGGCCAGTTTCCAGGAAAATATGCCGATTTAGACTATCTGGCCTGAATACATCGAGTTACACGGATACAACACCCTGACCCGACTGTCCCGCACTGTCCCATACCCCCGTCCCAAACGTCCCATCGCCGTGCGGCGATGGGACGATGGGACAGTCCTGCGGGACGGTCAGTTGATCGAAGAGAACCAGCGATACAGCGTGGAACGGGACACCGACAGCTTCTCGGCCAGGGCGGTCTTGTTGCCGCCGCAATCGGCCAGCAGTCGCTGGAGCTCCTCGGCCTGGGGGCGGCCCCGGCGCCCGGGGATGGTCGGACGCGCAGGAGGATCGTCGGCGGATGGGCGCGGCGTCTCCGGGGCCGCCGGTGTCATGTGGGTGGAGTGGTGCAGCAGTCCCTTGCGCGCGATCTGCATCAGCTCGCGGGCGTTGCCGTCGAGACGGGACCGCTCGATGCGCTCCAGCTCGGCGGTCAGGAACACGTCCGCGGCCTCGGTCGGACGGCCGGACATGCGGGAGAGGAAATGGTCCAGCAGGGGACGGACGTCCTCGCGACGCTCGCGCAGGGGCGCCACCTCGAGGGTGAGCATGCGCAGGCGGTAGTAGAGGTCCTTGCGGAAGCGCCCCTCCTCCACCAGCTCGGCCAGATGGGCGTTGGTGGCGGCGACGACGCGCACGTCGGCGAAGCGCTCGCGCGGATCGCCCAGACGGCGGTACTCCCCGTACTCGATCAGGCGCAGCAGCTTGGCCTGCAGGGGCAGGGGCAGGTCGCCGATCTCGTCCAGGAAGAGGGTGCCGCCCTCGGCCTGGGCCACGTAGCCCGGGGACTCGGCGTCGGCGCCGGTGAAGGCGCCGCGGGCGTGTCCGAAGAACTCCCGCTCGAAGAGGTCGCCGGGAATGGCCGCGCAGTTGACCGGCACGAAGGGTGCGACGACGCGCGGACTGGAATCGTGCAGACGCCGGCAGACGAGCTCCTTGCCGGTGCCGGTCTCTCCGGTCACCAGCACGGGATCGGCGTAGCCGGCATAGGTGTCGACGCGGGCCAGCAGGCGCCGCATGGCCGGCGACTCGGCCACCATGGTGTCGGCGTCGCCGGCGGTGAGGCGGCCGGGCCGTCCGTCTTCGCGGCGGCCCAGACGATCGATGACCGCCAGCATCTCGTCCACGCGACGCTCCCAGTAGGGCTCGTCCACGCGCTGGAAGAGGAACTCGGCGGCCACGGCGTGGCGCCGGGCGCGGGTGACCATGACCTGGCCCACGGGCGCCTCGGGATCGGAGGCCCGGGTGGAGGCGTCTCGATCGAGGATCTCCACGGCCAACGGCAGGTCCGAGGCGGCGTCGACGTAGAGTCCGGCCGCCGCCAGGTGCGCCAGGGCCAGCTCGTGATCGGCCCGGATGCCGGACAGCAGGGACACCGCGCTCTCGGTGTCGGTCAACGCGTCGAGACGCCGGCCCTGCCGGATCGCCAGCTGCGCCCGGCAGCGCTCCACCACGCCCAGTTCGAAGGGGTCGTGGAGCTTGCGGGCCAGCTGGCGGGCCTGTCCGAGCACCGCCTCGGCCTGCGTGTACTTCTCCAGGGCGATCAGGCACTCGCCCTCGCGGCGCTGCAGCTCGAGCACCAGGTCGCCCTCGGGCGCGATCTTGCGCGCGATGACCATGCCGCGACCGTAGTAGCGCCGGGCCTCGGCGGGCCGGCCCTCGTGACGGAACACGTCGCCCAGGAACTCCAGGGCGAGACATTCCTCGCGGGGCAGGTGGTTGTCGACGGCCAGGGTGTAGGCCGCCATCAGGTTGCTGCGGGCGTCGTCGAAGCGGCGCTGCAGCACGTCCAGCTTGCCCAGGGCGATACGCGCGCGGCAGATGCGGTCGTTCGAGAGGTTGCGGATGCCCATGGCCGCGGTGAAGTGGCGGCGGGCCTCGTCGTAGCGACCCGTCTTGTAGAAGGTCAGGCCCAGGTTCTGCCGGTTGTCGGCGACGCGTCGAGTCAGACCGAGAGAGCGGTTCACCTCCAGGGCGTCCTGGAACAGCTCCTCGGCCTCCTCGAAGCGGCGCAGGCGGAAGCGCACCAACCCCACGAGGTTGCCCACCTCGGCCCGCAGATCGCGCCGGCCGACCAGGCGGAAGAGGGTGCGCGCGGTCATCAGGTCGTCCAGGGAGGCGGCCATGTCGCCGAGATGACGCAGGGCGGCGCCTCGGGTGTAGAACAGCCAGCCGCGATCGACCAGGTCCAGGGGCGGCTCGGCCCGTTCCAGCAGATGTCCCACCTCGTCGACGGTCGCCTCGTAGCGGCCCTCGCAGTTGTGCATCCACAACTCGACGGCGGCGGCCTCCACGTCCAGGTCCGCGATCCAGCCCTTGTCGCGGGCCTTGAACAGCCAGGCCCGGCAATCGACGAAGCGGCGCAGATCGTAGTAGCACCAGGCGGCGATCAGCACGGCGTCGCGGCGCAGCGGGCAGAGCCCGTCGCCGTTCGGCGCCGGCCGGTCGCCGTCCTCTCCGAGGGCGTGCCGGCAGGTCTCCAGCGCGCCCTCGAAGTCCTCGTGCCGGTAGCGGACCCGGGCGAGGTCGAGCAGGTCGGGATCCACGGCGTCCGTCGCGCGGACGTGGGATCCGATATCGGGATTCAGGTACTCCCCCATCTTCCCTCTCCTCAGCGAACGAGCAGGTACGGCGAGACGCCGGGCTTCATCAACGGCGTCACGATCAGCCAGTGGTCGCGCAGCAAGGGGATCATCCGGATGACGGGCTGGTCGGGCAGCTCATCGTCTCCGGAGTCGCCGCCGGGCGCGAAGCTCGACTGGCCGCTCGGATCGTCGTAGGGGGTGTCGGGGAAGGCGCGATCTCCGCCTTCGGGATCGCCGGGCTCCATCTGGTCCTGATCGTCGGGGTCCCAGATGTCCAGGAAGGCGTACGCCTGCATCGGCGCCGCCAGCAGCGCGATGGCCAGGAAGATCCCGAGGATCGTCCGGAACCTGTTTTCGTGGATGGACATGACCTGCTCCCTTGAACCTGCGAGTGGCTTGGCGCGGCGCCCACACCCGGGCGCCGCAACGGGCTGGATGAGATTACGGAATTCGGGGGGCCTGCGCAAAAACCACGGGGGGGCGTGGCCGGATCGTGGCCACAGGATGTCCGGTTTTCACGCAGGGGTACGGGGCCGGACACGGACCGCACAGAGCGCAGGGGCCTTAACCTCCAGTGGCACAGCCGGTTGCAACGCCACCCCAAGAGCGGATCTTGGCCGCGATCTTGCAGTTCGGATCGGGACACGGAATCCCGATCCCCCCTGGAGGAATCCCATGAGCGGCATCCGCCACGATGAAGCCTATCCGAAGCCCGAGCCCCGGGTTTCCATCATCCTGCCCGTCGACGACGGCGCCGAGCATCTCCGCGCCTGCCTGGACGCGCTCGCCGACCGCACGCCGGGCGACGCCCACGAGATCATCGTCGTGGACTCGGGCGCCGACGACGCCGTCACCGCCGACCTGCAGACGCAGGCCGCGGAGAAGCGGATCGTCCTGAAGCGCGCGGACGGCCCCCTGAACTGGGCCCGCGCCTGCAACCAGGGCGCGGCCGCGGCGCAGGGTCGCTACCTGTGCTTCCTGAAGCCCGGCCTGATCGTCGGCGACGGCTGGCTCTCCCCGCTGCTGCACGTGCTGGACGACGACCCCTGGGCGGGCGCCGCGGGCGGCCGTCACCTCGCCGTCGACGGCACCATTCGCCACGCCGGCGTCGCATTGACCCAGCGCGACACGAGCGCCGGCCCCGTCCTGGAGCCCAACCCCCTGTGGCGCGGCAAGCCGGGCGACGCCTTCGCCGCCAACACGCCCCAGATCATGCGCGCCCTGGACGGCGCGGGCCTGCTGGTGCGCAGCCGGGCCTTCTTCGAGGTGGTCGGTTTCGACGAGGTCTACGAGGGCGTCATGGCCGACGCGGACCTCTGCCTGAAGCTGGCCGCGGCCGGCTGGCGATCGGTCTACCGTCCCGAGAGCACGGCGACCTATCGTTGCGACGAGACGCAGCCGACGCCGGAGGACCTGTCCCGCTTCGACGCGCGCTGGCGCGACAAGGCCCACCCGGACTACTACATCGACCTCCACGGCGAGGCCACCCCCGCCCCCGACTTCTCGATCCGCGCCTACGCGCCGCCCCGCCTGCGCTGGGGCCGCGCCCCCGACAAGCCGGGCGACCCGTCGCGGGCCTCGATCATCATCCTGACCCACAACGCCCTGGACCACACGAAGCGCTGTCTCGACTCGGTGCTGACCCACACCGATCCTCACCACGAGATCGTGGTGGTGGACAACGCCAGCAACGACGGCACCGTCACCTGGCTGGAGGACCTCGCCGAGGCCGAGGGCCGCCTGAGCGCGATCTACAACCAGGAGAACCTGGGCGTGTCGGCGGGCCTCAACATGGGCCTGGCCCGCGCCTGCGGCGACCACCTGGTGCTGCTGAACCCGGACACCGTCGTCACCGAGGGCTGGCTCGACCGCCTGATCGCCTGCGCCGAGGCCCACCCCCAGGCGGGCGTAGTGGGCCCGGTCAGCAACAGCGTGGCCGGCGCCCAGAAGCTGCCCAAGGTCGGCTACGACACCGAGTCCCTGAAGAACCTGGACCTGTTCGCGCAGATGCACGGCGACGCCCTGGCCGGCCAGGACGAGCCCGCCCTGTGGGTCAGCGGCTTCTGCATGCTGATCAAGCGGGAGCTGCTCGGCCGCATCGGCGGCTTCGACGAGCGCTACGGCCTGGGCACCTTCGAGGACACCGACTACTGCCTGCGCACCTTCCTGGCGGGCTACCAGACCATGATCGCCGCCGACTGCTACGTGCACCACGCCGGCGGCCGCAGCTTCGCCGCCGTCCAGACCGACTACCGCGACGCCCTGGAGACCAACTGGGAGGTGTTCAAGGCCAAGTGGGGCATCCCCGCCGACATCACCTACGCCGGACACTTCGACCTGGAGAGCATCGTGGTCAACGGCTTCAACCCCGTGCTGCACTTCAGCCCGCTGCCGCGCGCCGCGGACGTCACCCCCATCGAACCCGCCCCCGCCGAACTGGAGGCCCGCCTGCGCGAGGGCGAGGCGTTCTTCCACGCCGGCCGCCTCGAGGACGCCGAGACCCTCTTCCGCTACGTCCTGTGGTGGAACAGCGACGACGTGCGCGCCGCCAACAACCTGGCGGTGGTGCTCTGGCGCATGAGGAAGGTCGAGGAGGCCGGAGAGGTGCTGGAGGATCTGCTGGTGACGGATCCCGGGAATCCGGATGCGATGCATAATCTGGAGGAGATCCGGCAGGGGAAGACGGCGGATGCGAGCGAGAGGGAGACGGTGAAGAGCTGAGGAATAGGACGCCTCCGGCTCGGGCCCCCGGACTATGGTTCGGGGGTCTTTCGTGATACGGCCTACCGAATCATCAAGAGTCTACACGTGTACACTTTGAGAACGCGTCTCGATACGGTCGGCACACTTCCTTCATACACGCTCTAGCTTCCTCCCGGAAAGCACGGATAACACATGACAGGATTCCGCCCCGGTCTGTCCGCAGGCAAGGTTCATGTCGCCCTGAAACAGGCTCTCGAGAACCTGCTCCATGCCGAGCGCAGCGCGGTCCTCTGGTTCGGCGAGGTCGCGCGCCGTCGCCTCTATCTCGAACTCGGGTACGCCACGATCCACCTCTATGCCGAGCGGGCGCTGGGTTTTTCGCGCAGCAAGACTTACCAGTTCCTTCGCTTGGTCGAGGATCTCGAGCGTCTGCCCGTTCTGAAGGCGGCGGTTACAGACGGATCGGTCACTTGGACGAAGGCCCGCACCGTTGCTGGAATCGCGGACAGTCGAACCGAGAAGGCCTGGGTTGGTCGGGCTCGTCAGACGTCTGTTCGGCGCCTGCAGAAAGACGTGGCGCGAGCGAAGGCGCGAAGGCGAGAAGTGAGTATTCAACCGTCCCTCTTGCCTGGGACGCCGCAGCCAGAGGAGTCATCTCGGCCTGTTCGCGTGAACCTGCAATTACGGCCCATCGATGCAGCTCGCCTGGAGAATATCCTTGAAGCATTGCGGAAACGCGGACATCAGGGAAGTCGGGAGGATTTGATATTGAGGGCGCTGGACAGTCTCGGAACACAAAAGTCTACACGTGTACACTCTGAAAGCCGGTATCAAATAGTGATCATGAAATGCCCGGACTGCGAAAAAGCGGTTGTCGTGGGGCCCGGAGATCGGCTGACTGTGTCCGGACCCGAGTTGGCGGCGGTTGAATGCGATGCCAACATCGTTGTCCCAGGGGATCGCAGCCGGCATACGATTCCGCCGTCCATACGCCGTGAAGTCATGATCAGGGACAGCTTCCGCTGCCGCAGCGAGGGCTGCCGCAACACTCGGTTCCTGGAAGTGCATCACGTGATACCACGGTCGGCCGGCGGATCCAAAGCGCCCGGGAATCTCATCACCCTCTGCAGCGCCTGCCACCGACAGGCCCACAGGTTCAAAACTCCGCACTCCCCGGCGTCCGAGGAAACGGTATCACGTCCCGTATATTCCCCACCCCCGTCGCATACATGATCGCCCGCTCGAACCCCAGCCCGAACCCGGCGTGCGGCACCGTCCCGTACTTCCGCAGGTCCCGATACCACCAGTACGGCTCCTTGGGCAGCCCCATCTCCTCCAGCCGCGCGTCGAGCACGTCGAGCCGTTCCTCGCGCTGGCTGCCGCCGACGATCTCGCCGATGCCCGGGGCCAGCACGTCCATCGCCGCGACCGTCTTGCCGTCGTCGTTGAGGCGCATGTAGAAGGCCTTGATGTCCTTCGGGTAGTTCATCACCACCACGGGGCGGCCCACGTGGGTCTCGGTCAGCCAGCGCTCGTGCTCCGACTGCAGGTCCATGCCCCAGGAGACGGGGAACTCGAACTTGGCGTCGGCGCCCTCGAGGGCCTTGACGGCGTCGGTGTAGTCCATGCGCTCGAAGCTGCTCTCGACGAAGTCCTCCAGGCGCCTGTCGACGCCCTTCTCCACGAACTTGCCGAAGAAGGCCATGTCGTCGGCGCGCTCGTCGAGGACGGCCCTGAAGATGTAGCGGAGGTAGTCCTCGGCGAGGTCGGCGTCGTCCGACAGGTCGGCGAAGGCGAGCTCGGGCTCGATCATCCAGAACTCGCTGAGGTGGCGCGAGGTGTTGGAGTTCTCGGCGCGGAAGGTCGGGCCGAAGGTGTAGACCTTGCTCAGGGCCAGGCAGTAGTTCTCCACGCTGAGCTGACCGGAGACCGTGAGGAAGGCCTCGCGGCCGAAGAAGTCCTCGGACCAGTCCACGCCGCCCTCGGGGGTGCGGGGCAGGTTGGCCAGGTCGAGGGTCGAGACGCGGAACAGCTCGCCGGCGCCCTCGCAGTCGCTGGCGGTGATGATCGGCGTGTGGATCCAGTAGTAGCCGTGCTCGTGGAAGTAGCGGTGGGTGGCCTGGGCCAGGCAGTCGCGCACGCGGGTGACGGCGCCGAAGGTGTTGGTGCGCGGGCGCAGGTGGGCCTGTTCGCGCAGGAACTCCATGGTGTGGCGCTTGGGCTGCATGGGATAGGTCTCGGGGTCGTCGACCCAGCCCACCACCTCGATCCCCGTCGCCTGGATCTCCACCGACTGGCCCTTGCCCTGGGACGCGGCCAGCTCGCCCGTGACGCGCACCGCGCAGCCGGTGGTCAGGCGCTGGACCTCGTCGGCGTAGTTGGACAGGTCGGCGGGCGCCACGACCTGCACGGGGTCGAAGCAGGTGCCGTCGTGGACCTGGACGAAGCTCAGGCCGGCCTTGGAATCGCGGCGGGAGCGGACCCAGCCTTCCACGACGACGGTCTCGCCGACCGGGATCTTTCCGGCCAACAGGGCGGCGATGGTGTGTGCGGTCATGTCGGTGTCCCCGGTCTCGGGTTGTGGTCTGTATTCAAGCGGACATGATGGGCGATCGCGCCCCGGGGCGCAAGCCCCGGCTGGGGCGGGATCAGGCGTGGCCGAGCAGCCGCCCGCCCTGGTAGACCAGCAGCGTGACCACGTAGGCGGTCGAGGTGAGATAGACGAGCATGAAGGCGGTCCAGGCCCAGCTGCCGGTCTCGCGCCGGACCACCGCCAGGGTGCTCATGCACTGCATGGCGAACATGAAGAAGACGATGAGGCTCAGGCCGGATAGGGTCGTCCACAGGGGGGTGCCGTCGTCGCGCGTGTCGCGGCGCATGACCTCCCGCAGGGAGGTGTCGGCCCCGTCGTGCCCCTCCCCCACGCCGTAGACCACGCCCATGGTGCTGACGAAGACCTCCCGCGCCGCGAACGAGCCGATCAGGCCGATGCCGATCTTCCAGTCGAAGCCCAGGGGCTCCAGGGCCGGCTCCATGAAGGCGCCGATCCGGCCCGCCACGCTGCCGCGCAGCTGTTCGGCCTGGGCCCGGGTCAGCGCCTCGCCCTCGAGGCCGTCCAGGTCGTGGCGGGGGAAGGCCAGCAGGGCCCACAGCACCACAGTCATCACCAGGATCACCGTGCCGGCGGTGGTCAGGAACGCCCGGGTGCGGTCCCAGAGCACCAGCAGGATGGTGCGCGCGTCGGGCATCCGGTAGGGCGGCAGCTCCATCAGCAGGGGCTGCGGCGCGCCCTTGAGGATGGTGCGTCCGAGCAGGCCCACCGCCGCCAGGGCCATCACCGTGCTGATCACGTAGATGCCCAGCAGCAGGAAGGTGCCGGTGCTCAGGAAGCCGATCTTGTCGGCCGCCGGGAAGAGCAGGGCGATGATCAGGGTGTAGACGGGCAGCCGCGCCGAGCAGCTGATCAGCGGCACGGCCATGATCGTCAGGAAGCGGTCGCGCCGGTTGTCGATGGTGCGCGTGGCCATGATGGCCGGGATGGCGCAGGCGAAGCCGCTGAGCAGCGGCACGAAGGCCTGACCGTGAAGACCCAGCTTACGCATGATGCGGTCGATGAGGAAGGCCGCGCGCGACAGGTAGCCCGTGCCCTCCATGATCGAGATGAAGAAGAACAGGAAGACGATCTGCGGCAGGAAGACCAGCACGCCGCCCACGCCGGCCAGCACGCCGTCGGTCACCGCGTCGCGCAGCAGGCCGGCCGGCAGGACGTGACGCACGAAGCCGCCCAGGCGGGCGAAGCCGTCCTCGATCAGGCCGATGAAGGGATCCGACCAGGAGAAGAGCATCTGGAAGATGAGCGCCATCAGGGCCAGGAACACGGCCGAGCCCCAGAGCGGGTGGGTCAGGACGGCGTCGATGCGCTCGGTCAACTGGCTGCGGTTGGCGCTGCGGGTCAGGATGCGCGGCGTGATCAGGTCGATCTTGGCGTAGCGGCCGGTGACGGCCTCGCGCACCAGGTCGCGGCCCTCCGCCTTGATGCGCGCGCGGGTCTGCAGGGTGTGCTCCCGCAGACGGGGGCGCACCTCGAGCACGCTGTCCGGCACCACGCTCATCAGCAGCCACAGGGCGAAGGCGCGGCGGGCGCCGGGGCCGTCCAGGCGGAAGCGCACCTCGTCTCTGATCAGGGCGTCGAAGGTGTCGAGGTCGGC
Source organism: uncultured Fibrobacteraceae bacterium (assembly GCA_964607825.1). Classification (GTDB taxonomy): domain Bacteria; phylum Krumholzibacteriota; class Krumholzibacteriia; order LZORAL124-64-63; family LZORAL124-64-63; genus JAHIYU01. Next base: position 48,464 of record CAZSNA010000004.1, on the reverse strand, counting down.
GGCGAGCTCGTCCGGCGGCCCCCACTGCCAGCCCGGTCGCGCGGCCTCTTCGGGATTGGTCAGCAGCTCGTCGAGGGCGTCGCGCACCAGGTCCACGCCCCGGCGTCGCCGCGCGATCGTGCCCACGAAGGGGACGCCGTAGATCTCGCGCAGGGCGTCGAAGTCGATCTCCAGGCCGTCGTCGCGCACCGCGTCGAGCATGTTGACCACGACGACGACCGGGATCTCGAACTCCAGCATCTGCATCAGCAGGTAGAGGCCGCGCTCCAGGGCGGTGCCTTCGAGCACGAGCAGGACGGCGTCCGGACGGCGGACGCCCTTGCGGCCGAGGACGGTGTTGATGGCCACTTCCTCGTCGGGCGAGCGGGCGTTGAGACTGCAGGTGCCGGGGATGTCGATCAGGCGCACGCGGCCGGCCTGCGGCAGCTGGAAGTGGCCGGTGAGCACGTCGACGGTGATGCCGGGAAAGTTGCCGATGCGCGCGTTGGCGCCGGTCAGGGCGTTGAACAGGGTGGTCTTGCCGGAGTTGGGATTGCCGGCGACGGCGACTGTGAAATCGGATGGACGGTGAGCCGGGGCCTTGGCCATGGCGGCTCCGATCGCGTCAGTCGACCTGACAGTGGATGAGGGCCGCTTCGCTCTTGCGGATGGACAGGCGCGTGCCGCGCACCATGATCTCGATGGGATCGCCCAGGGGCGCCACACGCAGCACGGACACGTCCGTGCCCGGGGTCAGCCCCATCTCCATAAGACGCAGACGCAACCCGTTGCAGGGATCGATGTCGATCAGGGTCGCGGTGGTACCGGCCGGCAGCGTCTCGAGGGTCATGTCCGGTCTCCGTGTTGGAGGCGCCTGTTCTTGACATGCCGAGAATTGTTGACCCCACAAAGATAGCCTGATTCGAGACCGTGACAAGCGGGAAAGCGAGGAAAACGAAAAAGATCCGCATGGTCGGAAGTACGGTCCTCCGCCGACCGGCGAGTGATCGGTTTCTGACCGGCCGCGCTCCCGGTCGTAGGGCCGAACCTCCCGAATTCTACACGATTCGGCCGTTTCGAGCGCTTTCACCTGGTACGAAGGTAGCGTACGGTGGCGTAGCGGCCACGTCTTACCGGGCGCGGTTGCAACCCAGGGAGGTATTCCCCCTTCGGGGCGGCATGCTCATCCCATGGCCCGCGGGCAGCACGACGTGCCACCCCAAGATTTTTCTTGGCTGGACCTCTGGTCGTCGCGCGCCGGTTCCGACCCGATCCCGTCAGGGAACGGAGAGGTTCTGAGCCCGCGGGCTCCCCTTTTCCCCGAACGGCCTGACCGAGCGTCAGCGGACTCGCCAACCGCCCCCGTTTGGACTAGACTCCCCCCATGACGAACCGAGACCACGACGCCGACCTGGCCCGCCTGCGCGCCAGCGTCGAGACCCTGCAGACCATCAACGCCCTGACCGACGAGCTCCATCGCGCGACGGATCAGCGGACGTTGGCCCGTCACGCGGCGACGGCCATGATGCAGTACAGCGAGTCGCCCTCGGTCAGCGTCTACCTGCACCACGCGGAGAGCGGCGAGCTGGAGCTGCTGCACACGGCGAAGCTGACCGACGAGACCGCGGCCGTGATCGGCAAACACCCCACCAAGGGCACCCTCTCGGGACAGGCGGTGGCCGCGGGCGAGGTGGTCGTCTGTCCGGACATGCAGACCGAGCCGTCCATCACCGAGCCGCTGCGCGAGGCCGCTCGGCGCGAGGGCATCGTGAGCGCGGCCTCGATCCCGCTCCTGTTCGAGGAGCGGGCCCTGGGCACCCTGAACCTGGTGTTCCACGGTCCGCGCGAATTCAGCGCGGCGGAGCTCGAGACCCTGCGCTCCATCGGGCAGACCATCGGCCTGGCCCTGGCCAACGTCCAGCACGTCGAGAGGATCGAGGCGGAGATCAAGCAGCGCCGGAAGGCCGAGGCCGAGCTCGCCAGCCACCGCGACCACCTGGACGAGCTGGTCACCTCCCGCACCCGGGCGCTCATGCGCGCCCTGGACCGCGCCCAGGAATCGGACCGCCTAAAGTCGGAGTTCCTGACCACCATCTCCCACGAGCTGCGCACGCCCCTGAACTCGATCCTCGGCTTCACGACCACCGTACGCGACGGCATGGCCGGTCCGCTCAACGACGAGCAGTCCCGTCAGCTCGGCTTCGCCCAGACCAGCGCCGAGCACCTGCTGTCGTTGATCAACGACCTGATCGACCTGTCGCAGATCGAGGCGGGACGCATGGAACTGGTGGACGAGGCGTTCGATCTGTCCGAGGTGGCGGCGCAGGTGGTGGCCTCGATGAAGCCCCGGGCCGACGCGAAGGGGCTCGTGATCCGGAACAACCTCTGTCCCAGGACCTGCAGCCTGGTCAGCGACCGGCGGCGCGTGGCCCAGGTGCTGCTGAACCTGGTGGACAACGCCATCAAGTTCACCGACGCGGGCGAGGTGTGCATCGACTGCAATTGCGACGACGTGCGGGCCCGCCTGAAGGTCAGCGACGACGGCGTCGGCATCTCGCCCCAGGACCAGGCGGTCCTGTTCGACCCCTTCCGCCAGCTCGACGGCGGCACCGACCGCATCCACGAGGGCTCCGGGCTCGGGCTATCGATCTGCCGGGAGCTGGTGACCCTGCTCGGCGGCACCATCGAGGTGGAGAGCGAACCGGGCCGCGGCAGCACGTTCCGGGTGATCCTGCCCCGACGATCCCAGAAACCGACGACCTAGCGGAGCTTCAGGAGCCGGATGACGGCCTCGTCCCGTTCCGTCCGCACGCGGCAGACGTAGGTGCCGGCGGCGGCCGGCCGGCCCGTCTCGTCGCGGCCGTCCCAGCGCAGGGACGCCTCCCCCGCGGGCAGCCGATCGCTCCGCAGCGTGCGGATCCGTCGACCGGCGAGGTCGTACACGCCCACCTCGACCCGCCCCGCCTCCGGCAGCGAGAACAGGATGTGCGCGCTGCCCGACGTGGGATTGGGCCGGACGCTCGCCGCGGCGACCGCGGCGGGACCGGTCACGGCGGTGTCCTCGGTGACCATCACGCCGCCGTCGGCGTAGGTCGGCGCGGGCGACACGGTGTAGCCGGAGCAGTTGTTCCAGTGCCCGTCGAAGGCGCCCTCGACGCCGAAGGCCACCGCGGCCAGCCCCGCGGGCGCGTCGGGCTTGACGTCGAAGACGAGGTGGTAGAGCGCCGGCCCCGGCGGTTCGCCGCCCGACGGATCGATGCAGTCCGGGTAGTCGGTCGCCCAGCCGTGCACGTAGACGTGGTCGCCCACGATCTCGGTCGGATAGTAGCCGTACCAGAAGCCGCCGCGGTCGGGCGTCAACGAGACCAGCTCCAGGCGCGTGGCGTCGAAGACGAGCAGGTTGAAGTACTCGAGCAGCTCGACGTCGTTGGTCGCGCACACGTCCACGCGTACGCCGGTCTGGCCGGGCTCGGCCTCGGGCGTCAGCACGGTGACGGAATTGGCGGCGAAGGCGTGTGCGGCCAGGACGACGACCAGGCAGAAGACGAGCGGAGCATAGCGTTTCATGTCATAACCCCCTTCCTGGCAGCTTATCACATCGCCGTCCCCGCACAAAGGGCCCCGGGATCACTCCCGGGGCCCTCGTGAAGCGCCGCGATCCGGATGGCGCTACCGCAGCAGCACCATCTTCACGGACCTGTGGACGCCCTCCGCGTAGAGACGCGCGAAGTAGACGCCCGTGGACAGGGCCTGGCCGCGGTCGTTCTGACCGTCCCAGACCGCCGTCCGCTCGCCTTCCGGCACATGGCCGTCGACCAGCGTGCGCACCCTCCGTCCCATGGCGTCGTAGATCTCGAGTCGGACGTGGCCGCCGCCGGCGGGCACGTCGTAGCGGATCTCCGTGCGCGGGTTGAAGGGGTTGGGCACGTTCTGGCGCAGGCCGAACTTGTCGGGCACCGGGCCCTCGGGCACACCGGTGACCGGGTCCTCGAGGATGGCGAAGGCCAGATCGATGGACTGGCCGAACAGCTCGTGGCCCGGCGGGTACCTCAGCTCCCACCACGGTCCGAAGTAGGGCTCCATGCCCAGGCCCCAGACCGCGTCGTCGTTCCAGTGGTCGACCGAGGTCTTCCAGCCGAACTGCGCCTCCGGATCGTCCGGGAAGGCCTTCAGGTCCAGCCAGTAGACGATGGGCTCGTCCTCGGTGCCCTCCTGCTTGAACGCCAGGTGGGGATCGACGTGGAACTCGTAGAGCCAGCAGGTCCAGTCCGCCGGGAAGAGGTACATGTCCGGCGGATACATGAACCCTTCGACGATCTGCTCGGCGTAGGGCTCGACCTGGAACTCGCCGGGACCGAACTCCCTGAACCACAGCACGTCGCCAGGCATGCTCCATTCCTCGACCACCCCGGCGGGGATGTCCGCGTGGATGCTCAGGATGAAGCGCATGGCGCGCGGATCCTGTCCGAACGGCAGGTAGTCGTTCAGCCAGGAGCCCCAGATCCGGATGTCCGTGATCGGGCCGGTGGTGGTGCAGAGGAAGTCGTCGGCCAACAGGTAGTCGTCGCCCGGCGGCGACACGCAGGCCGCCACGTCGATGCCCATGGGGCTCAGATCGGGGTTCTGGAGCCACTTCAGGGTGTAGCGCTCCTCGATCGTCACCATGTGGTCCTCGACCTCGCCGTCGTGGGCCGGGCCGGTCGAAGGGAGCCCGCCGACGGAACTCAACCGGAAACGCGCGAAGGTCGTGATGCCCTGGGCCGTACCGGCCGGCACCACGAAGGACAGGTGGTTCAGACCGGGGTTGAGCGGTTGCGCGGCGAAGATCTGATCGCCGAACTCGGCCCAGCTCTGATCGGTGCCGTAGTCGATCCAGGCGTCGAGCATGCCCGCGGCGCTCGCGGTCACGTCGACGTAGGCGACGCAGCCGGGGCGCAGGGGCGACACGAAGGTCACACCGTCCTCGTCGTCGTTGCCGTCGGTGTCGTCGCCGGTGGCCGCCGCGTCGGGCTGGCCGTCGGGTTCGGCGTCGACGGAGTTGCCGAGGAAGAAGCCCGGCACGATCACGTGGTTGGCGCCGGCGTTGGCCAGATAGGTCGGATAGCCGGGCGCCGCCGCGCCGTCGGGCGCGTCGCCGAAGTCCAGCTCCGCCGGCTCGGGAACGCCCTCGAGCGCGAAGGCCAGGTCGATGGACTGGCCGTGGAGCTCGTGGTTCGGCGGGTAGATCAACTCGTACCACGGACCGGCATACGGCTCGGCGCCGTGGCCGAAGACCGCGTCGTCGTTCCAGTGGATCTCGGAGGTCTTCCAGCCCCAGAGGGCCTGGGGATCGAAGGGCTCGGCCTTCACGTCCAGCCAGTAGACGACGGGGTTCGCCTCGTCGCCGAGCTGCAGGAAGGCCTCCTCCTCCGGGATGAAGAACTCGTAGACCCAGCAGACCGTGTCGCCCGGGAAGACGTAGTCCTCCGGCGGGTCCATCCAGCCTTCCACGATCTGGTCCTGCCAGATCTCGGCCGTGTACTCGCCCGGATGGAAATCACGCATCCAGAGGACATCGTCCGGCATGCTGTAGCCGTCGGGGTTCTGGTCGGCGGGGATGTCGCCGTGGAAGCTCAGGGTGAACTTGACCTGGTCCGGGAACTCCTCGAACGGCAGGTAGTCGCCCAGCCACGAGCCCCACACGCGCACGACCGTGATCCGGCCCCGCTCGGTGCAGAGGAAATCGTCGGCCAGGATGTAGTCGCCCGGCAGGGGCGAGCCGTTGATGTCGATCCCCATGGGGGTCAGATCGGGCGGCTGCTCCCACTTCCAGTCGAAGGGCTCCGGTTCGATCTCGACGAAGTAGTCCTCGACCTCGCCGTCGGGAGCCGGTCCGTCATAGGGCAGGCCGCCCATGGTGTTGAAGCGGACCCGCATGTAGGTCTGACCGACCGGGGCCGAGTAGGGGATGCTGGTGCCGAAGTAGTAGGTCCCGCCGCCGCCGGTGTTGTAGGCGGTGACGACCTGTTCGTTCGCATCGGCCCAGTCGCCGTCCAGGTTCCAGTCGACCCAGGCGTCGATGTACCCGTTCGTCGATACGGTGACGTCGAAGGTGACCGCCTGGCCGAGCTGCCAGGGCAGATGCAGGTTCACGCCGTCCTCGTCGTCGATGCCGTTGTTGTCGTCGCCGTCGGCCAGGCCGGAGGGCAGGCCGTCGGGCTCGGCGTCGAGGCCCGTGCCCATGTAGACGGTCGAGTCCAGGACATGGCGCGCGCCGTTGTTGATCAGGAGCGTCGGATAGGAGAGCGCGCCGACCGCGTCGGGCGCGTCGCCGTAGTCCAGCTCCTCCTGCAGGGGTTCGCTCTGGATCACGAAGGCCAGGTCGATGGACTGCCCGGCCAGCTCGTGCATGGGCGGGTAGACCAGCTCGTACCACGGCCCCATGTAGGGCTCGGGACCGACGCCCCAGACGGCGTCGTCGTTCCAGTGGTCCATGGAGGTCTTCCAGCCGAAGGCGATCTGGTCGTGGGGCAGGGTGGCCTCCACGTCGAGCCAGTAGACGACCGGCTCGTCGGGCGTGCCGACCTGCTCGAAGGCCTCCTCGGGCGAGATGAAGAAGTTGTACTGCCAGCAGACGGTGTCGCCCGGGAACATGTAGTCCTCGGGCGGATTCATCCAGCCTTCCATCAGGCCGGCCTCCCAGACGCGGGCGCTGAACTCGCCGGGCTGGAAGGTGCGCATCCACAACAACTCGCCCGGCATGCTGTAGCCCAGGGGATTCTGGTCGGCGGGGATGTCGGCGTGGAGGCTGAGGGTGAAGGTGAGGGCTTCGGGGTTCCCGTCCAGGGGAAGTTCGTCCTGCAGCCAGGAGCCCCAGATGTGGATTCCGGTGATCAGTCCGGGCTCCGTGCATTCGAAATCGTCGGCCAGGATGTAGTCGTCGAGGTGGTTCGAGCAGTTGACGTCGATGCCCATCGGCGTCAGGTCGGGCCATTGGACCCACTTGGCGGGTTGCCCGTCGTCCCAGTCGGCCAGGGCCGGCATGGCCAGCAGCAGCAGGGCCGCCAGGGCATAGGCGGGCGCTCGTGTACGGTACATGATGTCCCCCCATTCGAAAGTGGTGCGAGGCCCCGCGGGACCGTCGCGTGTGTTTGGATGGCGCTCCTCTCGGTTCGTTTCCATCGAACGGCCGCTCTTACGGCCGATGATATCGCAAGGCTGTTTTCAGAATGCCGACACTACACCAACCGCCCGGACGGACGCAAGCCGGGCGGCGGCGCTTCCTTTTTGCGGCCGGATATGCTTCCCTGGGCCGATCCTCCGAACCCGTTGTCCGGGAGACGCATGCGCGCCATCGTCGACTACCTGCGCACCCACCTGCGCGAACACGTCCATCCGGGGCTCCACGCCCTGCTGGCGGTGCTGCTGACGGCGGCCTTCGTCTACAACTACTCGGTGGACTTCAAGCGCGAGGTGATGAACGCCCATCCGGGCACCTGGCTCGAGATCGTCATGTACATGGGCTTCTACGGACTGCCCTGGTACGGCGCGCTGCTCCTGCAGGCCCGCTTCACGCGACGGCCGCTCCCCCGCGACCCGCGCTTCTGGATCGTGAGCGTCGCGGCCCTGCTGCTGCTGACGTTCAACCGCACCGCCCTATCGCTGGCCCCCCGCCTGTTCGACGGGCTGGAGCTGGGGCGGGCCGAGGCGTGGTACGTCGACAAGGTGATGATCAACCTGGTGCGGGCGGCGGCCTTCCTGGTCCCGCTGGAGATCGGCCGGCGGCTGCTGGACCGCGGCCAGCCCGACCTCTACGGCTTCTCGCGTCGGCGCTTCACCTGGCGGCCCTACGCGTTGATGCTGGCGATCATGACGCCGCCCATCGTCTGGGCCTCGTTCCAGCCCTCGTTCATGTCCATGTACCCCATCTACAGGCCCGGCCCGGTGGAGGCGGCCACGGGCTGGTCCACGGTCTGGACCTGGAGCCTGCACGAGGTCTGCTACGCCCTGCGCTTCGTGGGCGTGGAGGTGTTCTTCCGCGGCTTCCTGGTGATCGGGCTGATGCGCTGGCTGGGGCGCGGGGCGATCCTGCCCATGGTCTGCCTCTACGCCGTGTGGCATTTCGGCAAGCCCATGCCCGAGGCGCTGGGGTCGGTGTTCGGGGGCTACATCCTGGGCGTGATCGCCTACGCCAGCCGCTGCGTCCTGGGCGGGACGACGCTGCACATGGGCGTGGCGCTGCTGATGAACGCGGCCGCGCTGGCGCAGCTGCTGCTCGACTAGTCGTCCCGCGCGGTTTTCGCTATCGTGTGCCCTTCCGTGAACGCACCCCCCTTTCGAGGAGATACGCCCCATGAAGTGGCTCAAGGGCATCATCATCTTCGTCGTGTCCGTGCTGGCGCTGCTGGCGCTGGTCGGCCTGTTCCTGCCGTCCGCCTATCACGTGGAGCGCGAGACGCTCATCGCCGCCTCCCCCGAGGCCGTCCACGCCCACGTGGGCGACCTGGCGGCCTGGGACGCCTGGACCCCCTGGCTAGAGCAGGACCCCACCATCGAGGTGACCCTCGGCGCGTCGACCACGGGCGTGGGCGCCCATCAGTCGTGGACGGGCGAGTCCGGCTCCGGGCAGCTGACCTTCACCCTCTGCGACCCCGCCCGGGGCGTGGCCTACGACATGGACTTCAACCAGGGACAGTACGTGAGCACGGGCGAGATCGCCTACCACCCGGCCGAGGGCGGCACCCGCGTGGTGTGGGCCATGGACGGCGACATGGGCCGCAACATCATCGCCCGCTACATGGGCCTGGTCATGGACGCCTGGACCGGCCCCATGTTCGAGAACGGACTGGCCAAGCTGAAGACCGTCGTCGAGGCCGGCGCATGACGACTCGCGACGACGACGCCCGCGCCGGGCGCTACGACCGCATCGCCGACCAGCTCGCCGAGCTGTTCCGCAAGACCGACGACCCCCTGGCCCGCATGGCCACCGCCGTCGCCGTCCTGCACCACAAGATGTCCCATTACTTCTGGACGGGATTCTACCTGCTGGACGGGGACGTCCTGCTGGTGGGCCCCTACCAGGGGCCGCTGGCCTGCGCGGTGCTCGAGGGACCCGAGGGCGTGTGCTGGGCGGGCGTCGAACGCGCCGAGACGGTGATCGTGCCCGACGTGCACGCCTTCCCCGGCCACGTGGCCTGCGACGGCCGGTCCAACAGCGAGATCGTGGTGCCCCTGCGCGACGCCGCGGGCGGCGTGGTGGGCGTGCTGGACGTGGATTCCACGGAGTTCGACGCCTTCGGCGAGGCCGACCGCGCGGGGCTCGAGCGTATCCTGGGGATGATCCTCTCCGAGTCGGAGCTCAGCGGACCAGCGTGACCTTCAGCCGGTCTGACCAGCCGCCCGACACCACCCGCACCAGGTAGACGCCGCTCGGCAACGCGCGGCCCGCGTCGTCCCGTCCCCACCAGTCGAGGGCGTGGGGGCCCGGGGGCAGCCTCTGCAGCAGGGGGCGCGCCACGCGGCGACCGTCGAGGGCGTAGACGGCCACCTCCACCGTCCCCGCCTCCGGCAGCGAGAAGGCGAGCCGGGTGCGCGGGTTGAAGGGGTTCGGGCTGGCGCTCAGGGCCAGGGGCGACGGCGGGCCGCCGGGCCCGTCCACGCCGGTGGCCTCTTCGTGGTCCAGCAGCCATACCCCGTCCTCCATGTCCACCAGGTAGACGAGGTCCTGCCTGACCGTCACGGTCTGGGCCGTGCCGGCGGTGTCGAAGCGACCGCACTCGATCGGGCCGGTGGGATCCGCCGCGTCGTACACGATCACGCCGTAGGGGTAGGACGCCACGTAGAGGTGGTCGCCCGAGAGGTCGACCCCGGCGGCGTTGCCCTTGGTGTCGAAGAACGACAGCTCGAAGGGCGAGGCGGGGTCGCCCACGTGCATCAGGCGCACGCCCATGGACCCGTCGGCCACCGCCAGCAGGTCGCCCTGCACGTCCACGCCCTGGCTGAAGCCCTCGGTGCTCATCTCGGCGATCAGGTACGGCGAGGCGGGGTTGTTGACCCGCAGGATGCGCACGCCGTCTCCCCCGTAGGCCAGGAAGAGGTAGGCGTCGCGCATGACGATGTCGAGCAGGTGGTCGCCGATGGTCTGGTAGCCGCCGATCTCCACGGGGTCGGTCGGATCGGAGACGTCGACGCTGATCACGCCCAGCGCCCGGTCGGCCAGGTAGAGGTAGTCGCCGCGGAGCTCGACGCCGGTGGCGTAGAGCGAGGGCAGGTGTCCCAGCTCGGCGGGCGCCGAGGGGTCGCTCACGTCCAGCACGACCAGCCCCTCCTGCTCGGCGGCCACGTAGGCGATGTCGCCGGCCACGCGCACGTCGCGGGCGTGCTCCAGCGGCCAGTGGCCCAGCTCCTCGATGTCGGCGGGATGGGAGAAGTCCAGGATGCGCAGGCCGTCGTAGCGGCCGGCCACGTAGACGCGCTCGTCCGTCACGTCCACGCGCATGGAGTGCCCGCCCTCGTCGTAGACCCCCGTCTGGGCCGCCTGGCCGAGACCGTCCACGGTTATCGCGGCCAGGCCCCGGGGGCTGGTCGGCACGTAGACCAGGCCGGTGCCGAGGGCCGGCTTCAGGGTGCTGGCGTAGATGATCCCGCCGACCGGGACCGGCGCCGTGGGCGCGCTCCGGTCGAAGACGTTGAAGCCGCAGTTGAAGCCCGTGGCGTAGAGCCAGCCCCCGTCCGCGGTCACGTCCCAGATGATGCCCGTCATGACGGTGTGCGGATGGACGACCGGCGCCAGCGGATCGCCCACGTCCACCACGCCTACGCCGTCGAAGCCGGCGGCGCAGTAGAGCAGGTCGCCGACGGCGCAGGTGCCGTTGACCGACTCGTAGGGCAGGAACCGGTTCACCAGCGCGGGCGCCTCGGGATCGGTCACGTCCACGACCGCCACGCCGCCCAGGCCCAGCGACAGGTAGGCCGTGTCGCCCTGCAGCTCGGCCTCGATCACGAAGCCCGCCTCGGTGAAGCGGGAGATCTCCCGCGGATCGGTCGGATCGCTCACGTCCAGCACGCGCAGGCCGGCGGCGCCGACCGCCAGCCACGCCAGGCCGTCCTCCACGACGATGCTGTAGATCCGCGAGGGATAGTCGCGGTAGGCCACCGTCTCGGGCGCGTCGGGATGGGTGATGTCCACCACGTAGAGCCCGTGGTCGATGACGCCCACGTAGGCGTGGTTCCCCTCCACGGCGATGACGTAGATCTCGCTCGAGAGCACGGTGCGTCCCACCGGCGTCGGCGACTGGGGATCGGCAAAGTAGACGATCTCCAGCGCGGCCCCGTTGCCCGTGATCACCGTGTTGCCCAGGACGCAGGCCGCGTAGCAGGCCCCGTTGGGCCAGTGCCCGACGTGCTTGAGGTTGACGGCCTCGTTGGGCGGCTCGATGCCGCCGCCGGCGGGGCCGGTCGCGAGGGCGAGAACGCACGCCGTGAGGACGGCGCGGGCGAAGCGGCGTCGGAACATGTCTCTCCCGGGTTGCTGATCACAGGGGCCTCATCAGTATACGTGATCCGGCGGACGGGGACCACCGGCCCCACGGAAACGGCTCCCTCCCCGCAGGGAAGGAGCCGTTCTCGCGAGGGGACGCCCGCTCAGCGCCCGTCGCTCTCCGTCAGGAAACGGTAGAACTCCCCGTCGGTCGAGAGCACCAGGGTGCTGTTCTCGTCCAGGGTGGCGGGGTAGCTCTCCATGGTCTTGAGGAACTCGTAGAAGGCCCGGGCCTGGGGCGACCGGTCGTAGGCCGCGGCGTAGATGCCGGTGGCCGTGGCGTCGGCGTCGCCCTTGATCTCCTCGGCGGTGCGGTACGCCTCCGAGCGGATCTGCAGCAGGTCGCGGTCCTTCTCGCCGCTGATGCGCGAGGCCTCTCCCTGGCCCTCGGAACGGTAGCGGTCGGCGATGCGCCGGCGCTCGGCGATCATCCGCTCGTAGACCTTGCGCTGCACGTCCTCCACGTAGTTGATGCGCTTGAACTGGACGTCGAGGATCTCGATGCCCAGGTCGGAGGTACGCGCCTGTGCGGTGGACAGGACCTCCAGGCGGATCTTCTCGCGGCCGTGCATGATGTCGTCCAGATCGATCCGCTCCTCCGCCAGCAGATCGCCGTGCTCCGGCTCCCGGTTGGAGGTGCGGACCACCTCCACCAGGTCGTAGTTGGCGATGGCGTTGCGGGTCTCGCCGTCGAGGATGTCGTCCAGACGGGTCTGGGCGCCGCGCTCGTCCCGCAGCCGCTGGAAGTAGAGCAGCGGGTCGGTGATGCGCCAGCGCGCGTAGGTGTTGACGCCGATGAAGCGCTTGTCCTTCGTCGGCAGCTCGTTGGGATCGCCGTCCCACTCCAGGAAACGGCGGTCGAAGCGGTGGGCGGTCTGCAGGAAGGGCAGCTTCGCCTTCAGCCCCGGCGTGTTCACCGGGTCGCCCACCGGCTTTCCGAACTGGGTGATGATGACCTGCTCGGTCTCCTTGACCACGTAGAACGTGTTGGAGAGCAGGACCAGCGCCACGACGATGATCAGCAGCATGCCTAGCCTCATCACCGCTCACCTCCCTTCGCCCCGCCCAGATCGAGCAGGGGCAGCACCGAACGCAGGTCGCCGTCGACGATCACCTTGTCGCTCACCTTCGGCAGCACCTCGCCCATGGTCTCGAGGTAGATGCGCTGGCGCGTCACCTCGGGCGCGCGCCGGTAGGCCTCGAACAGCGCCACGAAACGTGCGCTGTCGCCGCGGGCGCGGTTCACGCGGTCGATGCGGTAGCCCTCGGCCTCCTGGATGGTCTGCAGGGCCTCGCCGCGAGCCAGCGGCACGACCTTGTTGTACTCGCTCTGGGCCTGGTTGATCATGCGGGCCTTCTCCTGCTCGGCCTCGTTCACCTCGTTGAACGACGGCTTCACCGGATCGGGCGCGTTCACGTCCTTCAGGACCACCTGTTCCACCTTGATGCCGGTCTCGTACTGGTCGCAGAGCTCCTGGAGCTGGACCTGCATCTGCATGGCGGTCTCGGCGCGGCCGACGGTCAGCACCTCGTTCACGGTGCGGTCGCCCACGATCTGCCGCATGACCGCCTCGCTCATGTCGCGGAAGGTGTCGGTCACGTTGCGCACGCGGAACAGGTAGCGGTAGGGGTCGACGACCCGGTACTGCACCACCCACTCCACCATGGCCACGTTGAGGTCGCCGGTGAGGATGTTCGACTCGTCGGCGTAGGGCCGCGTCGAGTACTGGCTCTGCACGCCGGCCCGCACGGTGCGGAAGCCGAACTCCTGCTTGAGCTGGCGCTGGACGGGCACCTTCATCACGCGCTCGATCCCGAAGGGCATCTTGAAGTGCAGCCCAGGCTCGGTGGCGCGGACGTACTGGCCGAAGCGCAGCACGAGGCCGGTCTCCTCCGGCTCGATGGTGTAGAAGCTGGTCAGCGCCGCGACGACGACCAGCAGTGCGAGCACGCCGCGCTGCAGCAGCGCCGCGTTGATCTGCGGAATCTTGATCTCGGGGATGTCGCGGGGACCGTCCCCTCCTGACCCGTTCATGGCGTCTCCTCTCCGCGGGAGTCCAGTCTCCCGACGACGGGGGCAGCATAGTTCAACAGTGATCCCGGTACACGGAAAAAGAGAGGGTGGGCGTGGAAATCGGAGGCCCGGCTCAGCCGCCGGCCCGTTTCACCGTCCACCCCCGACCCGCCAGCTCCGCCACGATCCGGTCGCGGTGGTCCCCCTGGACCTCGATGTCGCCGCCGCGCACCGTCCCCCCCGACCCGCAGACCTGCTTGAGGCGTCTGGCCAGATCCTTCAGCTCGACGCCGGCCAGGGGCACGCCCGTGACCACCGTGACCGCCTTGCCCTTGCGGCCCTTGGTCTCGCGGCGGACGCGCACGACGCCGTCCCCGGCGGGCGCGCGGTCTCCCCCGCAGACGCAGTCGTCGGCCGGGCGGTCGCAGGCGGGGCAGATGCGGCCGCCGTCGGAGGAATAGACGCGTCGTCCCATGATCACCGCTCGAAGATGAGGTCGAGGATGTCGCCGAGGGTGTCGGTCCCCTTCAGCGTCTTGAGGTCGTAGAACTCGGTGAAGCCGCAGCGGCTGCACGAGACGGCGGCGTAGTGGCGGTGCTGCAGGTCGATCCAGCGGGAGATCCCGGTGCCGGTGAAGGCGACGTGTTCGACGAGGGCGCCCCGCTGGTCGCACTTGGGGCAGACGAAGCGGGCGGCGAGTTCGTGATCCAGCTTGCTCATGCGCGGTCCTTCGTTCGGGTCCACGTCAAAACACGAAATCGCCGCCCGTTTGTTGCAGCGCCTACAGCTCCGGCCACAGCCAGGCGAAGACGCCGGCCGTGCAGAGCCCGTAGACCAGCGCGTCGAAGACGTGCTTCATGACGCTGCTCCAGGGCGTCTTCATCCAGATGCCGTCGGAGAGGGCGCCCAGCCCGTAGGCCATGAACGCGGCCGTGCCGGTGAAGCGGAAGACGTCCATGTACTCGGCGCCGCGGCCCAGGGCGAACCAGCCGAGGTAGGCGGTGAAGAAGCCGATCAGCACCGAATACAGGAACCACTGCGCGAGGGACGGTCCCATGTTCGGCGGGCCGCTCGGCCCGACGGTCATGAAGCCCACCGGACCCGACTCATACTTGGCCACCATCTCGGGCTCGCCCATCGCCTTCATGGACTCGCAGCGCGGGAAGGCGTAGAGGCCGGGCTCGACCCCCTTGTCGCGCATGTTCGCCAGGATCTCATCCTCGCCCGGCAGCGCCTTGAACTCGCTGTTGTGGTACTTGAAGACCATGTGGAGGATCGAGCTGACGATGAACACCAGCACGGCGGCCAGCAGGATCGGCAGCCAGAGGACGGTCAGGAATTCCATGTGTTACCCCCCGGAAGTGTGGACGGAGTCCGCGCGGACCCCGGGCAAGGCGGAGACTGAAACTGTACCATGATAATCCGAATTAGTCGCCGCTGCCGGTGCCGGAGGGCGCGCCTCACTCGATCCCGTACTTCTTCATCTTCCGCCACAAGGTGTTGCGCGAGACGCCCAGCCGCTTCGCCGCCTGGGTGCGGTTGCCCCCGGTCCGGGCCAGCACGCGGCGGATCGTCTCGGCCTCGGCGTCCTGCAGCGGCTGGACGCGGGGCGCCGGTTCCTCGCGCCGCGGGTCGAGAACGGCGACCGTCTCGCCCAGGACGTGCGGCGGCAGGTCCTCCCGCTCGATCACGCTGAGCCCGCAGACCACGAAGGCGTGCTCGACGGCGTTCTCCAGCTCTCGGACGTTGCCGGGGTAGTCGTAGGTGAGCAGCTGGCTCATGGCCCTCTCGCTCAGGCCGGTGATGCGGCGGCCCTGCAGGGCGTTGAAGCGGCGCACGAAGTGCTCGGCCAGCAGGGGGATGTCCTCCGTCCGCGCGCGCAGGGGCGGGATGTTGATGCGCACCACGTTGAGACGGAAGAAGAGGTCCTGGCGGAAGCGGCCGTAGCCCACCTCCGAGGCCAGGTCGCGGTTGGTGGCCGCCAGCACGCGCACGTCGGCGCGCCGCGATTCGACGCCGCCCAGGGGCGTGAACTCCCTCTCCTGGAGCACGCGCAGCAGCTTGACCTGCATGGCCGGCGAGATCTCCCCCACCTCGTCCAGGAAGATGGTGCCGCCCTCGGCCATGGCGAAGCGGCCGGGCTTGTCCTTGTGGGCGTCGGTGAAGGCGCCCTTGACGTAGCCGAAGAGTTCCGACTCGGCCAGGCTGTCCGGCAGCGCGCCGCAGTTGACCGCCACGAAGGGCCGGTCCTTGCGCGCGCCCAGGTTGTGGATGGCCCGGGCCACCAGCTCCTTGCCCGTGCCCGGCTCCCCCTCGATCAGCACCGTGCTCTCGCTCTTGGCCACCAGGGCCGCGAGCTCGCGCACCGCCTCCATGGCGGGGCTCTTGCTGACGATGTCGTCCCGGGTGTAGCGGTCCTCGATGGCCCGGCGCAGCTCCTCCACGACGCTCAGGTCGCGGAACATCTCCACGCCGCCGAGCAGGCGGCCGTCGTCGTCGCGCAGGTCGGCGGTGCTGACCGAGATCAGCTTCTCCCGGCCGTCCTTGCAGATGATCGTCACCTCCTGGTCGCGGTGCGGCTCGCCGTGTTCGATGCTCTGCCGCAGGAAGCAGGTCAGCTCGCAGTGGTCCGAGCGGAAGATGCGCGAACAGCTGCGGCCCACGACCTCGTCGCGGGACCAGCCGGTGATGCGCTCGGCGGCCCGGTTGAAGCCGGTGATGACGCCCTGCTCGTCCACGGTGAATATGCCGTGGGGGATGTGCCGGAAGATGAGGTCCCCGAAGCGGGGATCCCGTGTGCTGACCATGGTTCGCCTCCCGCCCGGCCCGCGCGGCCGAGCGGTGCGAGCGTAGCACGACCGACCCGCCCGCGCAGCCCCGAAGGGGCGCCGGCCGGCGCGTCGCTATTCGGTGTCCTCGACGATGTGGCCCCGGGCCACCGCCCGTTCGCGGTGCCGCTCGACGGCCCGGCCGAAGGCCCGGCCCATCATGGTCTCGAGCATCTGGGAGGGACCGTGGGCCCGCGCCTCGATGGGCAGCACCGGCAGGTACTTCAGCCCCAGGACGAAGATGAAGGCGATGAAGCTCATCACCCCCAGGGCCTGCAGCAGCTCGTACCCGCTGATGCGGTAGGTGACGATCCCCTCGGCCAGCGGCGAGGCGACGATCTCCCAGCCGGGCAGGATCTCGGGCGGATACTCCAGCCCCGGCAGGACGATCAGGTACCGCTCGCAGATCACGCCGATCACCACCAGCACCGATGCGAAGATGATCCAGCGCAGCGAGGTGCCCGTGCGCCGGTTGAACAGCACCAGGGCCGGGACGATCGAACCGACCAGGATCAGCCCGCCCCAGAACAGGACGGCATGGTAGCCCTCGAAGAGGTGGTGGGCCGTGGTCTCGTGCGATTCGATCTGGTAGAAGCGGTGGGCGTTCTCGATCAGGATCACGTACAGCGCCACGACGATGAACACGGCCAGCAGCCGGCCCAGCCAGATCACCAGCACCACGTCCAGGTAGCGCCGGGTGACCCGGAACAGCGTCGTCAGCACCAGGATCATCAGGGCGGCGCCCGAGGACAGGGCCGCCGCCACGAAGCTCGGCGGCAGCAGGGCGGTGTTGTAGAGCTCCCGGGGCGTGAAGGCGAAGATGGCGCCCGTCCCCGTGTGCACGCAGAGGGCCCACAGCACGACCGTCACCGAGACCACCTTGGTCAGCCGTCCCTTCTCCTTGAAGAGGGCCCACATGTAGAAGATGCACATCATGATGTGGCCCGAGTACAGGATGGGATTGAGCGAGAACATGGACGTGGGATTGACGTGGGCGAAGGGCATGACGAACACCCGGTCGATGCGGCCCTGGTCGGTGATGATCGAGAGCAGGCCCGCGACCAGGAACAGCATGGCCAGGAAGGCGGCGATGCGCGCGAAGGGCTTGTATTCCAGCTTGCCGAAGATGCCGTAGAGCCCGGACACCACCAGCGACCCCGCCGAGAGGCCGATGTAGAAGACGGCCATCACGATCTGCAGGCCCCAGGGGATGCGGTTGGTCATGCCCGAGAGATGGAGGCCGTGGGCGGACAGACGGAACGTGGCGAAGAGGCCGGCCGCGATGAGCAGCAGCAACGTCGTCAGGAGCGCGTAGTAGCCCCGTGAGCGGCCCTCGATCGGTCTGTAGTCGTATTCCATCATCTCAGAGTCCGATGTAGTGGACCTTGGGTTCGGTGCCCAGGTCGTCCCTGAGCCGCTTGACGGAGTTGCCGGCGATCAGCCGGGAGATCTCGCTGTCGGGATCGTTCAGGTCGCCCACGACCAGCGCGCCCGCGTCGGCGCCCCGGCAGGCCTCCACGCAGGCCGGCGGCTCGCCGACGTCCAGGCGGTGGGCGCAGAGGTGGCACGACTCGGCCACGCCGTGGGAGCGCTTGGGGTAGTCCTTGTTGGGCCAGTCCTCGTTCTCGCGGTAGTTGAACTGGCGGGCGTTGTAGGGACAGGCGATCAGGCAGTAGCGGCACCCGATGCAGCGGTGGTGATCGACGATCACGATGCCGTCGTTCCGCTTGTAGGTGGCCTTCACCGGGCAGACCTGGGCGCAGGGCGGCCGGTCGCAGTGGTTGCAGAGCATGGGCACGGCGCGCTCGGGGCCGTCCTCGTCGTGTCGGCGGCGGATCCGCACCTTGCGGATCCAGTGCAGGTCCCAGTGCGGGTCGCCGTGCAGGGCGACGTTGTTCTCGCGGCGGCAGGCGTCGAGGCAGGCGGTGCAGCCGTCGGGGCAGCGGCGCAGGTCGATCACCAGGCCCCAGCGACGCGCGCCGAGGCCCGCGGATCCGCCCGGCCGGGGCGCGGCCGCGGCCAGCAGGCCGTACACGGTGGGCGCGCCCACCAGGAACAGGCCGCCGGTCCTCAGGAAGTCCCTGCGGTCCATGCCGTCCTCACCTCCTCGCCGCCGTGGGCTTCGCCTCCGTCGCCGGACGCGGGGTCGGCCGGATAGTAGTGGCAGCCGAAACAGTCGGGCTGCAGGCTCACCGCCTCGTGGCAGCGGTTGCAGAAGCGGTCGCGGCTCGGGTGGCAGTCGCGGCAGCCCGAGAGGGTGATGCCGCCGCGCGCGCCGTCCCGCACCGAGGCGTCGCGCACCTCCCGCAACAGCTCCCAGTGGTGGAAGCGCATGTATTCGGTGTCGCGGACGCAGCCCCCCTCGCGATCGGCGGGGTACTCCAGGAACGGCGCCTCCGTGGGCGTCTCCCCCGCGGACACGCGGTCGTAGACGCTGTGGGCCAGGGGCGCCAGGATGACCACGATGGGCAGGGTCACCAGCACGATGGTCTTGCCGCGGCCGATCTTCTCCAGCGTGCTCACGCCTCCTCACCCCCCTCTTCCGCATCGACCTGCGGCGCCGGCGGCTCGCCGATGATCAGGGCCCGGCGCCGCGCGTCGGCGGCCGCGGCCGGGCGTTCCCGCTTGCGGCCGTAGCGTTCGGCCAGCACCAGGGCGGTGGTGCGGTAGACCACGTGGGCGAACTTGGCGTAGGGCATGTAGACGATCAGCGCGAAGACGAAGACCAGATGGATGAAATACGCGATGTGCCGGTGGGGCTCCATGCGGAAGTAGTGCCAGATCTCGGTGAGGAAGCCGGTCAGCGCCACCAGGATCAGGCCGATCAGCAGCGACCAGTCGTAGTAGTTGCCCGCGGTGTTGTAGGCTGTGCCGAAGAGCCGCTCGCGGATGGTCAGGATGCAGCCGGCGACCACCGCCAGCCCGCCCAGGTTGGCCAGCACCTTCCAGGGGCTCCAGAAGGCGAAGGGATAGACGAAGTCGCCCCGGATCAGGGGATTGATCCCGGAGGTGATCACCCACAGCGTGACCGCCGACAGGGAGAAGAACCCGAAGAAGAAGAAGGGATGCGACACGTAGCGGATATGCGCCGTGCTGCAGACGGCGAAGTTGTCGTGCCGCACCACGTTCTTCAGGGCCGCCGCGAGACTGGGCCACAGGCCCTGCACCGGCTCGGCCCCCGCGTCCAGCTCCAGCGAGGTCTTCAGGGCCCGCCAGAAGCGCCGGGCGCTGAGCACGGCCCCCAGCAGCACCAGCGCGGCGCAGCCCAGGAAGAAGCCGTTGAGCAGCCAGTGCGGGAAGTGGCTGGAATAGGCGTAGACGATGCGTTCGCCGGTGCCGTCGCCCAGGCCCAGGGCCGCGGCCAGGGGATCGCGCAGCTTCAGCAGCAGAAACAGCAGCAGCGTGGGGACGGCCAGCAGCAGCGGCACGTAGCGGATGTCGTTGACCCAGCGCGCCAGGAACCGCGGCCGCGCGAAGTGGATGATGCTCTCCTGGCGCACCGCCGCCAGGATGTCGCCGGGATGGGCGCCGCGGGGGCAACGCGTGGAGCAGTCGTTGCACTGGTAGCAGAGCCAGACGTCCGTGTCGCGCACGAGGCGGTCCTTCCAGCCCCAGGCGGCCCAGATCACCTCCTTGCGCGGGAAGGCGGCGGACTCGGGCGAGAGGGAGCACGTGGCGGCGCAGGTGCCGCACTGCATGCACTTCTTGAACTCGGGTCCGATGCGGTCGCCGAGCCTGCGGATGAAGGCGAGATCGGGCTCCACCTGCAGGATGCGTCCGGACTGTCCGTCTCCGGCCAAGCGTCTGTCCCTCCGACCCGACGCGGCGGCGCGCGTCTCGTCACATGCCCTTGAACGGGTTCATGCCGACCTCCTCGATCACCTCCGCGAAGGCGTCGATGATCGCTGGCAGCCTCTCGTATTCGTCGACCTCCAGCTGGTGGATCTCCACCCGCTCCTGCTCCATGGCCATCTTCTCCAGCTTCTCGCGGATGTTCTCGCCGCGCGCGTTGGCCAGTTCGCTGCCCTTGATGAAGTGGCACTGGTAGTCGTCGCCGTACTTGCAGCCGAAGAGCAGCACGCCGTCGAAGCCGCGCGAGACGGCCTGGTTGACCCACTCCACGTTGACCGAGCCCAGGCAGCGCACCGGCAGCACCCGCACGAAGGGGTTGATGGACAGCCGGTGCCGGGCCGCCAGCTCCAGGGCCGGCAGGGCGTCGTTCTCGCACATCAGCGCCAGGATGCGCGGCTTCTCCTCGAACTCGTCGGGCACCTCGACGGCCTTGATCATCGAGGCGAGGATCTCCACCGAGTAGTCCGCGAAGGAGACGATGCGCTCGGGGCAGGCGCCCAGGCAGATGCCGCAGCGGCGGCAGCGGGTGGTCTGCACCAGCGGCGTGCCCTTCTCGTCCTCGTTGAGCATGCCGAAGGGGCACTCCTCCGTGCAGCGCTTGCACTGGGTGCAGCGCTGCATGAAGAACTCGGGATGGGAGCGGTCGCCCGAGCGCGGATGCACGGCCTCGCCGCGCGCGGTCATCTCCAGGCACTGGATCGCCTTCAGCGCGGCCCCGGCGGCGTCCTCGCGGCTGGCCTCGCCGTCCATGGGCGAGCGCACGCAGCCGGCGGGATAGACGCCCGTACGCCGGCTCTCGTAGGGGAAGCAGATGAAGTGGGAGTCGGGGAAGCCGTATTCCAGGGCCGGCAGGTCCGGCCCCTGGCGGTAGTTCAGGTTGAGGATGGCGGTGCCCTCGTGGGCCTTCAGCTCCTCGGCCTTGGCCGCGGCGACCTCGCGCTGCACCTCGGACTCCCCCTCGACGGCGGCCAGCTTGGCGTCCTCCAGGAGCCGGATGGCCTCGCCGTCGGCGGCGTTGGGCCGCATGCCGGCCGCCAGGACCACCAGGTCCGCCTTCACCTGCACCTGCTCGCCGAGCATGGTGTCGGCGACGGTGACCACGAGGTCGCCGGCGTCGTCGCGCGTCACGTCGGTGACGCCGCCGCGCGTGAGAAACACCCCGGGGTCCTCCTGCACGCGCCGGTAGAACTCCTCGGCCTGGCCGGGCGTACGCATGAACTCGTAGAAGATGTAGGCCTTGGCGTCGTCGCTGCGCTCGCGCAGGTAGAGGGCCTGCTTGAGCGAGTTGCGGCAGCAGATGGACGAGCAGTAGGAGTGGTGCTCCGGGTCGCGCCGGCCGCCGCACTGCACGAAGGCCACGCGCTCGATCTTCCGCCCGTCGGACGGACGGACCAGGTCGCCGCCCGCCCCGACCATCTCCTCCAGGTCCACGTTCAGCACCACGTCGGGAACCTCGCCCCAGGGCAGGTCCGGACGGGGATCGACGGGGGTCCAGCCGGTGGCCTGGATCACGGCGCCGACGCGGAAGGCATCCAGCGCCGCGGGCGCGTCGGCCGCGTCGTCCGCCGCGTGCAGGGTCACGTCGAAGAGGCCCGGCGCGCCGACGATGGCGCCCGTGACCGCCGAGGTGTGCACGCGGATCCGGTCGTGGCCCTCCACCGCGGCCGCCAGCGCCTCGACGCCCGTCTCCTCCAGCTCGCGGTAGGGCGGGCGCGTGGGCACCGACCTGTGCTGGCGGGCCAGCCAGCCGCCCAACCGGTCCGACTTCTCGACCAGCCGCACCTCGTAGCCGGCGCGGGCCGCCTCGAGGGCCGCGGTCAGGCCGGTCACGCCGCCGCCGACCACCAGCACGGTCCGGTCGATCTCCTCCTCCGGCGCGAAGGGTTCCGGCACGGACATCTTGCCGACCTTGGCCGCGTACATGCGGAGGTAGTCCTCCGCCAGCATCTGGGTGTCCTCCTCGCCGGGCGGCTGGCACCAGACCACGTGCTCGCGCAGGGCCAGGGGCTCGATCACCACGTCCGCGGGCAGGACGGCCGGCTCGTAGCGGCGCCCCGAGATGCCGGCGATGACGGCCCCGTCCAGCTCCTCGCGCGCGATGTCCGCGAGGATGGCGTCGAGGTCGGAGCCCTCGCAGGTTTCCACGGTGCGGCAGAAGGCCGCGTCGCATTCGTCCGTGGCGACCTTGGTCAGGGCCTCGACGTCGAGGGCCTCGGCGATGCCGTAACCTGTGCAGATGAAGACGCCGATCTTGTCCGCCATGGGCTCAATCTCCTCCGTACAGACACTGGATCGCCTTGAGCGCGGCGCCCGCCGCCTCCTTGGTGGCGCGGGACACGTCGCAGGGATGACGGGCGCAGCCCGCCGCGAAGACGCCGGGGCAATCGGCCGTGCCGTCGAAGAAGCCGTACGCGTCGGCGGGCATCTCCTCGGGCAGCGCGAGGTCGTCGGTTTCGGGGACCACGCCGGTGGCCAGGACGACCATGTCGAAGCGCGGATGCCCGGTCTCCCCCGCCAGCGTGTCCTCGACGTCGAGCCGCAGCTCGCCGGTGCCCGCATCCTCCTCGATCAGCGCCACCTTGCCCTTGATGAACGCGACCTGCTCGTCCTCGAGCATGTCCTGGTAGAACTTCTCCAGCCGGCCGATGGTGCGGATGTCGATGTAGTAGATCGTCGCGGTGGCCTCCGGCACCTTCTCGCGCAGGTAGCGGACCTGTTTGAGCGAGGCCATGCAGCACACGGCCGAGCAGTAGGGCAGGTGGTTCTCGTCGCGGGAGCCGGCGCACTGGACGAACGCCACGCTGCGGGGCGGTTCGCCGTCCGACGGCCGCAGGATCGCGCCGCCGGTGGGGCCGTTGCGGGCGGCCAGCCGCTCCATCACGACGTTGGTGACCACGTTGGCGCAGCGGCCGTAACCCAGGTGATCCAGGTGGCCGGCGTCGTAGGGCCGCCAGCCCGTGGCCACGATCACCGCCCCCACCATGACCTCGAAGCCCGACGCCTTCATCTCCAGGTCGACGGCGCCGGGCGGGGCGGCGTCGGTCAGCAGGGCCGCGTCCGCATCGGACAGGGCCTCGCGGTCGACGACATGCAGCGCGGGATAGGCCATCTCGTGGGGACGGTAGACGGCCTTGGTCCGATCCAGTCCGAAGTTGAAGTCGTTGTCGCGTTCCGATTCGAGACGATCGACGAGCGCGTCGTCCAGCGAGGTCTCGCCGGTCACGTAGCGCGGCCTGACCTTGATGCGGGCCTTGAACTTGCCCGGGTGACCGATGATCTCCTCCACCGTGGCCAGGGTGTGGACGGTGATCAGCGGGTTGCTCCGGATGCGGCGCACGTTGATCTCGAAGCCGCAGGTGGGCGGACACATCTTGGGGAAGTAGCGGTGCGTACGCATCACGCGCCCGCCGAGGCAGGCCTCCTTCTCCACCAGGATCACGGGATGACCCGTCTCGGCGATCTCCACCGCCGCCGTCATGCCCGCGATACCGCCACCGATGACCAGAACGGGCCGTGTGCTAACGTCCATGGCGTTCGCGACTCCTGTATCGGGTTTTGAGGACGAGGTGAGAAGCGGACGGCGGGTCGATCGATCGGGACGGCGCGAAGCCGGCGGGTTGTACGGGCCCGTGATGCAAGAGCGCCCCCCTCCTCGACGTGCGGATCCCCGTTCGGGAAACGGCGTGCAACGCTGATGAGGAACCAGGGCGCTGAACCGACGCGATGCGAACCGATAATACCATATCGACACGTCTCCGCACAACCGCCGCCGCGCACCGGTCCCCCACGATACAGGACACCGTAACACCTATCTTTTTAACGACCTGGAAGCTCAATCCGTTTGCCGGGCGGCGGGGGGGCGTGCTACTTTGTGATAGGGAGTTCTCGAAACGTACGACAAGGGAGAAGACCGATGGCCAAGTACGTAAGCCTGCTGACCTTCACCGACACGGGTATCAAGAATCTCCGCAAGACCACGGCCCGGGCCGAGGCCTTCGCCGAGCGGATCAAGGCCAAGGGCGTCGACATCCAGCACACCCTGTGGACCGTGGGCAGCTACGATCTGGTGCACTTCTTCGAGGCCGAGGACGACAAGGCCGCGGCGGCCTTCGCCTATTCCCTGTCCTCTCTCGGCAACGTGCGGACCAACACCATGCGCGCGTTCGACGTCGAGGAGATGAAGGCGCTCGTCGCGAACGTGGACACGCCCTACGACCTCATCCGCGAGGGCGGCGAGGACTAGTCGTCCGCTGGCGGCCGATCGGTCCCGGGCGACGAGACGGCGGCACGGCCTCGGATTCCCGGGGCGGCGGCGTCATGAATCGAATGATCGAACACGCGGTGATTGTCTCGATATCGAGACATTGAAACACCGCGTGTTCCATTTTTATAACAACATGTGACACCCCGCGAGCTGATGCCCTCATGCGCATTCACGCGCAACCCGCTACACTATTACAATTTATGGCGATGTTTGTAATTTGGCACGCTCCATGCCTGGCGCTCGCGCGAGAATGACACACCCGGACCGCGTCCCGGTGACCCACAAACGGAGTCGTGACATGCCCATCGCCACCCCCTACTACCGTGAGGACCTGGATGCCCGGGAGCTGCCGCGTCGTTTCCTCGACGCCTTCTCGGCCATCCTGTCCCACTCCAACTACGCCGTGATGCTGGACGCGGCGGCGCGCATGAAGGCCCGCTGCGGCCGCTGCGCCGACACCTGTCCCGTGTACCAGGTCTCCGGCGAGAAGCGGGACATCCCCTGCGAGCGCAGCGAGCTGCTCCTGCGCATCTACCGGCGCTACTTCACCCTGGGGGGCAACCTCAAGGCGCGCCTCGGCGACACCTTCGAGCTGGACGACGACTACCTCCAGCGCATGGCCGACGACTACTACCGCTGCACGGCCTGCCGCCGCTGCAAGCTGGAGTGCCCCCTCGGCGTCGATCACGGCCTGATCACCCACCTGGCGCGCTGGGTGCTGGCCGAGGTCGGACTCACGCCCAAGGCCCTGGTGGTGTCCGTCCGCGAGCAGCTCGACGGCAAGTCGGGCAACACCTCGGGCATCCCGGCCCCCGCCATGCAGGACACCTGCGAGTTCCTCGAGGAGGACTGCGCCGACGAGTACGGCCTGAAGATCGAGTTCCCCATGGACAAGGAAGGCGCGGAGTACGTGTTCTTCCCGGCGGTCAGCGACTACCTGCTGGAGCCCGACACGCTCATGGGCAACGCCGCGGTGATGGCGGCGACCGGCGCCTCATGGACCATCGGCACCGGCAACTTCGACGGCATCAACTACGGGCTGTTCTACAGCGACCGGCTGCTGGACCGCATCGTGAGCAACGAGGCCGCGGAGGTGAGGCGGCTGGGCGCCAAGACGATCCTGATCGGCGAATGCGGCCACGCCTCCCGCTCCGCCAAGGCCTTCGTGCCGGCGTTCTGCGGCGGCGAGGACGCCCCGCCGGTGGTCAACATCATGGAGTACACCTACGCCCAGTGGAAGGCGGGCAAGCTCCGGCTCAAGCCCGACGCGATCACCGAGCGCGTCACCTACCACGACCCCTGCAACATCGCCCGCAGCGGCTGGATCACCGAGCAGCCGCGGGAGATCCTGAAGCACATCTGCACCGACTACGTGGAGATGACCCCGAACCGCCACGACAACTACTGCTGCGGGGGCGGCGGCGGCACCGTGTCGATCGACGAGATCCGCGAGTTCCGCACCATGGTCGGCGGCAAGGCCAAGGCCGACCAGATCCGGCGCACCCACGCCGAGATCGTGGTCGCGCCCTGCGCCAACTGCAAGAAGCAGGTGGCCGAGGTCTGTCAGGACCACAAGGTGGACGTGCGCGTCTGCGGCCTGCACGACCTCATCCTGAAGGCCATCGAGGCGCCCGAGTTCATGAAGATCACCGAGAGCAGCGACGAAGGCGAGGAGGCGTGATGGACACCTGGATCGAACTGGCCAAGGGTCCCCTGTTCCGTGTCAGCCTGGCGGTCTGTCTGCTGGGTCTGGCGTACCGGCTCGGCACGGTGCTGTGGCAGATCCGGAGCGCCCATGCGCGGGCCGGCGACAAGACCCTGCCCGTCGACGCCCTCGTGCGCAACACCGTGGCCTGGCTGCTGCCGTTGCGGCTGCTGCGCCATCGGCCGCTGTACGGGCTGGCGTCCTTCGTCTTCCATGCGGGCGTCCTGGGACTGCCCCTGTTCTACACCGGCCACGTGGGCCTCTGGGGCCCGCTGGCGCCCGCCTGGTGGCCGCGCCTGGCCGCCGGCCCCTCGGACGTCCTGACCCTGGCGGCTCTCGTCGGTCTGGTGACGATCCTCTTCCTGCGCCTGCTCTCGCGCCCGACCCGGGACCTGACCCGGGGCGGCGATGTGGGTGTGCTGCTGCTGCTGTTCGCGGTGGTCGGCACCGGCTGGTGGGCGGCGCATCCCCTCTCGTCGCCGGCGGCGCCGCGGCTGCTGATGCTGCTGCACGTCCTGGCCGGCGACCTGGCCCTGATCATCACGCCCATCACGAAGATCGTCCACTGCGTGCTGGCCCCGTTGAGCCAGCTGATCGGCGAGATCGGCTGGCGCTTCCCCGCCGACAGCGGCAAGCGGGTGGCGGTGGCCCTGGCCAAGGAGAACGAACCGATATGAGCTCCTTCGCGATCCTGACCGACGTGACCAGGTGCACGGGCTGCGAGACCTGCGTGCACGCCTGCAAGGTCACCAACGAGACGGGCCTGCGCGACGCCCCGCATCCGTGGCAGGGCAAGGCGACGGACCTGTCCTCGACCCGCTGGACCACCATGGCCCAGACCGAGGGCCGCCACGTGCGCGTCCACTGCCGTCACTGCCTGGAGCCGGGCTGCGCCGCGGCCTGTCCCGTCGGCGCCCTGCACACCACCGACGAAGGCGTGGTCGCCTACGACGCGAGCATCTGCCTGGGCTGCCGCTACTGCATGGTGGCCTGCCCGTTCCGGATGACCCGCTACGAGTGGGAGTCGCCCAATCCGCGGGTGCGCAAGTGCATCCTCTGCTACGAGAAGCTCAGCGCGGGCGAGCTGACGCAGCCCGCCTGCACCGAGGCCTGTCCCGAGCAGGCCACGATCTTCGGCGAGCGCGACGCGCTGCTGGCCGAGGCCAGGCGGCGCATCGTCGCGCGGCCCGACCTGTACATCGACCACGTCTGGGGCGAGCACGAGGTGGGCGGCACCTCGGTGCTGTACATCTCCGACGTGGACCTGGTCCAGGCCGGCTGGCCGGGCTCGCTGCCCGAGGGCGCGGTGCCCGAGCTGGCGGACAAGGTGCTGCACACGGTGCCGGCGACGTTCGTCACGGTGGGCGTGGCCATGGCCGGCATCCACTGGGTGATCAAGAGGCGCCAGAAGCTGGCCGCCGAGGCGGCGGTTCTGGAAGCCGCACAGACTCCCGAGCCGACCGAGGATCCCGCGAGCGAGGAGGAGCCGTCGTGAGCGTCAACATCGGCACCAACAACCGGCTGATCGCCGTGAAGGCCGTCCTGTGGTTCCTGGTGGGCGCCGCCGGACTGATCGCGGCCGTACGCTACGTCCGCGGACTCGGCCTGACCACCGACCTGACCGACCTCACCCCCTGGGGCCTGTGGATCGGCTTCGACGTGCTGTCCGGCGTGGCCCTGGCCGCGGGCGGCTTCGTGATCGCGGCCACGGTCTACGTCTTCGGACGCGAGCACTACCACGGCATCGCGCGACCGGCCGTGCTGACCGCGTTCCTGGGCTACCTGGGCGTGATCATCGGCCTGCTGGTCGACCTGGGGCGGCCGTACAACATCTGGCGCATGATCGTGAACCACAACCTGCACTCGCCGCTCTTCGAGGTCGGCATGTGCGTGATGCTGTACACGGCCGTGCTGGCGCTCGAGTTCGCGCCCGTCGGCCTTGGGCGTTTCGAATGGGCCCGGCCGCTCGTGCGCGTCCTGAGGAAGGCGACCCTGCCCCTGGTGATCGCGGGCATCGCCCTGTCGACCCTCCACCAGTCCTCGCTGGGCACCCTGTTCCTGCTGACCGAGACGCGCATGCACCCCCTGTGGTACAGCCCGCTCCAGTCCCCGCTGTTCCTGATCTCGGCCATCGGGCTGGGCCTGGCGATGGTGACCCTCGAGGGCGTCATCACCTCCTGGCTCTACCGCCGCAAGACCGAGTGGCCCCAGCTCGCCGGCCTGACGCAGGCCGCCGCGGTGGTGCTCCCGCTCTACCTCGCGCTGCGCCTGGTCGACCTGGGCGTGCGCGGCCATCTCGGGCTCGCCTTCGACGGCTCCGGCTACGCGGTCCTGTTCTGGATCGAGCTGCTCATGAGCGTGATCCTGCCGGTGCTGCTCTTCTCGCTGCCCGGTCATCGCGGCCAGGGCTGGGCCATCGGCTGGGGCGCCCTGCTGGCGGTCTCGGGCTTCGTGCTGCACCGGGCCAACGTGGGCGGCATCTCCCACATCGCGGTCACGGGCGAGGCCTACGTGCCGGCCCTGACCGAGGTGATCACCAGCATGGGCATCGTGGCCGGGCTGGCGCTGGTCTTCCTGTTCTTCATCGAGAAGCTGGACGTGTGGGAGGAGCGACCCGAGTCGCCCGACACCTACACGCCGGCGGCCTACGATCCGGTGGGACGCCAGTTCATCCGCGCGCCCTGGTTCGGCGGCGGGCAGCGGGCCGTGCTGGCGCTGTTCGTCGGCGCGGTGGTCGGCCTGATCGTCATGGAGGCGCAGATCGCCGACCGTTCCCGCCTGACGCCCTCGCGGGTGGATCCGCCGCGCAACGTGCTGATGAAGCGCACGGCGGCCGAAGAAGGCCCGGGGCACGACTTCGCCCTGGTGGCGCAGGGCGCCGTCACGACCTGCGACGAGTCCAGCGGCATCCGCCGGGCCCTGCTGATCGACAGCGGCGGCGCGGACCGCTTCGTCCTCTACGAGCACAAGTGCCACAAGCACCGCCTGGGCGGCCAGCGCTCCTGCGCCATGTGCCATCACCGCAACCTGCCCCTGGACCAGGCGACCTCCTGCTCCTACTGCCACCGGGACATGTACGAGGCGACCGACACCTTCTCCCACGAGGTGCACGAGCGGGTGCTGGGCGGACGCGAGAGCTGCACCGAGTGCCACCCCGACCCCTCGGCGCCCAAGGACCGCGCCCACGCGCGGGCCTGCGACGACTGCCACCGCTTCGCCACGATCGACGAGACCCTGGTGCGCACCACCGAGGATCTGGGACCGGGCCTGGCGCCGTCGTACCTGGACGCCCTGCACGGTCTCTGCCGGGGCTGCCACGCCCAGGCGGCCGAGGCGGAGCAGCACACGCACCTGAACGAATGCGCCACCTGCCACCGCAGCGACTTCGGCGACAAGCGGGCCCTGATCCGCCGCACCCACGCCGTGGTCGACGCCGATCTGGCCCGCCGGTCCGGCGCCGGCGCCGCGAAGGGACTGGCCCCGTGACCGCCCCCGCCTGGCAGCAACTGCACGGAGACGCGCTCCTGGAGGAGATCCCCCACGGCGTGGTCGTCCTGGACCGCGACCTGCGCATCGTCCGGCACAACCGGGCCTTCGGCGACGTGTTCGGACCGAGCCAGGACCGCTTCTGCTACGAGGTCTACAAGGGTCGCGACAGCGAATGCCCCGACTGTCCCGCGCGCACGACCTTCGCCGACGGCCGTCAGCGCGTGCTGGAGGAGAGCGGCTTCGACCTGCACGGCCAGACCGTCCACTACCTGGCCCAGCTCACACCCCTGGGCGACGAGGGCGGCGAGCCCACGCACCTGGCGGCCATCACCACCGACCTGACCACCACCAAGCGCCTGCAGCGCGAGTATCAGACCCTCTTCGAGAAGGTCCCCTGCTACGTGACGGTGCTCAACCGCGACCGCCGCGTGGTCAAGGCCAACGAGATGTTCCGGCGCACCTTCGGCGAGCCCCGCGGCGAGTTCTGCTACAAGCTCTTCAAGCGCCGCCAGACCGAATGCGAGGAATGCCCGGCGGCCAAGACCTTCGCCGACGGCCAGTCCTACACCTCCCGCCACGTGGGCACCAGCCGCGACGGGCGCGACACCCACTACGTGGTCTCCACCGCGCCCCTGCTGATGGGCGACGGCGAGATCACCCACGTGATCGAGATGTGCCTGGACGTGACCGCCTCCACCCAGATGGAGGCCGAGCTCATCCAGGCCGGCGCCTTCCGCCGCGCCCTGGTGGCGCACGCCCTCGACGCCATCGTGGTCACCGACGAGGACCAGCGCGTGGTGCTCATGAACCCGGCCGCCGAGCTGCTCTGGGGCGCCCCCCGCAAGGAGCTGATCGGCAAGAAGGTGCCGGCCGGGATCCTGCCCAAGGCGCTGCGGAGCTGCAGCAGCCCCGAGCAGGTCCTGCTCGAGAACACCAACATCACCAACCTGCAGGGCGAGACGGTGCCGGTGCGGCTGGCCGCGCTGAACCTCTACCAGAACGAGGCCCTGATCGGCAGCGCCGTCATCGCGCAGGACCGCCGCGAGGTCAAGGAGCTCGAGCGCGAGAAGCTCACGGCCGAGCGGCTGGCGGCCGTCGGGCAGACCGTGGCGGGCCTGGCCCACGGCATCAAGAACGTGCTGATGGGCCTGGACGGCGGCATGTACGCCTTCCAGTCGGGCATGGCCAAGGGCGACGACGAGCGCATGCTCAAGGGCTGGCAGATGCTCGAGGAGAACATCAACCGCATCTCCACCTTCGTGCGCGAGTTCCTCGAGTTCGCCAAGGGCCGCAAGCCCGAGGTGCAGCTCGTGGACCCCAACCGCCTCTGCCGACAGGTCGTCGAGCTGTTCCGCGACAAGGCGGCCATGGCCGACATCGCCCTGCGCGCAGACCTGGAGGACCCCGTGGCCTACGCGCTGATGGACAAGGAGGGGATCCAGTCCTGTCTGGACAACCTCGTGTCCAACGCCCTCGACGCCTGCGAGATGTGCGACCGCGCCGAGCGCGAGGTGGTCGTGCGCACCTGCGAGCGGGACGGCACGCTGGTGATCGAGGTGGCCGACAACGGCTCGGGCATCGACTACGAGATCCGCAAGAAGGTCTTCACGACCTTCTTCTCCACCAAGGGAGCCGACAAGGGCACCGGCCTCGGCCTGCTGACCACGCGCAAGATCGTGCAGCAGCACGGCGGCAAGGTGTCCTTCGAGTCGAC
Organism: uncultured Fibrobacteraceae bacterium; assembly: GCA_964607825.1. Lineage (GTDB taxonomy): Bacteria > Krumholzibacteriota > Krumholzibacteriia > LZORAL124-64-63 > LZORAL124-64-63 > JAHIYU01. Next base: position 17,101 of record CAZSNA010000004.1, on the reverse strand, counting down.
GGCCGGCGAAGGCTCGGTCTTCAGGCTCGAATTCCCGCGGGACCGGCTCCCGCAACTGGACGAGGAGGCGGACGCCCCCGGCGACGCCCCTCCGGAGGACTGACATGGACCAGGCCCACGACAAGACCGTGCTGGTCGTCGACGACGAACCCGACGTCCGCCAGTACCTGGCGATGATCCTGCAGGACGCGGGCTTCAGGGTGCAGGAGGCCGGCGACGGCCGCGAGGCCCTGGAGATGGTCCGCGCCGACCCGCCGGACTTCATCTCCCTCGACCTGATCATGCCCGGCATGTCCGGCCACAAGCTCCTCTACGAGCTGCGCCGCGACAAGGACCTGGCCCGCATCCCCGTGCTGATCGTCACGGCCCACGCCGGCGACGAGATGGGCCGCGACGAGCTGCAGGACCTGCTGGACAGCCGCATGATCAGCGGCCCCGGCACCTACCTGGAGAAGCCGGTCAACCCCAAGAGCTACGTGGAGAGCATCCGCCGCGCCCTCGGCCTGCCCGTGGACGACGGCGCGACCGAGAAGGTGGAGCTGCGCGGCGAGCTGGAGGACAGCCTCCACGGCGCCAGCCCCGAGGCCATGCGCAAGGCGCTGGAGATCCTGCGCAGGGCGCAGGAAGAAGACTAGATGTGCCCGAGTGCGCCCCCCGCGCGCCTGAAAGGAGTTTCGAGATGAGCGACGCCAAGAAGATCCTGGTGGTGGACGACGAGCCCGACGTCCGCACCTACCTGGAGATGGTCCTGAAGGACGCCGGCTACGAGACCGTCACGGCGAGCAACGGCCGCGAGGGCTTCGAGCTGGCCCAGACGGAGAAGCCGGACCTGATCAGCCTGGACATCACCATGCCCGAGGAGTCGGGCATCCGCTGCTACCGCAACCTGCGAGGCGACGACGCGCTGAAGTCGGTGCCCGTGGTGGTGGTGACCGCGGTCACCGGCAAGGGCGGCGACTCCCTGCCCTTCGAGCACTTCATCAGCACCCGGCCCCAGGTGCCGCCGCCGGACGGCTTCTTCAGCAAGCCGATCGACCGGGATGCGTATCTGGGGAAGATCGCGGAGCTGCTGGGCTGAAGTTCGAGTACCGCACGCAGGGAGCCCGGTCACACGGCCGGGCTCCTCTCTTTTCTGGACCTGCCGCGGCCTACGGCTCGGGGACCGGATCATTGTGCATGTCGTACGGATTCCTGATGAGCTTCCGCTGCTCCAGATGGAAATTGACCGGCACGCCGATGGCGTCGTCGCCGTCAAGGTGGTCGACGACTATTTCACGAGCGAGATCTTCGCCAGGCGTTCGTCCGCGCCCGTCGACAATCGAAGCAGGTAGGTGCCGGCCCCCACGGACCGACCCGCCGCATCCAGGCCGTCCCAGCGGGCGGCGTGCGATCCGGCCGCCTGCACCCCGTCCCGCAGCACCGCCACCTCGCGACCCGCGAGGTCGAAGACGGCCAGCCGCACGTGCGCGGCCTCGGGCAGGTCGTAGCGGATTGTCGTCGAGGGATTGAAGGGGTTCGGCCGGGCCGGCTCCAACCGAAGGCCCGAGCGCGGCGGCGCGCCCGGATCCGGTTCCGCACCCGTGGCCGCCGTGACCTCGTACGCGCGCGCCTCGAAGGCGGCCATACCCAGGGACTCGATCTCGTGGTCCCCGGTCACGACCAGCGTGCGCACGTCCGAGGAGTCGAGCAGATCGACGACCTCCATCACGCCCGGCGTCAGGCTCGCCGCGGTCCCCGTGAGCGTGATCCCGCCCTGGGCGAAGGCCGAGGTGTTGACCAGGCAGAGCACGAGCTGGTCGCCGTCGTCGCGCAGGAAGGCCATGACCGGCGCCTTCGAGCTCGTCAGCGGGATGTACTCGCCGCGGCGCAGGGCGGACGAGCCGTTGCGCGTGTGGATCAGCTTGCGGTACCAGTTCAGCAGCGTGTTGGGATCGACGTCCAGGTCGGCCACGTTGCGGACGACGTAGTCGTCGTTGACCGGGAACCAGGGCGTGCCCGTGGTGAAACCGGCGTTGGGGCCGCCGTCCCACTGCATGGGCGTGCGCACGTACTCGTGGGGCCCCTCGCCGGTCATGCCGATCTCCTCGCCGTAGTAGAGGAAGGGCACGCCGGGCTGCAGCAGGTAGAGGGCCGCGGCCGCCTTGGCCTTGCCGACGTCCTGGCCGAGCCAGCTGAAGGAGCGGTTCTGATCGTGGTTGGTGAGGAAGGTCGCGTACTGCAGGTAGGGATACAGGTTGTAGACCTGGCTCGCCTTGCTCGCCAGGTAGACCGCGTCGGCGCCGTTGACGGCGGCCAGCATGGCGTAGGCCAGGTCGAACTCGAAGCAGACGTCCAGCCGGTCCTGCTCCACGTACTGCACCACCGTGCTCGAGGCCGTCCAGGCCTCCCCCACCGAGAAGGCGTCGGGCTCCACGGATTTGACGTGGCTGGTGTAGTCCTGCCAGAACTGGAAGGTCTCCGGGGTGTTCATGAGCTGGCCCGGCTGCTCGTGGATGTAGAGCACGGCGTCGAGACGGAAGCCGTCCACGCCCACGGTGTCGAGCCAGTAGGCGGCGACGTCGAACATCTCGGCCTTCACCGCGGGCGTCTCGTAGTTCAGGTCCGGCATGCCGCCCCAGAACAGGCCGTAGTACCAGCCCGAAGCGCCCCAGTGCCACACGTCCTGGCCCCAGGGGCCCGTCTCGCCGGGATCGCTCGCCGACCAGCGGAACCAGTCGCGGTACTGGGGATCCTCGAGCGCCGAGGCCGTGAACCACGGATGCTGGTTGGAGCAGTGGTTCAGGACCAGGTCGATGATCACCTTGATGCCGCGGGCGTGCGCCTCGGCCAGGAAGGTCTGGAAGTCGGCCAGGGTGCCGTAGTCGGGATTGACGGCGTAGTAGTCCACGGCGTCGTAGCCGTGGACCGTCGGCGACGGGTTGATGGGCATCAGCCAGATGCCGGTGACGCCGAGGTCGTCGTCGGTGGCCGGGTCGCCGTCGTTGAGGTGGTCGAGGCGCGAGGTGAGGCCCGGCAGGTCGCCGATGCCGTCGCCGTCGCTGTCCTGGAAGCCGCGCACGTAGATCTCGTAGAAGACCGCGTCGTTCCACCAGTGCAGCTCGCCCGGCTCCACCGTTCCGCTGCCCGGCTCGTAGTCGTTGTACCAGACGTCGATCACGTTGTCGGCGGGCTGCACCGTGTAGAAGCGGTTGTTGCCGTAGCCCGGGAATTCCTCGCGGCCGTCCCACTGTCCGTTGTAGCGGAACTTGTACTCGATGGTCTCGCCGTCGGAGAAGCCGTCGACGACGACCTCGTGGATGGTGTCGCCGTCGGCGTCGGCCAGGGGGGTCATCGGGTCGGAGCCCCACCCGTTGAAGGTGCCGGCCACGTCGACGAATTCCAGCGTGGGGTTGAAGAGCCCCATGCGGATCTGTTCGGACATGCGGCAGCGGAAGGTGACGTCGACGGCGTGGGCGGTGGAGGCCAGGACGACGAGGGTCAGGGCGAGTGCGATGCGTTGCGTATGGTGTCGGATCATGCGGCGGCTCGCCTATGGAGTGGGGCTGAGGGCGGAACGAAGGTGTCGTAACAGTATAGCACGACCGAGAGGTCCGCTCTAGACGCCGCCCATCCCCGCCTTCGCCGTCCGGTCCGCCCGGAACACGCCCCAGTGCTTCTCCACCTCTTCGGGCAGGTCCCCGCCCTTCCAGTTCTCGTCGAAGGCCTCGAAGAGGAAGGTCACCACGCCGGTGCGCTCGGTCCAGGCCCGCAGCTCGGGCAGGAATCGCGCCTGCTCGGCCTCGCCCGCCACGCCCTTGATCAGCTCGGCCTGCTCGCCCGTCTCGGCGACCGAGGTGGCCCAGCCCGTCTCCCCGAGCACCACGGGACGGTCCGGATGCAGCGCCGCGACGACGGCCACCTGCTCGTCGAGCCAGTCGACGGCCGCCTCGAGCTGCAGGCCGTTCCACAGGGGGTGGGCGTGCATCATCACGAAGTCGAGCTCGGCGGCCAGGACGCGGCTCTCGGGCTTGTTCCACCAGTTGAAGTCGTCGGCGACGGTGACCGGCTGGCGCACGCCCGCGCGCACGCGGCGCACGTGGTCGATCAGCCCCTCGAGCGGGCTGCGGTGGGCCGACCAGTGGATCTGGGTCTCGTTGCCGACGCAGAGGGCGGCGACCACGTCGGGGTAGGCGTTCGCCAGCCGGATGCCGGTGGCGACCTCGCGCGCGTTGAGCGCCTCGTCGTGCGGCGAGATCCAGACGCCGAGCACGACCCGCACCGGCACCTCCTCTCCACGGATGATCCCGAGTAACGTTTCCGTGAAGCCGGAGGCGCTGTAGGTGCGGATCAGAGGCCAGTGGGGCGCCATCAGGCGCAGGTCCTCGCCCAGTTCCGCGGCGGAGGGGCCGGGGCCGCCGGGGCGCTGGCCGTCGCGGTGGGGACCGTAGCAGACCGCATGGGGCGAATCGGTCGCGAAGGGTCGCATGACGAAAGGGTCCTCCCGTGTGGCGGGGGGCTCGCCGCCGCAGCCGGCGACGACGGACAGGCACAGGATAAGCAAGAGCGCGCGCATGTCCTAGGCCGTCCCCTCGGCGGGCGCGCCGGGCTTGCCGCGTCGCGCCTCGAGTTCCGCCCGCACCTGGTTGGCGCGGGCCTCGGTGATGGGAAAGCTCGCGACCGCCCACAGGGCGATCGCCGAGGTGACGAGCGGGATGAAGATGTCGGCCACGCGCATCAGCAGCAGCGTGCTGGAGGTCTGGTCCGGGCCGAGGTCGACGTCGAAGCCCGTGGCGTTGAGCACGTAGCCGCTCAGGGCCAGGGCGGCCGACAGGCCCAGCTTGACCATCCACCAGAAGATCGAGCCGTACATGCCCTCGCGGCGCTCGTGGGTCTCCAGCTCGTCCACGTCGACCACGTCGGCGATCATGGACGGGACCAGGGTGAACAGGCCGCCCAGGCCGAAGGAGATCAGCGGCGCCGGCAGCACGACCATCCAGGGCGCGTCCGGGTTGTAGCACACCCACTTCAGGGCGAAGCCGACCATGGACACCGCGATCGAAAGCAGCAGGGCGCGGCGCTTGCCGATGCGGGTGCCCAGCCAGGCCATGCCCGCCACGATGGCGAAGTTGGCCACGGCGCCGATGGTGCCCGCCAGGCCGGCCCACTTGGCGCCGGCCACCTCGTCGCCGCCCATCACGTAGTAGATGATCACGTAGAACTGGAACGAGGCCACGAGCATGAAGCCGTTGAAGACCAGGAACGCCGTGGCGCAGAGCTTCTGGAAGGGCCGCGACTTGATGGTGATCGCGAAGCCCTTGAAGAAGGCGGACATGCTCTTGGCGAAGCCCGGACGGGGGCGGGCGTCCAGCTCGGCCGTGGCCACAGTCGCCATGCGCTCGCGCAGGAAGATCGCCGGGATCAGGCCCAGGGCGATGACCACGATGCCGATCACCACGGCCAGCCCGAAGGCGCCGGCCACCTGGTCGGGCTCGCCCGCCTCGTCCACGAAGAACTTCCCCGAGTTCATGATCAGCAGGAACCAGGGCGAGACGGTGAAGGCGAGCTGGCCGATGAAGTTCTGGGTGCCCATCAGGCGCGTGCGCTCGTTGTAGTCCGGCGTCAGCTCGTAGCCCAGCGCCACCCAGGGCGTGGCGAAGACCGTATAGGCCATGAAGAAGAGGATCGAGCCGACCAGGAAGTACACGAAGTAGAAGGTCTCGGAGTGGCCGGGGGGCAGCCGCCACAGCAGGGCGAAGAGGATCGCGGTGATGATGGCGCCGCAGAAGATGTAGGGCCGGCGACGCCCCCAGCGGCTGCGCGTGTTGTCCGAGACGTAGCCCATGATCGGATCGGTGAAGGCGTCGGTCAGACGCGGCAGGGCGCCCAGCCAGCCGACCAGCTTGGGGTCCATGCCCAGGCCCAGGTTCAGCACGATCATCATGCCGCCGCTGGCGGCCCCGAGCAGGTTGTTGACGAAGGCGCCGACCCCGTAGGCCAGGCGATGGGACATGGCGATGCGGTCCTCGGGGGCCGTCTTGGTGCGGGCGGAGGCGCTCATGATCTCATCTCGTTTCCGGCCATCCGTTCGGAGTGGAACCAGCTGGAACAGCTTTGTACGTAGCCCGAACAAAGTACCCGGAATCCAGCGGGCGGTCAAGCGGATTATATCGGCGGATTATCGATCCGTCTGCCCGACATCTTCGGAAATCGCTGGAATCGACGGAGTTGCGATCTTGAGAAATCCGGACGAATAACGCCGATCCGTGCGATCGGAAAAATGAGGTTCCAGCGGAACCGTAGCACCGATCGGTCAAGTTTTCGGATGCAAAGTCCAGGATAAGTTTTTTAAGAAAAATGAAAAAG
>CAZSNA010000004.1:0-10659 GCA_964607825.1 uncultured Fibrobacteraceae bacterium | reverse complement strand
GGGCTTGATTCGGTTACCGAACATAGTGTACAATATTCGGGTCGAGAAGTACTCAGGAGCTGCGCCAGCAAGAGGGTTGGCGATCACTGGCGTAGAAGTCCAGGAATCTGAATACTTCGCTCGGAACTTCGGTGACCCGTCACCCAACACAAGGAGTCGCAGAGATGAAGACACGTGTTATCGTTGCTTTCTTCGCGCTGCTGATGTTCGTCGCCCCCCTCGCCGTGGCCCAGAACGTCGTCACGGTCGATCCCATGACCTTCACCGCCGGCTACATGCACGTGTTCGAGCTGGACATGACCTACGCGTGGGGCAGCGGCTGGGGCTTCGCCGACCTGGTCTACTGGTTCGACGGCGCTCAGCTGGTCCTGGAGCCGAATCAGATCGGCGATCCCAACGAGTACTGGTACCAGTGCGTCGGCGGCGCCGTGCCCCCCGACTGCGGCGGCCCGGGTGCCCCCGGCAACAAGATCATGCAGGCCAGCGGTATGGCCGAGGTCCATGACGGCTCCCTGAACGGCGACCTGCTGATCTTCAGCGCGTCGGTGATCTCCGACACCTTCACCGATCACACGGTGCGGGCGTTCATCAAGGAGTTCGACCCGGGTTGGGGCCTGATCAGCGAGACCTACTTGGACCTGACCGGTCACTCCGGCCCGTTCAACGTCTCCGCCATGATCACCAGCACCGTCGACAACCATGTGCAGTACGGCATCGAGACCCAGGGTGTGAACGTGTGGTTCACCGACATCGGTCCCTTCGGCACCATGGTCATCGGTCCCGAGTCCGTCGCCAACGACGATGCCGAGTGGGGTTCCGTCAAGGCTATGTTCCGCTAGTCCTGACCTATACCCTCCTGAGGGAAAGGCCCGGCCGTTCGGCCGGGCCTTTTCATGACCGGGAACGTCAACGCCGGCTCTCCATGAGAGCCGGCGTTTCGTTTCGAGGCGTATGGGCCGAGTGGCTCCTGGGATGCTACGGGAGATCGACGCGGATCAGACCGATCCGTCCACTCCGCGAGAAGAGATCCCCGCTGACCCGCTCGTCCAGCATGTCGCCGTCGAACTCGACCACGGCGCCGTCGCGGTACTCGACCCGGATCCGGGCCTCCCCCGCACCACGCACGTAGATCACCGGCACCTGGCAGTAGGTGAAGGCCAGGCCGCCGGAGGGCACCTCGACGGTGCGCGCCTCGCCGCGCACGTCGTAGTGGCGGAAGCGCTCGGGGCTCGTCACGAACTCCGCCTCTTCAAGCAGCGTGGGCCGGAAGGCGACGCGGCCGTCGGCCACGCGGACGCCGAGCTCGCCGAAACGGGTGAGGATCTCCTCCTTCACCTGCCCGGTCATGCCGGGCTGCTTGGCGCCGCCGCCGGACGGGGTGTGGGAGTAGGGGTCGGTGGGGAACGCGCCGTACTCCGACACGCTCTTGTGGTAGCCGAGACCGGCGCGGATGCGCACGTACAGACCGGCCAGGTCGTCGCGCAGCGGGGCGGGCGCCCCCTCGCGCTCGGCGCGCAGGACGAGCTCCTGCACCGCGAGCAGCAGCTTCGCCACCATGTGCCAGTAGATGCAGCCCAGACCCTCGTAGCCGTACATCACGCCCGAGCGGCCCGTGTAGGAACTGTGCTGGAAGGTCTCCTCGAAGAGGGCGAGGACCGCTTCGCGGTCGCGGGCCGCCGCGTCGGCGAGGTCGCCGTCGGCCAGGGCGTCCAGGACGTCCTCGAGGTGGTCGGCCTTGCCCAGGTCGCCGTGGAAACGGCAGACGCCGTCGGCGTCGCGGGCCAGGATGGAGCCGTCGCCGGCGTCCAGCAGGTCGTTCAGCAGCGGCACGGCGCGGGCCCGGTCCTCGGGCACGGCGTTGCGCTCCAGGAAGCCGGGCAGCTCGCGCTCGGGGTAGAGCATGAAGCTGTGCTGGTCCATGCGGTAGAGCGCGCTGTCGTAGAGCTGTTCCAGGATGGCCCGCGACTCTTCCAGGTCGGGCAGGCCGGAACTCAGGATGGCGACCTGGCCCTCGAGCATCTCGGGCAGGCGCCGGATCTCCAGGCCCTCCCCGTCGGCGGCGTCCGCCAGCAGGTTGTAGGCGTGGTAGAGGCCGTCCTCGCGGCGGTTGGCGCGCAGGCCGGCGTCGACCCAGTCCAGGGCCGCGCGGCAGACCTCGAGCGCCCGGGTCACGGGCAGCTCGACGCGCTCGCCGGGGCCGTCGGCGTAGACGGTCGCGCGGTAGTCCGAGAAGGCCTCGCCCAGGGCGTCGCGCATGCGGCGGCGGACGACGGGGTCGTCGGCCGCGTCGGGCGTCTCGCCCGCGAAGATCTCCCCCAGGCGCGCCAGCCAGCCGGCCACCTCGGCCGAGACGGGCAGGGCCTCCTGCGCCGTTCCGTCGAGCCGGTCGACGAGAAAGACGAGGTAGCGGCGCAGGTAGCCCAGGGTCACCACGGAGACGCCGCCGCCGCCCAGGGCGTTGTTGGCGTCGTTCCATTCGGGGCGCTGGGTGTTCATCCAGATGCCGGCCCCGGGGACCAGGTTGGAGAGCTTGGCCAGCATGGGGACCAGGAGCTTCTCCAGCAGGTTGACGTGCACCACGGCGCCGGCGTCGTCGCGCAGCAGCTTGCCGTCGGTGCCCAGGGACGCCACGCGCTCGGCGATGCGGTCGTCGCGTTCGGCGTCGAAATCGATGGTGTCGCCGGGGTCGCGGACGATGTCCGCGTAGGGCTTGATGGCGTAGGGGACCTCGGCGTAGCTGAAGACGTCGCGGTTCAGCAGGTCGGCCAGGGCGCCCGGCTCGTGGGCGTCGAGGCCCTCGAGCAGCTTGAGCAGGTAGACGATCTGGTGGTCGCCCCAGTAGCCGATGTTGCTCCAGGGATCGTCGGACTCGACGACCTCCCAGTCCACGCCCTCGCGGGTGATCCGATAGGGATTGAAGCCGTCGACGGTGGATGCGTTGACGAACTTGGCCACCACGCCGGTCAGGAATCCGGGATAGGACGCGCAGAGCGCCTCCCAGTTCTGGAAGATGTCGCGCCAGTTGCCCTCGTAGCTAAGCACCCGCCGGCCATGGCCGTTGCGCACGTGGATGGAGAAGCGGTTCCAGGGACGGCTCGGGTCGCCGTGGCGCCGGCCGTAATGCAGGGGCAGGTACTCGTGGCAGAGACGCTCGAAGTCGGGATCGCCGGTCTGCCGCGCCAGGCCCAGCAGGTCCTCGGAGACGACCTCGGCCGACAGCGCCGCCAGCAGCTTGCGGTGGCGGCGGGCGACCTGGCGGTTGCGCGTCTCGAGGAAGTCGACGAAATCGGCGACCGGCACCTCGTAGTTCGCGTCGAAGACGCCGCCGCGCATGTTGTTGAACAGCACGTTGGCGAAGTGGTGGGCGGAGATCTCGGGCACGCCGGTGTGCTGGAGGCCGTCGGCGGCCGCCACGTTCCGGCGCAGGCTCTCGGTGGCGCGGCGCAGGGAAGCGTCTACCCGCTCGTCCAGGCCGTCGGGCGCCAATAGGTTTCGACGAAGTTCGGACAGGCGGAGATGATCGCAGCCCGCGTCGGCCACCAAGTGCCAGCGTCGAGATCTGCCGGGCGCCAGCGACAGGCCGGCGCTCACGAAGTAGTTGCCGCGGGCTCCGGCGAGCCGCGTCTGTTCGGACAGGAGGCGAGCGTCGCGGAAGGCGGCGGGGATGTCCGCCATGAGGTGGACGCGGCGATCCTCCAGGCCGCAGCACCACACCGCGTTGGCCCGCAATACCTCGAGGGCCTCGGCGCGATCGGTGATGCCGGCGGTCAGGGAGAAGACGCCGAGCCCCGTGTCGGGGTCCACGTCGACCCGCTTGTACGCGTCGACCAGGTTGCTGGAGGTCTGGTGGAGCCCCAGCGGGGCGCCCCAGGGCAGCACGTTGCGCAGGCCGTCCAGCAGCGCGCCCTCGATGGGCGCGCCGCTCAGGTTCTCCAGCGTCACGGTGCGGACCCAGCCGAAGGCGTCGCAACCCGCCCAGCCGTAACGGAAGGCCAGTCCGAGGTCGGGGTCGATCTCCTCGAAGACCAGGCGGTTGCCGACGACGCTCTTGTAGAGGTTGCGTTCGACCCGCGCCGGCGGGTCGGGATCCGCGAACGGGGCCCAGATGCGCTTCGATCCGTCCTTGTGATCGAGGCGCACCAGGGTCAGCGGGCCCGTGTGGTGGTGGGCGTCATGGAGACGGTCCACCGTCAGGTAGGGGAAGAGGGCGCCCTCCGCGTCGACGCGGCCGGCCGTCAGCCCGCCCCCGGAGGTCACGAACATCCACAGGTCGGTGTCGCTCGCCAGGCTCATCATGAACGGGGCCAGGCGATGATAGGCCGAGATGCGGTAGTACGTCTCGCCGTCGAGCGTCACGAAGGCGCCGTCGGGCGACGGATGCGGGACTTCGGCCGGGTGCGGCCGCAATTCGCGAAATGGGCGGCTCTCCAAGGTGCTCCTGCTCCTACTTCAGCAGAACCATGCCGCGGGACGTCCGGCCCTTGGCGGTCTCCAGGACGTAGCGGTACTGGCCGGAGGCCACGGCGGTGCCGTCGTCGGCGAGCCCGTTCCAGGTGGCGGCGTGATCGCCGGCGGCCAGGACGCCGCGCTCCAGCGTGGCGATGCGACGACCGGTCAGGTCGTACACCGACAGGTCCACCGCGCCCGCGCGCTCGAGGGAGAACTCGATGCGGGTCGAGGGATTGAACGGGTTCGGGTAGTTGGCCGACAGGGTCGCGCCGAGCGCTGGAGTGGAGGCGTCGGTCGGGTCGAACTCCTCGAAGACGACGTTGTCGTAGACGATGCCCGAGGGCTCGTACTGGGAGGCCACGCACATGAAGCCGAACTGGAAATACTGGCCCTCCAACGCGGGATCGCCCATGTCCAGCTGCACCGAATAGCCGCCCCAGGTGTCGGGGATGGCCGTCATCTCCTCGACGATCAGGTTGGTCATGGCCCAGTTGTTGGACGGATCGATGGTCTTGATGAAGATGTGGGCGGTCGAGCTGCCCGAGATGTTGCCCCGCTTGGCCTGGACGGAGAAGCGGAAGGTCTTGCCCAGGTCGATGGCCGCGATGACCTGCTCCTGGAAGACGTTGGACTCGATGAGGCGGTCCGGATTGGCATGGTCGAGGTTCTCGTAGTCGCTGAAGATCGAGAGCTGCTGCAGGCCCTGGTCGTCCCCGCCCTCGCCGATGACGAGGTTGCTGAACGCCAGGTTGTGGTTGGGGGCGGGGAAAGTGCCGTAGCCGTAGATCCAGTCCTCGGCGGCCGTGTAGACGTTGCCGTAGATGATCCAGCCGTCGTTGCTCAGGGCGACGGGATCGGTCTGGATCATGGACTCGAAGTCCTGGGTGTAGGTCGTCAGCGCGGCGCCGGCGACGGTCGCCAGACAGAGCAGCGAGGCGGCCGCGAGGACTGTGAGGGTCTTGGCTTGCATTGGGGTGGCCTCCCGTTGAAGAATCGAATCCGGTTGCGGGATGCTCAGGGGCGCACACGAGCCGGAGCGAATCCCGTCTTGACAGAGCTACCATTATCATACACTATGTTCGGAGTCCGAACAAAGATTATTTCTCGTTCGGGTACAATTTTTTCGCCGCAGACGCCGAAGGGACCGACAGGACATGGCCCGTCACCACTTTCCCGACGGATTCATATGGGGAGTCGCCACTTCCGCCCAGCAGATCGAGGGCGGCCGTGACGAGGGCGGCCGGGGCGAATCCATCTGGGACCGCTTCGCCGCCACGCCGGGCAAGATCAGCGACGGCTCCGACACGGAGACGGCCTGCGACCACTACCACCGCTGGCGCGAGGACGTCGCGCTCATGCGCGGCCTGGGCCTGGGCGGCTACCGCTTCTCCATCGCCTGGCCCCGGATCCAGCCCGAGGGCGTCGGACCCGCCAACGTCGCTGGGCTCGACTTCTACGACGCCCTGGTCGACGGCCTGCTCGAGGCCGGTCTGACCCCCTTCCCCACCCTCTACCACTGGGACCTGCCCCAGGCCCTGCAGGACCGCGGCGGCTGGGCCGAGCGCGAGACCGTCGACCGCTTCGTCGACTACGCGCGGCTGGTCGTGGCGCGCCTGGGCGACCGGGTGCCCGCCTGGACGACCCACAACGAGCCCTGGTGCATCGCCACGCTGGGCCACGAGGAGGGCCACCACGCGCCCGGGCACCTCGCCCCCCCCGAGGGCCTGCGCGTGGCCCACCACCTGCTGCTCTCCCACGGCCGGGCCTGCGCGGCGATCCGCGCCGAGTCGCCGGCGGCCGAGGTGGGCCTGGTCCACAACTACTGCCACGCCTATCCGGCCGCGGACACCGATGCCGCCCGCGACGCCGCCCGCTGGTTCGACGGCTTCTTCAACCGCTGGTACCTCGACCCCCTGCACGGGCGCGGCTACCCCGAAGACGCCGTCCGCGACCGCGTGAACGCGGGCCACCTGTCCCTGGAGACGGGCCGGCCGCCCTTCGTCGCCGACGGCGACCTCGAGGAGATCGCCGCCCCGACGGACTTCCTGGGCGTCAACTACTACAGCCCCGTGCGGATGGACGTGAGCGAGGACGGTCGCCCCGTCGCCGTGCCCGCGGCGCCCGCGGACCGGCTCACCGACATGGGCTGGGAAGTCTACCCGGACGGACTCTACGAGGGGCTGATGCGCGTCGCCCGCGACTACGCGCCCGACAAGATCCTGATCGCCGAGAACGGCGCGGCCTACGACGATCCCGTCGACGCCGACGGCCGCATCCGAGACACGCGCCGCATCGACTACCTGCGGGGCCACCTGTCGGCCATCCACCGGGCCATCGCCGACGGCGCGCCCGTCGCCGGCTACTACCAGTGGTCCCTGCTGGACAATTTCGAATGGGGCTTCGGCTACACGAAACGCTTCGGCCTGTACGCCGTCGAGCCCGAGACCCTGAACCGCCTGCCCAAGGACAGCGCCGCCTGGTATCGCGACGTCGCGACCGCCAACGCCGTCGACGCTGCCGCGCCCTCCCCCAGCCAAGGAGACTCCCGTGTCGAACTCACGTGACCCGCGCCGCCTCGCCGCCCCGTTCGGGGCCCTGCTCCTCCTGCTGGTCCTCGCGACGACCACCGTCGCCGCGGACCTGCAAAAGGTCGAGGTCGTCTCCGACGACAGCGGCCACCGTCTGCAGGTGGACGGCGAGGACCTCATGGTCTTCGGCATGAACTGGGGCTACATGCCCATCGGGCAGAACTACAACTACGACTTCTTCGGTCACTCCGACGAGATGATCAAGGCGGCCCTGGACAAGGAGATGTCCCTGCTGCAGGGCATGGGCGTGAACGTGATCCGCCACTACGTGGGCATTCCGCCCCGCTGGGTGGAGTACATCTACGACAACTACGGCATCTGGACGGTGGTCAACCACACCCTCGGCCGCTACGGCCTGACCATCGACGGCGTGTGGGTGCCGGCCACCGACTACAGCGATCCCAAGGTGATCGCCATGATCAGGGCGGAGATGGCGGCGCTGGTCGAGGAGTTCAAGGACACTCGCGGCATGCTCATGTGGCTGCTGGGCAACGAGAACAACTACGGGCTGCACTGGTCGTCCTTCGAGATCGAGGCCCTGCCCGAGGACGAGCGCTGGGCCTACAAGGCCCGCTACATGTACAAGATGTTCGGGATGATCATCGACGACCTCCACGAGCTCGATCCCCAGGGCCGTCCCGTGGCCATGGCCAACGGCGACCTGGGCTACATCGACATCATCGCCGAGGAATGCAAGGGGCTGGACATCCTGGGCACCAACGTCTACCGCGGCATCTCGGCGCGCGACCTCTACGAGGAGGTCGACCTGAAGCTGGACGTGCCCGTCATGTACACGGAATTCGGCTGCGACGCCTTCAACGCCATCACCATGCAGGAGGACCAGCTCACCCAGGCCCGCTTCCTCCTGGGCCAGTGGCAGGAGATCTACGAGATGTCCGCCGGCAAGGGACGCGTGGGCAACTGCATCGGCGGCATGACCTTCCAGTGGAGCGACGGCTGGTGGAAGTACCAGCAGACCTCCAACCTCGACGTCCACGACACCAACGCCTCCTGGCCCAACGGCGGCTACCCCGTGGACTACCTCGAGGGCCAGAACAACATGAACGAGGAGTGGTGGGGCATCTGCGCCAAGGGCTTCCCGGGCGTGGACGGGATCTACGACGTCTACCCCCGCGCCGCCTACTACGCCCTTCGCGACGCCTACAAGCTGGATCCCTACGCCCAGGACACGGACCTGGAAGCGATCCGGCAGCACTTCGCCTGCATCATCCCCATGGCCTGCGCCACCGAGGCCCGCGGCGACGCGGCCGCGCTGGTCACCGACACCCTGAGCAAGGTGCGCATCTCCGGGATGCGCATGGAGTTCGAGACCTACAGCACCGGCGGCAAGAACGTCACCACGCCGCCCAACACCGAACCGCTGGACGGCGTGTACCCCGCCTACCGCGGCTTCGACCAGGGCCAGTCCTTCTACGTGGACATCGAGGCCAAGCCCAACGAGGGCGTGATCGGCAACCTGTCGATCAACGTGCTGGGACAAGTGCCCGAGAACCCCATCGACGAGATCTTCTACGAGAACCACGGACGCCCGGTCGCGGTGGAGGACATCCACGGCGAGCGCGCCGACCTCTGGTCCCACGAACGGGTCAAGGTGTACCAGGGCAGCCTGAGCTGGGACGACCGCTGGTTCAACCTGAACGCGTTCTACCGGACCGGGCACCTGCACTGGCAGTACGAGGGCGACTTCTTCTGCCTCTACCGCGACGCCTACTACGGCGACAACGTGGACATGTACAACGGCATGGCCCCCATCGGCTTCGAACTCGCCGGCAAGAAGCTGTTCAACGGCGCGAAGCTGGCCTTCGGACCCCAGCTGTGGTGGGGCGCCAACCCGGCGATCTTCCTCAAGTACCAGCGCTCCTTCCTGGGCACCGACTGGACCGGCGTCGTGCAGGAGGACTTCACCCAGCAGACCGACCTGACCAGTTCGATGGCCATCCCGGTCCGCAAGACCCGCAAGGCCTCGCTGCAGATGAAGCGCCGCCTGGGGCCCTTCGCCTTCGAGGGCGGCGTGCTCTGGTCCGGCCAGCCGCGCGTGGGCGAGAGCTTCCAGCTGGTCTCCGACGAGGTCCTGGACGCCGGCGGCCCCGTGGCGGCCGAGGACGTGAAGACCGACACGATCAAGGACGAGGACACCCTCGGCTTCAAGGCCAAGCTCATGTGGGAGAAGGGCCGCTGGCACTGGTACGGCCAGGGCGCCTACATGGGCCTGGTGGCCGAGGCCGGCCCGTCCTACACCCACACCTTCACCGGCTGGACCCTGAAGGACAGCGGCCAGGGCAACCAGATGAACGCCCTGACCGGCCTGGCCGTGAACATGGGCAACTGGCAGTTCGGCCCCAACTTCCTGTGGCAGAAGCCCGTCGTGGGCCCCATGCCCCACTCGAGCGACCTGGCGGGCACGCCCGGCCGTCCGCGCAACTGGATGTCCGATCCCTTCGCGGTGATCTGGAACCGCGAGACCTCCGCCGCCGAGCTGATGATCACCTACGACTCCCAGCCCGCCACCTGGATGTGGGAATGGGACAACGACGTGCAGGAGGGCGCCGCCTTCGCCGGCAGCCTGGGCCTGGTCTTCAAGCGGCACCACACCACCGCCGACTCCCGGCTGTTCTTCTCCGAGACCGGCGACATCTACGCCTTCCCCGGCAGCACGCCGGCCCGCGACCTGTGGGAGGTGCACGCCCGCGTGGTCAGCAACTTCGGCACGGCCCGCATGATCGGCCACGCCTGGTTCGGCCCCGCCGAGCCCAACGGCGACAACACCCGCCTGACCAGGCGCTTCGGCGCGGACGCCCGCATCGCCTGGCCGTCGGTGGCCGTCTTCGGCGCCCTGAAGTTCGACGACTTCGGCCCCTACGACTACCACCGCGACCACAACCTGACCTACCCCCTGCAGGCCGTCGCGGACCTGTCCTACACCCTGGGCAAGCCCAAGTGGTTCGGGTACCCGCAGACGATGATCGGCGTGCGCGCGACCTACCGCACGCTCGACCGGTACTCGCCGCGGTACATGCCCGAAGGGGCGGCGGAGCCCGGGTATCAGGAGCTGTATCCCGAGGGATTGGACTCGGGGCGCGAGTGGGAGATCCGGACGTACCTGCATCTGGCGATCTAGTCATGAGGCATGGGGCCGTGGGCCGGTCAGGTAGGCCCAGGTAGGGACAGCCATCTCGGGGACGCGAGCCCGCACCTCCTGTGCGGGCTCGCTTGGGCTCCGGGCCGCTCCGCCCTCCTGGCTGCGCGGCCCTGCGCACACCCCGAGATGGCTGTCCCTACCTGGGCCTACCTGACCTCCACCGCTCCACGCTCATCACTATTGGTAGACGTAGGTACGAGGGATCTTCGCTCGTCCCCCGGTACCGCGGGGGCTCTCCCCCCGAAGCCTCATCGATGATGACTGGTACATGTGCGGGGATCCCCGACAGACCGCCGGGGCTCCGGCGATGGCGTGATCATGTCCCTGTACGGGGAAGCGGAGTAGCCCGTTCGGGGCGGGTACGAAGACCCTTGATCGTGTGGGGTGAGGGGGGCGCGTCGTCGGGGCGTGCGGAGGGCCGCGTAGCCAGGAGGGCGGAGCGGCCCGGAACTCGAGCGAGCC